>DATBLC010000362.1:0-76538 GCA_036555515.1 Binatia bacterium
TACTAATGAGTTCGTTATTTAGAGACTATGTCGCTAGTGTGCGACCGAGAGGCGAGCCCTTCCGATCGCGGTCAATGGTTCTCTGCCTTGCCGGCCACCACCCCGTCCTCTCCATAGGTGGAAATGCCCGCCGGCAGGGCGCCTGAAAACAACCTTTGCGCTCCTGTGCCCGCGCTCTCCAGGTCTCAACCCCTCGGTCGCTGTTTGGTTACTCAATTGTGGACTCCTTAATAAACGCGGGATCCGGGTTCAATAATTTAGGATTCGAGGAGTTTAAGCAACCCGGTCTCGTCGAGAATGCGGACGCCCAGTTCCTGAGCCTTTTTGAGTTTGGACCCCGCCTCCGAGCCGGCGACGACATACGTCGTGTTGCGGCTGACACTGGACGAGACCCGGCCACCTAGCGCTTCGATGCGTTTTTGCGCTTCCACCCTCGACATGCTTTCTAAACCGCCGGTGAGAACAAATATATTTCCAGTGAGTCTCCCTTCTTTCTTCGGTTCGCTCTTGAAGCTGAGACCCGCGCCGCGCAATTTTTCGATCACTCTGCGGTTCGCGTCCTGCGCGAAAAACTGTGCGATACTTTTCGCCACCTGTGGCCCGATTTCCCTGACTTCCGTCAGTTGCTCATCCGAGGCTGTCATGATCGAAGTCAAGTCGCCAAAGTGATCGGCTAGCTGCTTGGCGGTTGCCTCGCCCACGTGACGGATGCCCAACGCCGTCAAACAACGCGGCAAGGTTGCGGCTTTGCTCCGTTCCAAGGCATCCAATAGATTTTGCGCCGATTTTTCCGCCATGCGCTCTAACCCAGCGAGTTCCGCCTTGGTCAAACTATAAAGATCGGCGATGTCGTGGACCAGCCCCCGTTCCACCAGTTGGTCGATGAGCTTTTCTCCCAGCCCTTCGATGTCCAGGGCGCCGCGGGAGCCGAAGAACTTGAGGCTCTCTTTGAGTTTCGCCGGACAGGAGATGCCGATGCAGCGATAGGCCGCCTCTCCTTCTTCCCGGTAGACGGCGGAGCCGCAGACCGGGCAGCGCTCCGGCATAGCGAATTTTCGCTCGCCGCCGGTGCGACCGCTTTCGACGACCTGAACGACATAGGGAATCACATCGCCGGCGCGCTCGACGACGACGGCGTCGCCGATACGAATATCTTTCCGTTCGATTTCGTCCATATTATGCAACGATGCGCTTTTCACCGTCACGCCGCCGATGGGCACGGGTTCGAGGCTCGCTACCGGCGTGAGGGTGCCGGTGCGGCCTACCTGGGGCTGGATGTCGATGATCCGCGTGGTTGCCTGACGCGGTTTGAATTTGTAGGCGATGGCCCAGCGTGGCGAGCGCGCGATCTCGCCCAGGCGCCGTTGCAGCTCGGTATTGTTTACTTTCACGACCAGGCCGTCGATTTCGTAGGGGAGATCGTCGCGCCGGGATTCCATTTCATCGCGGTACTCGAGGATTTCACCGACGCTGCGACAAATGCGCCCCGACGGTATCGGTTTTAGACCCCACGCAATCAGCGCGTCGCGAAGTTCGGTATGGGTTGCGAAGTCAGCGCCATTCACGGCGCCCAGGCCATGGCAAAAAATATCGAGCGAACGCTTGGCGGTAATGGCCGAATCGAGCTGCTTCAAAGAGCCGGCGGCGGCGTTGCGCGGATTGGCAAAAACCGGTTGCCCTTCCTCCTCGCGCTCCCGATTCATTTTCTGAAAGGCGGCGCGGGAAAGAAAGACTTCGCCGCGCACTTCGAGCCGGTCCGGCCATTTCCGGCCGTCGCCTCGCAGGGCGAGCGGGATCGAACGTATCGTCTTTAAATTGAGCGTGATGTCCTCGCCGTTTATGCCATCGCCGCGGGTCGAGCCGAGGGCGAACTTGCCGCCCAGATAAACCAGCTCCACCGCGACGCCGTCGATTTTCGTTTCCACCGCGTATTCGATGGCGCCGGTATGCTTGAGGAAACGCCGGATGCGTTCTTCGAACTCGGCCAATTCCGCTTGATCATTGGCGTTATTCAGAGACAGCATGGGCAGCGTATGCTGCACGGTCCTGAATTTCCCCAAGGGCGGGGCGCCAACTTTCTGTGTCGGAGAGTCCGGCGTCGCCAGCTCGGGATGCGCCTTTTCCAGTTCCAACAAGCAGCGGAAAAGCCGGTCGTATTCCGCGTCGCTCACCAGCGGGTCGTCCAGCACATGATATTGGTAATTGTGCCGTTCGATTTGCCGGCGCAGTTCGGTTAGCTCTTGTGCCAATTGAGCTTGCGGGGTTGTCATGGTGCTGGGTGAGACGGAAAAAAACCGTTTGTAGTTGTGCGTTTATGCGAAGAGAAGTAACATAAACGGCGCCGTGAATGAAGCCCGGCCGCCGTCACATTGACCGTCCATGATAGGTATGTTAACCGTTCTTTCGATGGAGCGCCGTTTACCTGGAATAGTCGCTTTACTTGCGATCCTATGCGGCTGCGCCACAAGCGCATCTAAAACCCAGCCATCTTCGGATGGCAACAACAATTGGGAAACCGAAACCCCCCTCGCACGGGCCGGCAAGACCGAAGTTTCAGACGAAGCCAAGGCGCTCGCCCATTTTCTCAAAGGGCAATTGCTGATTCAGGAAGGTGCCTTCGACGACGCCATAAAGGAATTTGAAGCCGCCACTCAAGCCAGCCCAAGAGACGGCTTCCTGCATTTCCGGCTGGCGACCCTCTATTTGCGCCGGGGCGATCTCAGGAAAGCCTTAACGGAAGCCGAAACAGCAGCCGCCAGCGAGCCCAACAGCGTCGAGAACAGGCTCCTGCTCGCCGGACTGTATTCGTCTCATGGTGACACCCAAAACGCCCTCCAGCAGTACGACGAGGTCCTCAAAATCGACCCCAAGAATCAAGAAGCGCTGCTTTATCTGGGCGCGCTAAACCTCCAATTGGAAGATTACCCCAGGGCGACGAGGTACCTCGACGAGTTGCTCAAACTCGATGAAAATTCCGTCCTTGGCCATTATTATCTCGGCCGCGTGCGCGCCAAGACCAAGCTCTATCTCGCCGCCGAGCAGAGCTACCGCAAAGCGCTGGAACTTAATCCAAAATCCGAAGCCGTGCTGCTGGATTTGGCCCTGGTTTACGAACTCGAGGGCAAGGTCGAGGAGGCGATTCAAACTTATCAGCGATTGTTGCAAATCAATGCGCAGAACACATGGGCGAGAAAACGTCTGGGAGAGCTTTACGTCGGCCAGAATAAACTCGACGACGCGCTCGGGCAGTTCCAGAAACTTCAAATCGCGGAGGCAGATCCTCGGGAGACCCGGATCAAGATCGGTCTCATCTACTTTGAGAAGGGTGATTTCGAGCGCGCCGCGACTGAATTCAATCTGGTTCTCGGCGCCGATCCGAACAATGACCGGGTGCACTACTATTTAGCCGCTACCTACGTGGAGTTGAAGGCGGACGAAAAAGCGCTGGAGCATTTCGGCCGCGTTTCCGAGCAAAGCGACTTGTATCCCGATGCGCGGGTGCAGCAGGCCTATATCTATGATCGCCGCGATGAAAACCGCAAGGCTATCGACGCTTTGCTGTTGGTGCTGCAAAAGAAAAACGACCGCAAAGAGGTTCACGCTTTTCTTTCCCAACTTTACCGCAAGATCAAGGAATATCCCAAGGCAATTCAGGCCATGGAGCGCGTCATCAAGCTGGACCCCAAGAGCGACCAGGCCCATTTCCAACTCGGGGCACTCCACGACGAGAACAAGAACAAAGAAAAAACCATCGACAGCATGAAAAGGGCGATCGAGCTTAATCCCAAAAACGCCGCCGCGCTCAACTATCTCGGCTACACCTGGGCCGAAATGGGCGAGCGTCTGGATGAAGCGGAGGACCTGATCGTGCGGGCTCTCAAGATTACGCCCGATGACGGCTTTTTTATCGACAGTTTGGGTTGGGTCTATTACCAGAAGGGCGATTACGCGAGGGCGGTGGAGCAGTTGGAGCGCGCGGTGGAGATCACCGTGGACGATCCGACGATCATCGAGCACCTTGGCGACGCCTATGTAAAAATCGACAAACCGGAGAGCGCGCTGCCGCGTTACCGCGATGCCCTGAAGAAATCTAAAGAGAACGATCAGATCAAGCGTATCAAAGAAAAGATCCAGCGCCTGGAGAAAAAGATTTGAGCCCAGGCGGCAAAGGCGGGAGGCCGGCCAGGGTGCGAGGACTCGCCGTGCTGTTCGCAGCGGCATTGTTAGCGCAGACCGGGTGCGCCATTGTTTCGCCCACGCCGTCCGCGCCCGTGGTTGCAACCAAGAGCTGGGACGCGGCGGAGATCATCGATGCCATCAACCAGCGCCAAGACCAGTTTCGTTCGTTGCGCGCTCTGGCGCGCGTAGACTATGTAGGACCGGAGGGGAAACAAGGTTTTCACGAAGCGGTTCATGTCCAGCGGCCGGACCGGTTGCGACTCGAAACTCTATCGATGCTGGGCGCAATTTTGATCGTCACCGTCAACGACAAGGAAATCGTCGGTTATCATCCGCGCGAGGGACTTTTTCTGCGCGGCGAGCGCTCGAAGCGAAACCTGTTTCGCTACACGCAGATTCCCCTAGAATTGGACGAGATCACCATGGTGTTGGTGGGGTTGCCGCCGGTGGATGTAAAATTGCCCTGGCGCCAGGAAGGCAGCGCGCTGGTTTTCTCAGCCAACGGACGAAAGAAAGACGTCGTGGCCTTCGAGTCGGAGCAGGCCGTACCGACCCGGTGGGAACGTTTTGACGATGCCGGCGCGGTGGCGTTGAGCGCGCGCTTCAGCGATTACAGGACGACGCCGCACGGCTTGTTTCCGTCGCGCATTTTCATCGAGGCGCCGGCGCAGGGGAGAAAACTTGACATGCGCTTCGAGGAGCCGGAGCTCAACGCGGCCCTTCCCGCCGACCTGTTTTTCCAGCAAAAACCGTTGCACGCGCAGGAACTGCCCATCGAGGCGTTGGGCGGGTGAGCGGCCGGCTGAGGCTCGCCGCGACAAACCATAAGCGGCCGTCATGTTACTGAAGCGTCTGCTGATCATAATTCCGTCGCTGTCTATCCTGGCCTTGCTGCAGTCATTCGTATGGGTTCCGACCTATGACAAACAATCGGCCGGCAATCCCAACCGGCTGCGCACCTACGTCGAAGCCTCCATCGGGGATGCCAAAATCCTCAATCCTACCTTAAACGCCGACACCGCCAGTAGCGGTATCGTCGCCTTGGTTTTCGATGGGCTGCTGGATTACGACGACAAACTGGCATTACGCGGACGGTTGGCAACGGATTGGCAAGTCACCGAAGAAGCTTATCTTCTGGTCAATCCGGGGAAGCGTCTGGCGAACGGGGCTCTGGCGAGCGGCGCGGAATTGATGAGCCAGATTCAACGCGCGCTGGACGCCGGCAAGTTTCCCGAGTTAAAAAAAAATATCCGTGAAATGCGGCTCCTGCCCGCTGAGAATCGTCCGGTAGAACTCGCGCTGCCGGAAAATCAGCCCGGCGGTAAGGGGAAATTCATCAACGCTCAGATTGCCGTTCAACTGCCTGAGCGCGTCGCATTCTTCTTGAACGAAGTCGATCAGGATTTTTTCACCCGCCTCAAGCCGCTTCTTGGCGAGGGCTATTTCGACGGCTTCCCTTACGACAAGCATGTTAGTGTGAAACAGAACGGACTGCTGGAAAAACTTCGGCCCCTGTTTGGCGAGATCCTTCCAGTCGGCGAACACAATCCGGTGATTCTGTTTAACTTGAGAAAAGGCGTGCGCTTTCACGATGGACATGAGTTCGACGCCCGCGACGTGAAATTTACCTACGACGCGATCATGAATCGCAAAAACCTCTCGCCGCGCACTTCGGATTTCGAACCGATCAAGGATATTCAGATCCTCGATCCCCACAAGGTGCGGGTTGTTTACAAACGGCTTTTTTCGCCGGCGATCTACGCCTGGACCATGGGCATTCTACCCGAACACCTGCTCAATGACGGGGCGCTGAAGGCAGAAATGGACCGGCGCGGTTTATCCGCCGAGGCGCGTGCCGCTTTTGGTATGCGCGACAGCGATTTCAACCGCCGGCCCATCGGCACCGGCCCGTTTCAGTTCGTCGAATGGCAAACCGACGAGTTCATTCGCCTGAAACGAAATCAAGATTATTGGGAAGGGCCGCCGGAGTATTCGGATTACTATTTCCGCATCGTGCCCGACCAACTGACCCAGGAGGTGGAGTTTCGCGCCGGTGCCATCGACTACTACGGGGCGCAGCCGCATCAAGTAGCCCGCTACAAGCAGGACGAATCCTACCAATCATTTTCCAGCCTCGGTTTCGGTTATTCGTATATTGGCTACAACATGCGCAACCCTTTGTTTGCCGATCCACGGGTCAGACGCGCCTTAGGCATGGCTGTTAACGTTGATGAGATCATCAAGTACTTGTTATATGGGGAGGGCAGTCAAGTGACCGGTCCATTCCCGCAAAATACCGAGTGGTACAATCCCAACGTGAAGGCGCTGCCGTATGATCCCGAGGGAGCGCGGCATTTGTTGGCGCAAGCCGGCTGGAAACCCGGCGGTGAAGGCTGGCTGGTGAAGGACGGCAAGGTTCTCGAATTCAACCTCATTACCAACAGCGGCAATCCGATCCGCAAAAATATAATGACGATCGTGCAAAACGCTTGGCGAAAAATCGGCGTCAAATGCAATACGCAATATTTTGAATGGGCGGTTTTTCTGAAAGATTTTATCAATACGGGTTCCTTTGATGCGACGATTCTCGGCTGGAGCATGGGTATCGATCCGGATATCTACCAGATATTTCATTCCAGCCAGGCCGGCCCGCAGCAGCTCAATTTCGTCGGCTACAATAACCCCAAGGCCGATGAATTGATTCTACGCATTCGGCAGGAATACGACCGCGAGCGCCAACGCGAATTGACCTATGAGCTGCATCGAGTCATTGCCGAGGACCAACCCTATACATTTCTTTTCGTCGGGCTCGCCACGCGGGTGCTGGATAAGAAAATCGTCATCGTCGAGCGCACGCCGGAGGGCAAGGAACGCTACGTGAAAATCTTTCCAACCCAGGGTGGGAACATTACCTACTATTTCAACAAATGGCGGAAGCTGGAGTTTACGCCGGATTTTTAAAATGCTGGCATTCTTCACGCGGAGTCTCGCGCAGCGGTTCCTGCTCCTGGTGATCATATCGGTCCTTGCCCATTCCGTCGTCCATCTGGCGCCGGGGGAGCCGAGCCAGGTGGATCCGTCCAATCCGCGCATGAAACCCGAAGACATCGCACGCATCCGAAGCGCGTTTCATCTCGACGATCCGCTCCACCTCCAGTACTTTTACTGGATGCGCGACCTGTTGAGCGGGGAGCTTAAATCGTTCAAGGATAGCCAGCCGGTACTGCCGAAGATCTGGCGGCGTTTTCTCAACTCGCTGCCGTTGTTTTTGTGCGCCACGTTGATCGTCTGGAGCCTGTCGTTTCCCACCGGCATCCACGCCGCGCTCATGCGCGGATCGATCTACGATCGTTCGACTACGTTCGTAGCATATACGCTGATTTCCATTCCGGGGTTTTTCTTGTCCTATCTTGTTATTCTCTGGGTCGTGGACACTTTCAATGTGCCGGTGATCGGGATGAGGACGTTCGGCATGGAAAGCGCCGAAACCCTTTATCGCTGGATGGACCGCGTCTGGCATCTCGTCGTGCCCTCGTTGATGTCGGCCATCGGCGGCATTGCCGTGCTGTCGCGCTACGTGCGCTCGCAAATGCTGGAAGTCGTCGGCCAAGATTACGTGCGCACGGCTCGTGCCAAGGGCGTGTCCGAGGATCAGGTGATCTACGGCCACGCTTTGCGCAACGCGCTGCTGCCGTTCATCACTATGTTCGGACTGCTGCTGCCGGGGCTCATCGGCGGGTCGGTGATCTTCGAGCAGATCTTCGCTTGGCCCGGGCTGGGCCGGCTGGGTTATGAAGCCATACTGGCCAGAGATTTCCCGGTAATTCTAACTTTGAACTTCATTGCGGCGGTGTTGACTCTCGCGGGTACGCTTCTGTCGGACGTACTCTATTCGGCGGTTGATCCGCGCATCCGCTTACAGTGACGAAGATGCCAAGCTCTAGCCTCGCAGAACTGAGGGAACAAGAAACAATTAGGATGCCGTCGGAAGGGCCGCTGCGGGAATTGTGGAAAGGGCTCAAGTGCGATCGGCTTGTGATGACTGGCCTTGCCGTACTTATGCTCCTCATGCTTGCCGCTTTATCGGGAAAGGTGCTGACCGAGTGGACGCAGGTCCTCGACCCCGCCACGGTGCGCTTGCCGGACAAATTCAGGCCTCCCGTGGCTCGTGCTGCCATGGAGGGTCTCCCCGAAGCGAGCCGGCCGCCGTTTGGACGCTATTGGCTCGGCACCGACGAGCTGGGGCGCGATGTGTTGGCGCGCATGCTCCAGGGGTCCTTCGTGTCGCTTTCCATTGGCTTTATCGCCGTAGGAATTTCGATCATCATCGGGATCACGCTGGGCGGCATTGCCGGCTTCTACGGCGATGTGAAATTTGGCCCGGCATCCGTCGATAGTATTATCATGCGTTTTACCGATGTCATGCTCTGCTTCCCGACGTTTTTTCTCATCCTCACCGTGGTCGCGCTGCTTCCACCGAGCATCTATAACATCATGATCGTGATTGGCTTGACTAGTTGGATGGGCACGGCGCGCTTCGTCCGAGCGGAGTTTTTTTCCCTCAGAGAGCAGGACTTTGTTACGGCGGCCAAGGCGCTGGGGCTACCGGAGCGGCGCATTATCTTTCGCCATATGATGCCCAACGCCCTCGCGCCGGTTTTGGTGTCCGCCAGCATCGGCGTCGCCAGTGCCATCCTCACCGAATCGGCCCTGAGCTTTCTCGGTTTTGGCGTTCAACCGCCCTATGCCACCTGGGGCAATATCCTTGCGGATGGAAAAGATTTCATTTTCGATGCGCCCTGGCTCTTTTTTATTCCAGGACTATCGATCCTCGTCGTCGTACTCGCCTTTAATCTCGTCGGTGAGGGACTACGCGAAGCCCTGAATCCGCGCCTGCGGGGCTTGCGCTAGAATCGCTTTTTCTGTTAAGCCGGTCCCAGACAGCGACGCTACGTGGTCTAGCTGAGTTTTACACGACTACCGGCGCCATCCGTCGCAGACCACCTCCCAAGTCGAACCCAAATGGCTTGCGTGTAGATTCCATAGGAGCAGATTCCATGGCGGAGAAAACCCTCGAAGAAATCAAGGCGGATATCCTACACCGGGCGGGGCGCGTCAATCCCTTCGAGCGCGTAAAGAAGGAAGACGTCGAACAGGTGATCAAGAATATCACGAGCCTCGATCCGGACCTCTGGGGTAGGGAGTGGGGAAAAGTCGGTTTGAAATACGAGGCGCTGGCCCAGGAGCAGGAAAAAATCGGCGACAAGAAAGTTGTTGGAGAGACCTATTATCTGGCATACGAATACTACCGGATCGGCCGCTATCCAGTGCCCAGCAGCCCGGAAAAGATGACTTGCTACGAAGGCGCGCTGCGGACCTTTCTCAAAGCCGCGCCGACAATGGAGCCGGCGCTGGAGCGGATTGAAATTCCCTTTGAAGGGGAAAAGGTCGTCGGCTACCTGCAGGTTCCCAATGGCGTCCAACGCCCGCCGGTCGTGATGCATTGGGGCGGCGTTGATGGCTGGAAGGAGGACCGCCGCATCAACAACGACGTATTGCTCAACATGGGACTGGCTTGTTTTACCATTGATATGCCGGGGACGGGGGAGAATCCCTGCTCGGCTGACGACCCGCGCGCCGAACGGACTTTCTCCGCGGCGATGGATTATCTCGAAACCCGCGGCGACATCGACGGCAAGAGAATCGCGTGCATGGGCGGAAGCTTCGGTGGTTACTGGGCCGCGAAGCTGGCGCATGTGGAAGCGAAGCGGCTCAGCGGCGCGGTCAATTGGGGCGCGGGAGTGCACCGGACCTTTCAAGAAGAGTGGCTGCGGCCGGCGTTGACGTTGACGGCATCGCAGTATTTGATGGGTCCGGCGAGCTTGTTGGACGCGCGATCCTATATATTTCGCGCGAAATCGCTCGAAGAAACTTTGAAAAGCGCGCCCAGTTTGTCGTTGGTGACGCAAGGGTGGATCGACCAACCTTGCGCGCCGCTGCTTTGCATCAACGGCAAAGAGGACGACCAGCACCCGATCAGCGATCTCTACCTTCTGGCCGAACATGGCAGCCCGAAGGACCTGCGCATTATAGCGGGCGCGGGACATATGGGACGAAAGAAGGGGCAGTCGAATGACGAGGTAATGGGTATCGTTACGAAATGGTTGAAAGAAAAACTTTCTTAGAAGTGGAGGCCTCATGGCCCGGATTGTAACCATCGATAAAAAAGAAGACCTGACGCCGGAAGGTCAAAAAGTTTACGATGCCATTGCGCAAAGCCGCGGCGCAGTGGCTGGACCGTGGCGGGCGCTGCTGCACAGTCCCGATCTCGCCCATCGAACGATGCATTTAGGCAGTTACGTGCGCTTCGAATCGGGCTTGGATCATAAGCTCATTGAGTTCGCCGCCCTCGTCGCTGCGCGGGAGCTCGAATGCAAGCACGAGTGGGCCGCCCATGTAAACCACGCGCAGAAGGCCGGCATCTCGATGGAAACAATCCGTGCCGTCCATCAGAAGGTGGGCGCGGAGAGCTTCCCGTTAGAGGATGCGCAGATCGTCAGCTTCGTGCGCGAAGTGCTCCATTCCCATCGCGTCAGCGAAGCCACTTTCCAAGCGATCTACGGACGACTGGGGGAACGTGGGATGGTAGAGCTCAGCGCGACCATCGGTTACTACGCGATGCTCGCCTGCACGCTCAATACCTTCGACGTTTATACGGCCACGCCGCCGGAGGATCTCAAGATTTAGATTAACGGATCGCCGTTTGACGTAGAGCCGCTTCTTACCTTCAGACAATCTGAAACATGTCGAAAAGGCGCCCCACGCGTAAGCGGAGCGATTTACTTAAGGTTTCCGTAGAAAAAAAACCGGAGCCGATGAGCGTTGGTTTTCAGGTCGGCACGACGGCGCTAATTTTAGTCACGTTCGGCTCATTTCTTTTCCACCCCATCAATCTCACAGACAGCGATCTCGGACGTCACCTGAAGAATGGGGAACTATTCCTTCAAAGCGCCTTCATCGCAAGCACTAATCTCTACTCTTACACCACTCCTGACCATCCCTTCGTCAATCATCACTGGGGTACCGGCGTCGTTTTCTACCTCATCGAGCGTGTGGCGGGATTTCATGGATTGTCACTTTTCCTCCTGGCCATGAGTCTCGCATCTCTGTGGCTGTTCTTACATCTTGCGGCCAAGTATTCTTCATTCGCGTTGGCTGCGCTGCTAGCGATTGTTGTCATGCCGGTGCTCATCAGCCGCTACGAGGTGAGACCGGAGATATTCAGTTATTTTTTGAGCGGCGTGTTTCTCCACATGCTTTGGGACTACAAATACGGCAAACTCGGCTTGCGCCGGCTTTTTCTCTTGCCCGGCCTGCAAATACTTTGGGTAAATCTGCATATCTACTTTTTTATCGGCATGGCGCTCGTCGCGGTATATCTATTGGAATCTTTTGCGAAGTTTGCCGTCCAGGACACCGGCGAAACATTGCATACTCGTGACCAGTGCAAAGGCCTCGCCGCGATCTTGTTTTTGACGTTTTGCGCCAGCTGTATCAATCCAGCCGGGGTCTACGGCGCCGTATATCCGCTTTTTATCCTTCAGGGATATGGGTTTCCGGTCATCGAGAACTATTCGGTCGGCGCTATTCTGAAGGCAGGGTTTGCGTTTCTTCCCTTGGTGTATTTCCAAATCGTATTTGGCACGCTTTGTCTGAGCTGGATCTACGCAGTTATGAAAGACCGCTCAAACCTATCGCTCGCGAATTTTTTCTTGGCCGTTTTTTCTTCTGCCATGGCCTGGTGGACCATCCGTAATTTCGTCATGTTCGCTTATTTTGCATTGCCCCTGACAGCGGTAAATTTGAGAAAATCCGCGCTCGGGCCGCAGTCGAACTCATCGATCTCCGTCCTCACAATCTCTGGCGCGGCCGCGGGTGTGGCGATCCTGTTGGTTTTGATCAATCCAGTATATTTTTTTGGCGTCGACTTTGGATTCGGGCTAAAGGCTGAAAATCCGGCCGCGGCGGATTTTTTTCACAAGGAGAAGCTGCAAGGCCCTATTTTTAATAATTTCGACGTTGGCGGGTATCTCATCTATTATCTCTATCCGCGACAGAGGGTCTTTGTGGACAATCGCCCCGAAGCCTATCCGCCCTCATTCTTTGGCGATGATTATTTTTCCGTCCTGATGAACGACGAAAGATGGCGCGCCAGCGCGCAGCAGCATCGATTTAATGTGATATTCATGAACCATCGCGGCGGCTCCGCCGTTGCCGAACGGTTTATCGTCAGGCGCGTGCTTGACCCGGATTGGGCGCCGGTGTTCTTTGACGCGGATATTATCATCCTCGTCAGGCGGCATGACGCTAATCACTCTGTCATTGCCAAGCACGAACTGCCAAAGGAAGCGGTCTTGCAACGGATGAAGTAGGCTTGGACATAGAGATCCGAGACGGCGCCGTCGGCGCGGTTGCGCCGGTTGACATAACGCCGGCGCCACGGCTAGGCTCCGCTCACTAAAAAGGGCATAGGAGGATAAGGGCGATGAAACTCAAAGATCAGATAGCGGTTATAACCGGCGCGGGGAGAAATATCGGCAAGGCGATGGCGAAACTTTTCGCCGCCGAAGGCGCCAGGATCGCGGTCGCGGAGATGCACGAAGGGCGGGGCCAGGCGGTGGCCGATGAAATCACCAAGGCTGGCGGAGAAGCGATGTTGGTGCTGTGCGATGTCTCGAAATCCAGCGACGTACAAGCGATGGTCGATAAAGTCGTGGCGAGGTTCGGCGGCATCGATATTTTGGTCAATAATGCGGCGCTCACCGATCATGCAACTATTCTCGACAGCATCGAAGCGGAGTTCGACAAGGTTATCGCGGTGAGCTTGAAAGGGCCCTATCTGGTGACGAAATATGTCGCCGAACAGATGAAAAAACAGGGGCGGGGCGGCAAGATCGTCAATTTTGGCTCGACGTCCGGAATGGTCGGCAGGCCGGACGGCATTGCTTACGCGGCCGCAAAAGCGGGTGTGATCAATATGACGCGGGCAATGGCCGTTCAGCTCGCGCCCTACAAGATTCGAGTCAATTGTGTGGTGCCAAACCGTTCCGGTTCCCCTGTTGGTTACGACGACGACGTGGCTGGGAACCGGACTTTTGATAACCTGGCGGGCCGCTTGGGCACCGCGGATGACCAGGCCAAAGCGGCGCTTTTTCTCGTCAGCGACGATTCCGAATTCATCATCGGCCATGCGCTCCTGGTGGACGGCGGGGTCATGGCGACGGCGAATTTTCCCAAAGAGCAGTTCCAAAAATAAGAAGGTTCAAGCAGTTCAAGCCGTGCAAACAGTTCAACCCGGATTCCGCAGTTACACTGAGGAGACGGCAAGCGAGGTGGAACCCTGGAGTAGCGAAGGCGTCCAACTGTAAAATTTCAAAGTCATTTTGCGCTTTCGCACTGCGTTGTTACGAGCTTTAACGTTCCGTGGAATCACTGTTGCTCGATGTCTGCTCAAAGGCAGAAACCCCCTTCAACTTTGCTACGGGGGTTGAGCCTCGCGCTTCCTGTGACCGCAACTGCGCAATCCGGGTTCAAGTCGTTTTCTAGGACTCGGCGACGCTGGGTTTGGCCGCGTTCACCGCAGATTTTTTTTTCAGCCACTCGATAATTCTGTTTCGAGCATCGTATCCTGTGCCGCTAGCGCTTTGATTTCATCGAGATTCTTAATCCGGCCCATGGCGCCCTCCGTCGATTATTGTCGCGGCGCCATAAGTGCAACGCGCGGACGCAGAGCTAGTCCGCTGGACATTAACGCACCGGGCTGCAAAGATGACTTGACAGGGTATATCCCCTATGCGATTTTCGGCGTCAATAACGTAAACTCGATGAGCGATCTCATCCAAGTCAAAAACCTCCAAACATCTTTCTTCACCCCCGAGGGCGAAGTGCGCGCTATCGACGGCATTAGTTTCGATATCGGCGAAGGCAAGACCCTGGGGCTGGTGGGCGAATCGGGATGCGGCAAGAGCGTGACATCGCTTTCGATCATGCGCTTGATTCCGTCGCCGCCGGGAAAGATCGTCGGCGGTGAAATATTCTACCGCGGTCGCGATCTTTTGCGACTCAGCAACGAAGAGATGCGTAAAATCCGCGGCAATGAGATCTCAATGATTTTTCAGGAGCCCATGACTTCGCT
This sequence comes from Binatia bacterium, assembly GCA_036555515.1. GTDB lineage: Bacteria > Desulfobacterota > Binatia > UBA9968 > UBA9968 > DATACQ01. Next base: position 14,375 of record DATBLC010000362.1, read on the forward strand.
CAATCCGGTTTTTACCGTGGGCAACCAGATCGGCGAGGCGATCAAGCTGCACCAGGGATTGGGAAAACGCGAGACCCGGGAAAAGACCATCGAAATGCTCAGGCTGGTCAAGATCGCCGATCCGCAGTCGCGGGTCGACGCCTATCCGCATCAGTTGAGCGGCGGCATGCGCCAGCGCGTGATGATCGCCATGGCGCTGTCATGCAATCCCAGCCTGCTTATCGCCGATGAACCGACCACGGCTTTGGACGTGACGATACAGGCGCAGATTCTCGAATTGATGAAAGAGCTGCAGCAGAAAATCGGCATGGCACTGCTCCTAATTACCCACGATCTCGGCGTGGTTGCCGAACAGGCGGATGACGTCGCGATTATGTACGCGGGAAAAATCGTCGAACGCGCCGGCACGCGGGCGATCTTCACAAAGCCGTTCCATCCCTACACCGTGGGATTGCTCAACTCGCTGCCCGGCGTGGGGCGTGAGAAAAAGAAGCGTCTCGACGCAATTCCCGGCGTCGTGCCGAGCCCGCTCAATCTGCCGAGCGGCTGCCGCTTCCGCGACCGTTGCCCAAGAGCGGCGGAGATTTGCGCTCAATTTGAGCCGGAGCTGGTGGGAAAGGAATCAGGGCACAGCGTTGCGTGCCATTTCCCGCATACGGAGATCCGACAATGATAGGAAAAGCCGGAATCCGGAGGACAGAGTTCAGAAATCGGAATAGGGAAGGTAGAAGGCAGAGCGTAAAAATAGCAGGGGAAAACGTCTGAATGCTGACTGTTGAATTCTCGCTTTGGACTTCTGACCCCATGATTCTTTAAAAGCCATGAGCTTGTTAGAGATTCGCAATCTCAAAAAACATTTCCCCGTCGCTGCGGGTCTATTCTCGCGCGGAAAGGGCGTCGTTAAAGCCGTCGACGGCGTCAGCCTGACGATCAACGAAGGCGAGACATTAGGTTTGGTCGGCGAGTCTGGCTGTGGCAAATCCACTTTAGGGCGGGCGATTCTTCGGCTCATCGAGCCCACCAGCGGCGAAGTTGTTTTTCACGGAAAAAATCTCCTCGGTTTGTCGCAACGCGAGCTGCGCGACATGCGGCGCGAGATGCAGATCATATTTCAGGACCCTTACGCATCGCTCAATCCGCGCATGCGCGTGGGTGACATCATCGGTGAAGGTCTGGAGATTCACAAGCTCGCCAAAGGCAATGCCAAGCGCGACCGGGTCATGGAACTCTTGCACCAGGTTGGCCTGCGCGAAGACCACTATCCCCGCTACCCGCATGAGTTCAGCGGCGGACAGCGCCAGCGAATCGGCATCGCCCGCGCCTTGGCGGTCAGTCCCAAGTTTATCGTCTGCGACGAGCCGGTCTCATCCCTCGATGTTTCGATTCAGGCGCAGATCATCAATCTCTTGCAGGAACTGCAAGAGAAAATGCACTTGACTTATCTTTTCATTTCCCACGACCTTCGCGTCGTGGAACATATCAGCCACCGCGTCGCCATCATGTATCTCGGCAAGGTCGTCGAGATCGCCAGTGGCGACGCCATCTACCGCGACGCAAAGCACCCCTACACCAAGGCATTGCTTTCCGCCGTGCCCATGCCCGACACCGCCCGAAAAAAAGAGCGCGTGGTGTTGGAAGGGGATGTGCCGAGCCCGGTGAATCCACCGCCGGGCTGCACCTTTCATCCCCGGTGCTCGTACCGCGAAGCGGTGTGCAGCCAGATCGAGCCGGCTCTGGAATTTAGCGGCGATGGCCACGGCGTGTCCTGTCATGTGTTCGGCCCGGGAAAGCGGGCTTAAAAAATCATCGCCTAATCGGTCGCTCTCATGAACGGCGCGTATTGAATTGAGCAACGGCGGCTTCGATGCAAAATCCGTTCAAGGTTCAAAGTTTAATGTTCAAAGTGGTGGGTTCTGAGTCTTATGGTCTCGGGATTCAACCTTGAACCTGGAACATTTGAAGCTTGAACCCCGCGGGTTTCACCCGCAGTGGCAGTTGATTTATCGCGGTGGATGGGTATTCTTATTGAAGCGATAAGCAGCGGGTGCAATCAGGCAAATTCTAAAGGCCTCTCGGGAGTGATTCCGAGGGGTTTTTATTTTATTTCAGGAGTGGGATTATGGCGGATGCTAGGGTACCGATGACCACCAAGGGCTATCAACGTTTGATGGACGACTTAAAACGCTTGAAAACAGTGGAGCGCCCGAAAAACGTGAGCGAGATCGAAGAGGCGCGTGGCCACGGCGATCTTGCGGAAAACGCCGAGTTTCATGCGGCCAAGGAGCGCCAATCGCTGCTCGATGTCCAGATTCGCGACATCGAGGACAGGCTGGCGCGGGCGCAAGTCATCGATGTGTCAAAATTGTCGGGAGAAAAGGTCGTTTTCGGCGCGACGGTGTCGTTGGCCGATGGTGATACCGGCGACAAGGTGGTATACCAAATCGTCGGCGATCATGAAGCAGAGCCGAAAAACGGCAAAATTTCCATCAGCTCTCCCGTCGCGCGTGCCTTGATCGGTAAGAGCGAGGGAGATGAAGTTCAGGTCCGCACCCCGACGGGCGTTCGTACGCTGGAGATCTTGAGCGTCGAGTATATCGAATAGCTCCCCGGCTGGTGGCGGGGCGGGCCGATTGGGGAAAGCCCATGCCCTTTTCAACCGAAAAGGCTGTCCCAGCGATTTTATCCCCGGCGATAGCCCACCGTCGCGCGCGCATGAATTTCTCTATGCGCCGGCCAACTGTCCGCGTCCTGCCAATCTTCTTAGTCTTAGGCGTTCTTTTGCCCGCCGCCGGAGTAGCGGAAATCCTGATCGAGGCCAAGGTTGGATTCCACGGCGTGTTCCAGTTAGGCCGTCCCTTTCCGCTGGAAGTGAACCTCGCTAATATCGGGCGGCCCGCCGATGGCGTCTTGGAAATTCAGATCTGGAAAGGCGGCGCCACCCAGGGCGGCGTTCCGTACCCGACCTTTCATCGCCGGGAAGTTTTCCTGCCGGCGCGCTCGCGCCGCACCGTGCAGTTCACCATCGATCCGGATTTCCTCAGCCGACCACTTAAAATCCAATTTACCAGTCCGTCGGCCAGCGCGTCACGGGAGCTGGATTTGCGTCGCCACTTTTCGCCCGCGCCGGTACTATTGTCAGTCAGCGAGGGGAGCGCGCTTCCCTTAGCTTCTCAAAGCGCTTCCTCGACCAACCGGGTCGTGGCGCTGGCCCTGGCGGAATTGCCGGCGGAACCGAGGGCCTTGCTTGGGGTTTCTCACCTTATTCTTTACGATCAGTCCCTGCGCGATCTTTCCCGCGCGCAGTTGCTCGCGCTCGATGATTGGCTGGCGGCCGGCGGCAGGATGGTGATTATCGGCAGCTTGAATTTCACGCTGTACCAGGAGCCACAGTTGGGGCGTTATTTGCCGGTGCGAGTCACCGGAGTCAAACGCACGACCTACGTTCCGAGCGCGGCAGCCGCCAAAGGCACGGCCATCGCCCACGTGTGGGCTCAGACAGCCACTGTGGTGAGAGGTAAAGTAGTGGCCGAGTCCCAAGGCTTGCCGGTGCTCGTGGAAAACGAGTGGGGCAAGGGCAAGATCACTTATCTCGCGCTGGATGCCGGCCGGCCGCCATTGTCAACCTGGAATGGCCTGCCGAAGTTTCTGGAAAATCTTTTGTCGCCGGCTGTCGGCGAAAACCTGTCTTCGCGCCCGCAGTGGAGCGAAGCGATTTTTTCCCAGCTCTTGCTCAGCCCGTCGTTCATTTCCTCGTACATTCCAACCGGCTCGCTATTTCTTGCCATCGTTGGCTATCTTGCCGGAGTCTTGGCGCTGTCGTGGCTTTGGCAACGCCGGCGCATAACGCGGCGCACCCTCGCGCTGTCCTGCTGCGGCTGGATTTTTTTCTCCGCCGCCTTCGGTTACGTTTTTTTCAGCCGCGGCGGACAGGTGCCGGACGGCATCCTGCTGGCGGCGACCGTTATGGAAAATGCCGGCGATGGTTATGTCGACGCGCAGACCAACCTGGCGTTGTTTTCGACGCAGCTCCGCGAGTATAGTCTTGCCTTTGGGCGAGGTTGGATGGATTTGATGCCGGTTGCCGCGCCGGCTTACGCGCAAGCGGGACAAACGCTGGTCTATCGGTATGGTGGTGGCTCTACGCGCGTGCAATTGCCGCTCAAGGAGTGGGGCTTTAAGCTTTTGCGCGCCCGTTATCTGGAACGTTTGCGGCTCAGCGCAGCCATCGAACGGCAGGGAGAGCAATTATTGCTAAACGTCCAAAACCAGAGCGGCAAGGATTTGACCGATTGTTGGTTGGTGGCGCCGGGGGCGCGCATTGCGCTGGGCGATTTGCCCAAGGGCGAGAGTTGGAAGAAAACTTTTCCGCTGGGTGGCATGGCCACCGGCAAAAACGGCGAGCAGAATCGCGGGCGGGGCGCCGATGAGGTGAGTCTGCGCGAAGTGACGTTCAACGACAAGACCCGTGATATCTTGTTTCACGCTTCGTTTTTTCCCCGAGACGGCGCGGAAGCGCCGTGGCGCAGCGGCGCGGCGGTTTTTTTCGGTTGGGTGAAGGATCCTGAACGCCGGGTCGAGATCGACGATCCGCGTATCCGGGCGCATGACTACGCGCTCTACCGCGTGATCGTTCCGCTCGGAGGAGCGGAGGATGAATGAATCCCGTATTGCGTGAAAGCCTCGATGTTTTCTTCGGCGAAGGACACGGACTCCCGGTTTATTTCTACCTGCTGATGATTCTCGCGCCGGTCGAGTTTCTCTCACTCTATCTGCCGTCATTGGACGCGCAGATGTGGAGCGGTTCGGGCAATCTCTTCAAGGTGTGCTCGTCTACCGCCTTACTGCTAATCGTTTATTTTGCGCTGCGGGTGGCGAACCAAGAATATGCGCCGTGGCGCTTTCAGACCATCAAGCACTGGCGGCGCGATAGCGGCCAACCGGCCGCGGTCGTCGCCAAAGGCCAGCTCTCGTTTCTCGCCGTGCATATCGTTTGTTCGCTGCTGTTGAGCGCGCCGTTATTAGTCTGGGCAGCGGCCATCGCGCGCGCGCCGCTGGCCGGCTTGGCGGCGACGCTGACGCTGTTACTTTTTTATGCTTTTTGTTACAGCGTCTGGGGACTATTCGCCTTGGTTATATGGGAGCGCCGGCCGGAGAGCCGCCAGGTTGTCATTCGTTGTTTCTTTTTCTTTGTGGCTGTGGTTACGCTGCTGGTTTACCTGCCACTCAATCCGGTGGCCTATCTGCTCGCAGTCCTTGGACGGCAGGAGTTGGCGCCGCTGAGCATGGCCGGAATGAAGTGGCCGGCTAACAGCGTCCATTTTGGTTTTCATCTGTTGCTTGGCGGCGTCGGGCTTGCCGCCTACTGCTGGGCGCTGAAACGAGGTCTGTAGGCTTGAGCACTGATAGAGAAACCCTGCAAACTCAAATTTCCCGGCTGCTTGGCTGGGAGAAGCGCAAGCGGCGCGAAGCGATTGTCACCATTGCGTTGTTTTATGCGCTCGTCGGCGGGCTGGGCGTGGCGCTGCTTGTTTCGATGTCGCGCGGCTGGGCCTGGGCCGTGCCGGCGGCGATTTTCGCCGTTCTGACGCCCTATTTTTATTTCACGCGCCGCTGGCGCGAGCCGGATACGGCGCGGGCGCTAGCGGCCCTCGATAAGACGCTCCGTCTCGATGAGCGCGCTACCACCGCCTGGGAGCTTTTACGTCGCAACGAAACGAAAGCCGTGGCGCTCCTGGTGCTGCGCCAAGCGCGCGATAGACTTCAGAGCTTCGATCCGCCGGCGCTGTTTCCGCGCTCATGGAGCTGGCATGGCTATTTCATCGCACCGTTGTTGGCGCTGTGGTTGGCGGCACTCTGGTTCGATACTGGGTTTCAAGGCGAGCGCCCCGGCCCGAGCCAGCCGCCTGCGCTGTCACAAAAGCTGCGCGAGTTTGCGCGCCGGCTCCAGGAGAAAGCGCAAAGCGACAATTTGCCTCAGACCCTCAAAGCCGGCCGCGAGCTGGAAAAAGCGGCGCAACGGGGCATCGACACCAAGGTTGCCGATGACCAATTCAAAAGCGAATTGACCGGAATGGCGAAAAAAATGGCAGCGGAGAGAAACACCTCGGAGCAAGCGCCTTTCGGCGCGGATGCAAGCCGCCAGCAGCTCGAAGACCTCAGAGCTGAGCTGGAAGCGGCGCGCGATTTATTCAACCCGGCCGACGGCGCGGGGCAATCTTGGCAAGACCGTCTCGCCGGTTTAACGCAACTCCAAAAACATTTGGACGGGCAAGGAGCGCAGGACTTGAGCCACGGCGAGATGAAAACTTTTCTCGATAAACTGGCGCAACAGGTTGCCGGTGAACTGGACCGGCGCTCTCTCCTGGAAGCGGAGCAGTTTCTCCAGCAGCTGGCGCAGCGCGGCCAGGGTCAGCCCGGCGAGGCTCAAGCGCGGGCCGGCGGGAATGAAGAACAGGACAGCCCGGCGGACGGCCAGCGTCAAAAAAATACCGGCACCGCCCCGGGAGAGGAGCCCGGAAAGAATTTGGGAACATCGCCATCGCTGCCGGAGTTTCAAGGCGGAGCGCGCGCTCAAGTGAAGGGCATGATCGGCGAAGGCGAACGAAGCGGTATTTTCTTCAAGGCCAAACCCGCCCCCGGCAAGAGTAAACTTTCCCAGGATGAAGTGATCGCCAGCTACCGGCGCCAGGCGGAAGCGGAGCTGAACACAGAAAAAATTCCCGAAGAGCTGAAAGACACCATCAAGAATTATTTTACCTCCCTGGAAAAGACCAAATGACCAAGATTGGAATCCTGGAGTGATGGAATACTGGAACGCGGAATCCTGGAGTGATGGGTAAATTAGCTTCCATCCCTGCGAGGGACCGATGCCTCGTTTTCCCAATACTCCATCGATCCACTGTTCCAACACTCCTGCTCGGTTAGGAGCGTGATCATGGAATCCGTCGAAGAAGTTGAGCATCGCATCGAGAGCGCGCGCCGTTCGTTCGCCGAAGTGAAATCCGAAATGGCGCGGGTGATCGTCGGTCACGAAGATCTGATCGAGCAGGTTTTTATCGCGCTGGTGTGCGGCGGCCACTGTTTGCTCGAAGGCGTGCCGGGATTGGGCAAGACGCTGATGGTGCGCAGTCTCGGCGAGATCTTAAGCCTGAGCTTTTCGCGCGTCCAGTTCACGCCGGATTTGATGCCGGCGGACATCACGGGCACCAACCTGCTTACCGACGATCCGTCGGGGCGAAAGATATTCGAGTTCCAGAGCGGTCCGATTTTCGCCAATATCGTGCTCGCCGACGAAATCAACCGGGCCACGCCGAAGACGCAATCGGCGCTTTTGGAAGCGATGCAAGAGCAAAGCGTTACCGTGAGCGGCAAGGCGCATCGTCTGGAAAGTCCATTTATGGTCCTGGCGACCCAAAACCCTTTGGAAATGGAGGGCACCTATCCTCTGCCGGAGGCGCAGGTGGACCGGTTTTTCTTCAAGCTGTTGCTCCAGTATCCGAGCCGAGAAGAACTGAGCCGCATCGCCGATCTCACCACGGCGGCGCCGCCGGGAGACCTCAGGGAGGTCCTGGACGGGGCGGCGATTCTGGAGATCCGCCGCTGGGTGCGCGAGGTGCCGCTGGCGGAGACGGTTAAGGACTACGCCGTGCGCTTGATCCTCGCTACCCATCCGCGGCGGGAAGCAAGGGATAACGGCGCTGAGCTGGCGCGCCGCTTCGTGCTCTACGGTTCCAGTCCGAGGGGGCTGCAAAGCTTGATTCTCGCAGCCAAGGCGCGGGCGCTACTGTCCGGCCGGCCCAATGTCGCCTTTGAGGACATTCGGTCCATGCTCGGCCCCAGCCTGCGCCATCGTTTGATTCTCAACCTGGAGGCCGATGCCGAAGGGATCGACGCGGAAAAGATTCTTGCCGAAGTGGTGCGGCAAGTGGCGGAAGTTCTATAAAAAAATACGAAAAAACCATGACTCTAGAGTCTAAAGTCTCGAGTCTAGGATTTACGCCCGCGCATGTCGCTGGATTTTTCTGGAATTTTCTCCATAGGTACGGCGCGAGAATTTCGCGCGGAGGAAGGAATGACAATGTTAGCGAGATACAGCCGCAAAAACCGACGGGCCCCCAACCCCAGACCCGTGAGCCGGGACCCGAGACTTTTTTCGATGCTGAATTTCTGAAAAAACTCGAACGGCTGCACTTGATCGCCAAGCGGCTTGATTGGGCGGGGGCCAAGGGCGAACACGCGGCGTCGCGCAAGGGCTACAGTCTCGAATTCTCCGATTACCGTCGCTACCAACGCGGCGATGATCTGCGCTACGTCGACTGGAATGTTTACCGCCGCCTCGACCGGCTGCTGCTAAAAGTGTTCACCGCCGAGGAAGAGATGAACATTTATCTGCTGGTCGACACGAGCCGGTCGATGGCTTTTCCGGTCGCTCCGGCCGCAGTCGAACTGGCGAAGATCGATTACGCAAAAAAGGTCGCCGCAGCTCTGGGTTACATCGGGCTTAAAAACCTCGATCGGGTCGGCGGCGCGGCGTTTTCTTCGAGCTTGCAGGCGCCGCTTAAACTGGGTCGGGGGCGAACGCAAATTCTCCGCCTCTTTGGTTTCCTCAACCGGCTTTCCTGCGCCGGCCCCACCGATCTGCGGGCCGCCATGCATAAGTTTACGACTCTGTTTCCCCATTCCGGTCTCGTGGTAGTGGTCAGCGACTTGTTCGATCCTACGGGTTGGCGCGCCGCGATGGAGGAACTGGTGCGAAAAAAATACCAGGTCTTGATGATCCACCTTGTCGCCGAGGAAGAGACCCGGCCCGGCTTTCTGGGCGACGTCGCGCTGGTGGACGCGGAGGGGAATCGGGAACGCCGTTTGTTCGTCGACGCGGCGCTGGCGCGTCGCTTTGAAGATGAGCTGGCGAACTATTTTCGCGACATCGAATCGGTTTGCGCGAGCCTCGGTATCGATTATCTGCGCACCACGACGCGGGTTCCTTTCGACGAGTTCGTGCTCAAATCGCTGCGCCAGGTCAGCAGCGTGACGTGAACCATGCTTTGGAGCGTGCCATCCGCGCTATTGGTGATTCTCGGGGCGGTGCCCCTGATACTGTTCCTCCACAGTCTCAGGCCGAGGGGATTGAAGGTCAGCACTACGGCGCTGTTTATCTGGGAGCGGGTGTTGAAGGAGCGCCCGCTGGCGACCCGGCTGGGCTGGCTGTTGCGCAAAAACCTGCTGCTGATTTTGCAGTTGCTTGCCGCGATTCTCCTCATCGTGGCTCTTGCCGATCCATCGCTGTTACATTTCGGCGCGCCCGCCGGAGATACTGTCGTGGTCATGGACTTGACCGCCAGCATGAAGGCCAAAGGGCCGGCGGGCACGCGTTTCGACGCCGCGCGCCAGCAGTTTCTCTCCTTGGTCGATGCCCTGCCTGCTGAGCGAAAGATAATGCTCATCGGAGCCGGTTCTGAAACCCGGCTGATCCTGCCCTTCACCGCGGACAAAAAGCGCTTGATTGAAGCCGGCCGGAATCTTTCTCCCACCGATACGGCAGGGCGCGTAAAAGACGCGATTCTCTTTGCCCATGCTTTTCTGAAAAAAGGCAGTCCCGACCGCGTGGTGGTCATCAGCGACGGTGCTTTCACCGGCGCCGAAGAATTCAGCCGCGCGGCGGCGCACCTGCGCTTCATCAAAATCGCCGGCGGCTCGGAAAACGTCGGCGTCGTCGGGCTGGAGATCAGGCGGCATGGAGACGGCTCGGAGCGCTACGAAGTGATGGCGCAGGTGCGCAACTTCGGCCTCAAAGCGGCGCGGGTACCCCTTACGCTGGCGCTGGGACAGACGGTCCTGACGCGCGAGGAAATCGAGATCGAAGCCGGGGGCCGGCGCGTCCTGGTGTATCCCTATCACGGCGATCCCGCCGGCATACTGACCGCGCAACTGAACATCGACGATGATTTTGCCACGGACAATCGCGCCGCGCTTTCGGTTAGCGCTGCGGCGCCGTTGCGGCTCCTCTACGTCGGTCCCGGCAATCCGGTCTTGAGCAACTTGTTGAGGTTTTTCCCCAACGTGCAAGTGACCGCCGTCACTAGCTGGGGGCCTGAGGCGGCGCGCCGCGAGGGTGGCCGAGAAGGCGCCTATGACGTGGTTGTTTTCGACCGCGTGGCGGCTCCGGAGCTGACCGAAGGCAACGTGATTCTCATTAATACTGTGGCGCCCAACCTGCCCCTAAGCCTCCAGGGACAAGTGCGGACGCCGCGCATCAGCTCGCCCTTAGCGCGGCACCCCGTGACCGCGAGCTTGAGTCTGGGCGACTTGCACGTGCAGGAATCTTTGCGCGTGGCGGCGAGCGGCGACAGTATCGTTTTGGCACGGGCGGCGAGCAGCCCGCTGCTGGTGGCCTTCGAGCGCGCCAGACTGCGTGCGCTGTTCATCGGCTTCGATCTCATGGCTTCCGATTTGCCGTTCCGCGTGGCTTTTCCGGTTTTATTCCACAACACTTTCGAGTGGTTTCATCTGGGGCACCGTGAGTTTCCCGCCGACGGCGTGCGCGCCGGTGCTCCGATACCGATCTTTGTGCCGCCGGGTGACCGGGAGCTGGAAATCGCCACACCGTCGGGGCGGAAAGAACGCTTGGCGGTGATCAGTAATCCTGTGGTATTTGGCGATACCTTCGAAGTGGGAGTGCACAGGTACAAAAGCGCCGGTCGCGAGGGCCGCTTCGCGGTCAATCTTTTCGATGAAGAGGAATCCAACATTGGCGCGCGTGCTGGCGCTGCGGCCGAGGCGGCGCCACCCGCGGCGCGAGAGGGTGGCCCCACGGAAGCGGGTTTTTCGCTTTGGCCTTTCCTGCTCGCCGCCGTGCTTCTATTATTGGCCGCGGAATTGATCTTGGCTTGGCGCGTGAGGCTTGCGCTCTCTCCAGTGGTGCTTCGCGCCTGCGCCGTTGCCGCCCTTGCCGTAGCGTGGGTGAATCCGAAAATCTTCCAGTCCGCTGAAGCCCTTGACGTCGTAATGGGCGTTGATCTGTCCCGCAGCGTGGGACAGGAAGGGAGGGAAAAAGCCGGTGAGCTTTTGGAAATAGCGGGAGGTTTTAAGGATGCCGACACGCGCACTGGATTGCTTACGTTCGGGCGCGCGCCAGAGTGGGAATTCCCGCCGCGCCGCGATTTTCAGATGCCGGAATTTGCCGCCCGCCTGGACCGCGAAGGCACCGATATCCAGGCAGCCCTGCAAGCGGGCCTAGCCCAGATCGGCGAAGGACGCCAGGGAAAACTGCTCTTGGTGTCCGACGGCAATGAAAATCACGGCAACAGCTCCCGCATAATTCCGCTCTTGCGCTCTCAGGGTGCGCAGGTTTGGACTTTGCCCGTAAGCCTTGCCCGAGGGCGTAACGAAGTTTTCCTCAGCGATCTGGCACTACCGCGCCAGGTTGACAGCGCCGAGGCTTTTGAAGTTACTGGCAAAATTGAAAGCCTGCGTGATACGGCCGCCCGAGTGAAACTACTACGCGATGGGGTTCTGGCCGAGGAGCGGGATTTGCCCCTCAAAGCTGGAATCAACGAGATCGGCTTCCGCGACAGTCTGGGCGAGCGCGGCAGCCACAGCTATGAGTTGCTCGTGGAGGCGAAGGACGACACCCTGGCGGAGAATAATATCTTGCAGGGCGTAGTCGAAGTGAAGGGGCCGCCGCGAGTTCTGCTGCTCTCGTCTCAACCGGATAGCCAACGTTTTCTTGCCCGCGTACTACGCGTGCAGGGTTTCACCGTGACGGAATCCGCGCCGGAGGCGAGCGCTCTGACGCTCGCCGAGCTGTCATCCTACGATCTCCTGATTCTCGACAATGTGCCAGCCTTTCAACTAACCCATGCAAAGATGGAAAGCATCGAGACCTATGTGAGGGACGTGGGCGGTGGCCTGCTGGTCATCGGCGGTTCTCATAGTTATGGCGCGGGAGGATATTTTCGGACGCCGTTGGAACGTATATTGCCGGTGGAGATGCGCCCGCCCGCGCGTCTCGATCTGCCCCATGTCGCGTTACTTTTCGTCATCGACAAATCGGGCAGCATGGGTGCCGGTCCGGAAGGCGGTACGAAACTGGACTTGGCAAAGGCCGCGGCCATCGCGGCGGCGGATATCATGAATCCTGCCGACCAGGTAGGCATACTTGCCTTCGACGCGGCGTGGGACTGGACACTGCCCTTTCGCCCCGTCGGCAAAGGTGAGTGGATCAACGACAAGCTCGCGGCACTTCAATCCGACGGCGGCACGGATATGTACAAGGCTATGGTTGAAGCGCGCCGGGCCATCGCCGGCAAGGAGGCGGCGATCAAACATGTTATCGTGCTATCAGACGGCCTCACCGACAAAGCGGACTTTCAAACTTTGGTCCAACAGTTGGCGCGCGCCGGCGTCACCGTGTCGACGGTTTCGGTGGGCAACGATGCCGACGTAAAACTGATGGCTGAAATCGCGCGCGAGGGCAAAGGGCGCGGCTATGTCGCCCTCGATCCGCAAACAATCCCGCAGATTTTCACCACTGAGACGCTGTTGATTTCGCGTGATTTATTGATCGAAAAAACTTTTGTGCCGCGTGTCGCGGCACCCGTCGGACCGCTTCGGGGAATGATGCAAAGCTCGTTGCCGCGCCTGCGCGGCTATGTCCTTACCTATCCCAAACAACGCTCTGAACTGCTCATGAAAGCGGGCGAAGATCCATTGCTAGTCGCCTGGCGCCATGGGCTGGGACGTGTCATGGCATTTACTTCGGACTTGAGTGGGCGCTGGGGCAAAGAATGGGTTGCGTGGCAGGGCTTGCCCCAGTGGGCCGGCCAGCTGGCCCGCGACACTATGCGAAAAATCGTTGAAACGCGCATGCGCGCGGAGTTTCATGCCGACGGCGACGCCGTAAGAGTCGTCGCCGATTTTATCGCCACAGACGGCAAATTTATGAATCATCTAAAACTCCACGGCAACCTCACCGCGCCGAACCGAAGCACCGAACAAAGCGCCTTTCTGCAAAGCGCGCCGGGTCGCTATGAAGGAAAGTTCACGCCAGCCGAACGGGGAATTCATTTTGTAACGCTTTTCGCCGAAGGCAAGGCGGGAGAAGCGCCGTTGTCCATGGCGACCATCCCATACGTCGCACCTTATCCGAAGGAATACCGCGAGCTGCGGCCCAATCTCGCTTTGCTCAGCCGTCTCGCTGAAGAGACCGGCGGCGAGATGCTCGATCCGGAAAATTTTGCAGCAGGCCTCAGGCGGCTCTACACGCCCTCGCCGGGAAAAGGCTCCCGCGGCCACGAAACCTGGTGGCCTCTGGCTGGCGCCGGGCTGCTTTTGTTTCTTGCCGACCTGGTGATGAGAAGTCGGCCGCGGCAAGCCTGAATGACCACTCTTGCTCAGCATGAAATCTAGGCTAGAATACGCTGGAGCGTCGCGGCTGTCGCATTCGCCCTGGTTCATTACATTCATTACAGAGGATACCGCTTGAAAATTATATTCAGAGTCCTGCTCGTGGTTTTATTTTTCTGGTTGGTTATCCCGGTGCGGACTTCCCGCGCGCAAAAACTTCAACAGGTGCGCGTCGCGCTCTCGACGCCGACGCCGCATATGGCGCCTCTCTATGTAGCCAAAGACAACAAGTTCTTTGAAAAGCGTGGACTCGATGTGCAATTGATTTTGGTTAACAGCGGCTCGCTGGTGGCGCAGATGTTTCAGGCGGGGGAAATCCAGATTACCGCCAATGCGCCGGCCTCGTTGGTCAACCTGGCTGCGACCGGAGAAAAGATGAGCTTCTTCTTGGGACTCAGCAACACGTCGCCATTCTCGGTGGTGACCCAGCCGAATATCCGCCGGGCGGAAGATCTCAAAGGTAAAAAAATCGGCACGGCGCGCTTCGGCGGCTCGTCGCATGTCTCCGCGCTGATCGCGCTGGAGCATCTCGGGCTGGAACTCAAGCGCGACAAGATTGCATTGATTCAAACGGGTGTCGACCCGGACCGCATGGTTGCGCTCGAAAACAAAGCGATCGACGCCGGCATGCTGCAACGGGTGGCGACCAAAGTGATGACCGCCAAGGGCTTCCACAACCTGCTTAACATGCACGCGGCGCAGATTCACTACCAGAACACCGGGTTGACCGTGAAGAAAGCCTACGGCGCGACGAATGCCAGAGTGGTCGATGCTTTTACCCGCGCCACCGTTGAAGCGTATGCCTATATCTTCAAAAAGGGGAACAAGCAATCGGTGAAAGACATCATCGCCAAAAACCTTCGACTGAGCAACGTTGAGGCGGCAGAGGATTTTTACCTAGAAGCGCAGGAAGAACTCGACCGTAAGCCTTATCCATCCCTCGATGGTTTCAGAATCGTCATCAAGTATGTGGCCGAACAAAATCCCAAGGCGGCCGGCATCAAGGCCGAGGAGATCGTCGATATGAGCTGGCTCAAGAAGCTCGATAGCGAAGGGTTTTTTGAGAAGGTGTACGACGGTAAGTGATCAATGCCGGGGTCGATGACGGCGCCGCGCAAAAAATTTTCTTGCAAAATTTGTTTTGCGGTGTTAAATATAGCCCATCGAGAGCAAATGATTTTTGGGATAAAGCTTCACGCGACTGACTGATATAGCGGTTGAACCGCGCTTGGGATGCTTGATTCCATTTTCTCCATCATCACCAATCTTCGGCTTGCCTTCAAAGCTGCTCGCCCTTTGGATTTTTCCCGGCCGGTGTCTTTTAGTGTTGGCGATTTCATGGATTCGAGATGGCAAGTTGCGACTACGAACCGGCTTGAAAAAAAACCACACGAACGATGATCCAAGTTTGATGACGACTCCTGTGCGCAAAACTGTAACGTTCGAGTTGACTGTATCAAACACGCCTCCGCTGTTGCTGGAGTAGCGACGTGAGGAACAACTCCTGATATTGCTTCCACTGTTGCAGCACCGAATTGGGCAACTCTCAGACTACGCCCCGTATGTTTTCCGCGGCGCTTTTGACGGCTGTGCGCACGCTTTCGGCGGTGACCACTTTGTGATACCCGATCACCAAATTTGTCACGTGCCGGGCGCTGGCCTGCCAAATTTTTGCCACGATGCCAGGCTTATCTGCAGTGAATTTAAGGTGTTATGCGAATTGACCATGGTTAGCGGCAAGCAAAGGCTCTGCCGCCCGTTTTTTGGGCAGCGGCAGTTTTTTGCCAACAGCAATCAGAATCGTAAACAAACCCCATACGTTCGAGTTAAAACAAACAGGCCGTTTGAAACCCCGCTAAGAAAACGGAACTCTTTATTTTCGCTGACTTGCGGGCTCAATGATGGGTGTCATACGCGTCTGTAGCGCCAGACGGTTACTGGTATTTCATTTGCATACATAACTCAAAGTTGAGCGTCTTAAGGAAGTGAAGGTTGTATGACTCAGGAGATAGCTTTCAATGCCGATAGTAAAGTATAGAAGGCGACATCGCAGCGCCAATATTTCGGCGCCGTTGGCGTTCGACAAGGAGGTCAACATGAAATCGGGTGATTCGTTGAAGACGACTAAACCCATCCGGTCGCAGAAGACCGGTGTCATGCTACCGCGCGAAGGCACATTCGTGCGCGCGGTGGAAAACATGGGCCGTCAGCTGATCCTGGTAAATTTCGGAACGGCAGGCGAAGAGTATCTCTTTCCCGATGAAATCCTAGCCGAGCAGGCGATGTCCTAAGGGTAGTACTTCGGTACTTTTTCCACCCTACCTCGTCTTTCGGTCCTCGTCCGAGCGCAACCGATTTAATGCAGTTGCCGGTTGCCGCTAAGTTTCCTTCTTTTGAATTGGCTTAGGCGTCCCTTATTTGATAAGACAGGATTCAGTCTTAGTCAGGGATGGTGCGCCATGAGCGAGCGAACGATCAAAGGCTATCACGCCCATATCTACTACGATCCGGAAAGCACCCGAGATGCGGCGGCGCGGGTACGCGCCGGACTGGCCGCATTCAACGTGCAACTCGGCAGTTGGCACGACGAACCGGTGGGTCCGCATCTCAACGCCATGTACCAGGCGGTCTTCGCGTCGGAGGAGTTCGGCAAGGTCGTACCCTGGCTGATGCTCAACCGCGAAGGGCTATCCGTGCTCGTGCATCCGTCCACCGGTGACGGCTACGGCGATCATATCGTGCGCTCATTGTGGTTGGGCGAGAGGCTCAGACTGAACGAGAACGCGCTCCGGCGCAGCGCCTGACGCGAAACATGAAAAAGTTATACTGCGCCAAAGATCCACTCATGATCGCCCATCTACGCAACGTCGTGGGGTTACATGGTATTGACTGCGTGACCCGTAAGCTCGACCTGGCTACGGCAGCGGGCGAGCTGCCGCCCGTCGAATGCTGGCCGGAACTGTGGATTATCGACGATGAACGGTTCGCCGAAGCGGAAGCGATTCTAAAAAAAACGCTAGGACCGTTGGAGCCGGTAAAAAAGCCGTGGATCTGTTCCAGCTGCGGTGAGGAGATCGAAGGACAGTTTTCGGAATGTTGGCAATGCGGTCGAGAACGCACTGATCCGTTCATGCGCGCGAATCAAACGGCAACAATTTCCGGCGTCGGCCGCCAAAGATGAGATAGTGCGGCTTGGCTGTCGAGCATTGCCGAACTGCAAACGCGAGCGACGGTCCTACTGGTTCAAGGCCCAATTTTCAACGTATTTCGATCGTTTGCGAACCGCATAAGTACAATCCCTAACTTTGAACGTCGAATTTCGAACCGATGCAGTGTGCTCGCCGCATCACTTATCCCTTAGTTGTCAGATAACTACTTACTATTGAACCCCCCCGTAGATTGCACTGAAGGAGAGCTTCATGGACTACCGCCAACTGGGCAACTCCGGTGTCCGAGTGTCCGTCATCGGCCTCGGCGCGAATCGTTTCGGATCACCGGAGGTGCCGCAGGCAGAGGTCGACAAAATCGTCGGCGCGGCCCTCGACGCCGGCATTAATTTCATCGACACCGCCAATGTTTACAATAACGGACGGTCGGAGGAAACTTTGGGCAACGCGCTCAAAGGCAGGCTGGACAAAGTGGTCATGGCGACCAAATTTTCTTTCCCACGCAAGACCAGCGCCAACTCCTGGGGCGCGTCGCGCTATCATATGATCCAGGCGGTGGACCAGAGTATACGCCGGCTGCAAACCGATCACGTCGATTTATATTATTGCCACCGTTGGGATGATACCACCCCAATTGAGGAAACTCTGCGCGCGCTGGACGATCTGATTCGCATGGGGAAGGTCCGTTATATCGGCGCATCGCTCTATGCCGCATGGCAGCTCGCGCACGCGAATACCCTTGCGGAACTGAAAGGCTGGACGGCATTCGTGGCGCTCCAATCAGAATACAATCTGTTGAAACGTGGCGTCGAGCGCGAGGTGTTGCCTTATTGCCGCGCTCACAAGGTCGGCTTTGTGCCGTACTATCCATTAGCCGGCGGATTCCTCACCGGCAAATACGAAGCCGGAAAGCCGCCGCCGAAAGGATCGCGCGGCGAATCACTGCGCATCGTCCAGGATTTGATGGTGGATGCCAACTACCGGAAAGTCGTTCAATTGTCAGTCTGGGCGAAGGATCATGGCCGTGGCGTGAATGAGCTAGCCCAGGCGTGGTTGTTGGCACAGCCCCAGGTATGCTCGGTGATCACCGGCGCCAAGTCGAGTGATCAATTGGCGAGCAACGCCAAGGCCGCCGGTTGGAACCTGACGGGGGACCAACTTAAGGAGATCGACCTGATACTGAAATACCATCAGAATGACTACGAGAACGGAATTTAACCGCGAAGATTACTCGGAAGATCACGTGCCGTCGGTTCAAATCATTTAACCCGTCGAATGCCGCGATGTGAACGGTTTTGAACTTTTTGGACGAACCTGCTCCTGTCGCAGGACGAGCGGCAGCTGCCTGACGGTCGCAGGTTTCGTACGCCTAAATTAAATTCGCCTTTCAAGATAGCTTGACGTACAATACGCCGCGTCGTGGAGCGATGGGCGCTGTGCGACCAGGAGCAAAGCATGACGCTTGACGGTTACCCAAGACCTGGGAAATTAATAGCAACGATTTTTGTCGCGGCCGCCGCGATGTATTCTCTTGCCACGGCACTGAACGCTCAATCGCCAGCGGCCACGGTGGGGGTCCTGACGCCGGGGCTAACCTATGAGCCGGCATTCACTGGGCTGCGCGACGGGCTCGAGAAGCTCGGCTATCGGGAAAAACGGGAAATCAGATTTATTGTGGAAGATACCAAGGGCGGCATCGACAAACTTTCCGAATGTGCGTCGAGATTAGTCTCCGCAAGGCCCGACGCCTTGTTCACAGTAGCCACGGCTCCCGCGGTCGCCGCCAAGCAGGCAACGAAAACTATTCCCATTGTATTTGCGATTGTTGGCGATCCGGTTCAAACCGGCCTAGTCGCAGGATTTGGCTCGTCCAAAAACAATGTCACGGGGGTTGTTACCTTCGGCGCCCAGCTAATGGCCAAACGGCTCGAAGTGTTGAAGCAGATTGCGCCGCAAACGAAGAAAGTGTTGGCGATCGTTCCCACACAGGAACCTATCGGCATGGTTTCGTTAAAGTTCCTGGAGGAGGGCGCGAAAAAGTTGGGGCTGAAAATCGTGCGGAGAGATGTCGCGCACAAGAAGGAGTTTGAGCAGCTCTTGCGAGAAAATTGGGCCGGCACCGCGGATGCCGTATTCAGCGTTCCCTCGGTGCTCGTGGCCAGCATGATGGCGGCGATTGTACAAAAGACCAAGAAGGAACGCCTGCCGCTGATCGCACTGGATGCTACGCACACGCAAATGGGCGCGCTGGCATCTTATTCCGGTGATTTTCGCGACTTTGGAATCCAGGGGGCGAAACTCCTGGCAAAGATTCTGCGCGGCGCCAAGCCTGCGGACATACCTATCGAAACGCCGGATCGCCTGCTTCTGGCCATCAATATAACTACAGCCAAAGACATCGGCATCAATATACCCCGCAAGGTTTTGAGCCGTGCGGACCGGCTGGTCGAATGAGCGATGATTCTGGCTCGACTCATCAGAGTGCCTGCGCAAGTCTGCTCCGGTATCGCTTCGATCCGCTTTCGCCTGTTTTTGCTTCTTGCTGGGCTGAGTTTAGGAATCATTCTGGCGGCCAATTTGGTTTGGCTTCCTAGCTCGATCCGAGAAATCCGGGAAAACCAAGAGGAGCTGCGCCATGTGTCGGTGCGCTCGGCTCACTTCCGGATCGACCAGTTCCTCCAAAGACTGGAGCGCGCGCTCGACCAGGCCGGCTTGCAGGCGCAGGTCGCGCTGATGGCGCGCGACCGGGAAACTATTCGCGATATCGCCCAATTGTTAATTCGACAACAACCTGCTTTTGAAGAGATCGGCGTACTGGATGGCGCCGGCCGGCAAATTTTGCGCGAGTCGCGCCGCCTTATGGTTAGCGATGCCGCTTCTCGCGATTCGCCTTTTGCGGCCTCCGCGAGAAGTCAACTGGCGCGGGTTTCGTGGGGGGACGTGGTTCTTTCGGAAACCTCCGAGCCTTGGGTGACGTTGTCGATACAACGTTCGCTGGGGGATCGTGCCAGTTCATTCAGCGTTTATGGAGTCGTAAATCTCAAACGTCTCAATCAGCAGGCCGAGGCGTTCAGGATTGGCAACGAAGGGAAATTGAACGTCGTGGACCGCTCCGGCTGGTTGATCGCCGCCACCGATGCCAGCTTGGTATCGAAACGATTATCATTGATCGATAGGCCGCTGATTAAAAAGTTACTGACCTCCGGCGCCGTCGCCCCCAACGAGCTTGTCAGCGGCGGCTACGTCGACGAACGCGGCGTAGAAGTGGCGGCCGCTGGCCTCAGGCTGGCGTTCACCGGATGGGGCGTGATCGTTGAGCAACCTCAGTCGCTGCTCTACGCTCCGATCCGGCAAAAAATCTGGTATGGCGCCGTGCTCTCTTCCGTGGCTCTTATGCTCTGCCTGCTGTCGGCGCATATCATAAGCCGGCGCTTTACCCGACCGATCACTCACCTCCAGGAGGGTGCGGATCGAATAGCCGCCGGCCAGCTAGATTATCGGGTCGCAGTGGAGACCGGCGATGAGATCGGCCGCCTAGCGGCGCAATTCAACCGTATGGCAAATGAGTTGCAGACATCGTACCGGGAAATGGAACGGAAAGTTGCCGAGCGCTCGCGCGAGATAACCTCGCTCTACACTGCGTTGGCGCCGTTGGCGCCGATTGACTCGATCCAGCAATTGTTCCAGGGGGTGATTGAAAGAATCGCGTCGGTGACCGGTGCCGATAGCGCGTTGATCCGCATCCTTGACCCGGAGACCAACTCTTTTGTTGTCATCGCGCAGCGCACCGGGTTCTCTCCGGAATATGTGACACGCGCCCAGGGTTTCCGGCCGGAATCCGCGATTGCCCAGGTATTTTCGCGCGGGGAACCAATCATAGTCGAAGACATTCGCGCCGATGGGCGCATCAAGATGAAGGAGCAGATGCGATTGGGCTTTAACTCCTGCGCATTCCTGCCGCTGGTGGCAAGAGGGGAAGTGCGTGGAGTGATTCACCTTGCGAGCAAAAGCTTCGGCTTTTTTAAGGAGGACCAAAGGGAATACCTGATGGCCATCGCCCGGTTGATGGGAATCGTTGTGGAAAACAGTGAACTACTGCAATCTTCGGTGCGCAGCGCTGAAGAACTGCGCCGCTCGAATCAGGAGCTAGAGAAATTCGCTTACGTCGCCTCGCACGATTTGCAAGAGCCGCTGCGCATGGTAGCGGGTTATACCCAGCTCCTGGCAAAACGCTATCGGGGAAAGCTCGACAGGGATGCCGACGATTTCATTACCTTTGCGGTGGACGGCGCCAAGCGGATGCAGGTGTTGATCGAAGACCTGCTGACTTATTCGCGGGTGGCGACGACCGGCAGTCCATTCGCGGCGGTGGATTGCAACGTCACGCTGGCGGTTGTGCTGAGCAGTCTGAAGCCTGCCATCGATGAGGCCGGTGCAACCGTGACGTGGGACGCGCTAGCGACAGTGCCGGGAGACGAAACCCAGCTCAGGCAGTTGCTGCAAAATCTCATCGGCAACGGCATCAAGTATCGCGACAGCAGGCCGCCGCGCGTGCACGTGGGCTGCACGAGGGACGGGGATATGTGGCGATTTTCGGTGACGGACAATGGGATCGGCATCGATGCCCAGTATGCCGAAATGATTTTCGTGATCTTTCGGCGTTTGCACACGCACAGAGAATTTTCGGGTACCGGCATTGGGCTGGCGATCTGCAAGAAAATTGTCGAGCGCCATGGCGGCAGGATTTGGGTGGAATCGGTCCCAGGTAACGGATCAACGTTTTATTTCACGCTACCGGCTTAAAACAGATCAAGTCCGCGTTCCAGTCGTCCAAAACGTTCCAGCCGTGAAACCAGCTCAATCCAGTCAAGTTGTTCCTGTTTTACGGAATCAATTTGAACAATTGAACTACTGGAACGATTGGAACTCCGCTCGTTTTGTAGAAACGGGCAAAGTTATTCGAAAAATGGCAGCAGCAACTGTGCCGGGACCTTTCTTTCGCGCGGTGAGGTTCGCGCCAAGGCGGCGATCTCGGATTCAAGCCAGCGGATATAGCGCCGAAAAACCTTGCGCTTATCGATGGCGGCGACGCAAAGCCGCCGCACTGCTACGGCATAGCTGGGCCAAAGCTCGCGCATCATCCGGGGCATTCTGATATACGTGGGCGCATCGTCGCAAAACAGCTCATGGCGCGCCAGAGTCCAGATGTCGCACTGCGTCTCGCCGCAGGGAATACGTGCGTACGCCGCCGTCTGGTTGCCTAGTGACAACCCCTGAACGAGGTGGGTGAGCTCGTGGCCGATGGTTTGATAGGTGAGGTTGCGAACTTTCAAACGAATCACCAACGAGGGATCGCTGTCGCGCTTGCGGCTCATGACCGCACTGCCCAGATGGACCCGGCTGAATCCTACCGTGATAGTTTTACCTTGTAACTCGGGAAAATAGCTCAGTGAACGCCCGATCATCCCTTCGGCCCGGCGGGTCAACCGCTTTTGCATGAGGGGCGTGAAACGGACCTGCGCGCCGCCCGGAACGGGCGGGATGTTGATCCGGCGCAAACTTGAACCAGGGCGCGACCGTGACATAATAAACCCGCCACAGATTGTAAGTTATGACCAATCAAAAAGGAAACATTAAAAGCCCGGACGAAATTCCTTTTCGCTCCGGGTATATCGCCATCGTCGGACGGTCCAACGTTGGTAAGTCGACTTTGTTAAACAGCTTGCTGGGCGAGAAGGTCGCGATCGTGTCGCCCCGGCCGCAAACGACGCGCAATCGGATTACCGGCATCAAAACCACTGCCAAGGCGCAGATAATCTTCCTCGATACGCCGGGCATCCATCAGGCCCAATCTTTGATGAACCGCCGCATGGTTGACGTCGCCTTACAAACCCTTCACGAAGTGGACGGCGTGCTTTGGCTCCTGGACGCCCATGAGCGTATCGGCGCGCAGGATGAGCGCATCGCCGAGCTACTGCGTGGCGTACAGACACCGGTCTTTATCGTGCTCAATAAGATCGATCTGGTGGCTAAAGCCAAGCTGCTGCCGCTGATGCAGCGTTGCGCCGAGCTCTTGCCGGACAAAGAAATCCTGCCGGTGAGCGCCCTTAAGGGCGATAACCTGGCGCTGCTTCTGGAGCTGATCGAAAGAAACCTACCCGAAGGGCCGCGCTATTTCCCCGCCGATGAGGTGACCGACCAAAGCGAGCGTTTTCTGGCCGCCGAGGTCGTCCGCGAAAAGGTTTTTCTCTTGACGCGCGAGGAGATTCCCTATGGCGTCGCCGTGACCATCGATGAATTTACCGAAAAGGAGGAGAAGAACTTAATCGTCATCAAGGCGACGATTCATACGGAGCGCGACTCCCACAAGCCGATTCTCATCGGCAAACAGGGCTCCATGCTCAAGGAAATCGGTATGCGGACGCGTGCCGAGCTGGAAGCTTTGCTGGGATGCAAAATCTTTTTGGAACTTTTTATCCGCGTCGACAAAGGTTGGACCCAGCGGCCCCACACGTTGAGGGAGATGGGGCTGTGATATGAGCCGTCCGGCCCCAAAAACGATCCCCAACGCGCGCGGCTTGCCGGTTGTGGCCATCATCGGGCGGCCCAATGTGGGCAAATCGACGCTGTTCAACCGTCTCGCCGGCGCGCGCAAGGCAATCGTCGATGATTTACCGGGCGTGACCCGCGACCGCAATTATGCCCAGGCGGAGTGGGCGGGGCGGAGGTATTTGGTCGTCGATACCGGCGGCATCGGATCGGCAGCCGACGGGAAACTCGAAGAAAGCGTTCAAGCGCAGAGCCGGCGGGCGCTGGCCGAAGCCGATGTCGTCATTTTTCTACTGGACGGCAAGGCGGGCTTGAATCCGTTGGACCGCGAGTTGGTGAATTCGCTGCGCAAGGCGATCAAGCCGGTTTTTTTCGCTGTAAACAAACTTGATTCGCAGCGACGTGCCGAGAACCTTTTCGAGTTTTATGCCCTGGGATTGGAGTCACTTTATTCGATTTCGGCCGAACATGGCCTTGGCATCACGGAACTATTGGAGGATGTGGCGCGGCAGTTTCCGCAAGGCGAACACAGCGCCCGAATCATCGCCAACGGGACAAACCAGGCTGAAGAAGCAACGGCAGAATCACACGAACCGCTGCGCGTCGCCGTGGTGGGCCGCCCCAACGTCGGCAAGTCGACGTTGATTAACCGCCTCCTTGGCTTTGAGCGCTCGGTGGTGGATGCCAGCCCGGGCACAACGCGGGACGCCGTCGACACGCCGTTTAATCTGCAGGGCGAGCCTTGCATATTGGTCGACACCGCCGGCATCCGGCGCAAGGCGCGCATCGACGAACGCGTCGAGCGCTTCAGTGTCAACCGTTCGTTGCGCGCCGTGGACAGCGGCGATCTCGTCATCCACGTGATCGACGGCGTGGAAGGGGTTACTGACCAGGACGCTCAGATTCTCAGTTATGCCTGCCAGCGCGGCAAGGCGGTGTTATTGGCGGTTAATAAGTGGGACATGGTCGGCAAGAGCGGCGCTGAGGCCGAGGCCTATCGCGACGAGGTGTACTATCGGCTGAGTTTTTTGGATTATGCGCCGGTCTGTTTTATTTCCGCGAGCAGCGGCTATGGCGTGCGCAAAATGCAGGAGACCGCGGCGGTAGTGCTGCAGGCGTACCGGCGCAGGATCGCGACGTCGCATGTCAACCAGGCCTTACAACGAATCGTCAGGGCGCATAGCGCGCCGCTCTGGCAAGGCCGCGCCGTGAAATTTTATTACGGTACTCAGACTGGTTCGCGGCCGCCGGCGTTTGCTTTATTCGTCAATATTCCGCGCGGCGTGCCGGAAAGCTACCGGCGCTACTTGACGCACCAGTTGCGCGAGCAACTGGGTTTGGACTACGTCCCCGTCAAGCTGATTCTGCGCGCGCGCCGCGAGGAGAGAAAAGAGAGGCGGTGATGCGCGGCGATGCCGTTATCGCTGCCTCAGGCTCGGCGCAGAATGAAAGAAAGCGACTGTTCGAATTAGTAAAAAACTTGTAAAAACAAAAGGTTCGCGGAAAATAGCCGGTTAATCTCAGAGCTTTTCCCGCCCCTTGATCTAGCCTTGGACGCAAATTTGTCTTATCATTGCGATCTTGCTTCCGCGCAGTCAGCTTTTTGAAATTGGCGTCAAGCAGTTGACGAGCCGTAAGTGCATACGAATGGAGCGCCTGTTTCGCTCTTGGAGGAATTGTTTTTGGCCGCGCCGGCTGGCAAAGATTATACGCCGTGGATTGCCCTCAGCCGCGTGAAGGGGCTGGGTTGCGCGAGTTTCAAAAAACTTGCCGCCCACTTTACCGATCCCACGGCGGCGTTGTCAGCGTCGCCTGCCGAATTGGGTATCGCGGGGCTGGACAAGGATGTGATCGAGGGTTTAGTGGGTTTTTCCGACTGGGCTCAGGCGGAGGCGGAGGTGCGCCGCGCCCGCGACGCTGGTGTTCGAATCGTGCCATTCATCGATCCGGATTACCCGGCACGCTTGCGCGCCATTGCCGATCCGCCGCCGGTGCTTTACGTCAAGGGTGAGATTAACGCCGCAGACGAACGGGCGGTGGCTATAGTCGGGTCGCGCAGCGCCAGTGATTACGGTCGCAGAGTGGCGCGGAACATTTGCCACGGACTTGCGTCTTTGGGTTTTACAGTGGTGAGCGGCATGGCACGGGGCATCGACGGCACGGCCCATGAAACCGCGCTGGATGGCGGCGGTCGCACGATTGCGGTGTTGGGTAGCGGCGTGGATCGAATCTATCCCCCGGAGCATGAGCGGTTGTCCCAGCGCATCAGCCGGCAGGGCGCGGTGATCTCCGAGTTGCCCTTAGGCACGCGCCCGGTGGCGTTTAACTTCCCGGCGCGCAACCGGCTCATTAGCGGCCTATCTCTGGGGGTGGTCGTGGTGGAAGCCACGGAAAAGAGCGGTTCCTTGATTACCGCCGCCCATGCCCTGGAACAGAACCGGGAAATATTTGCCGTGCCTGGCGAGGTGGGCTCGAGCCGGAGCCGCGGCGCGCACCGGTTGATCCGCGAGGGCGCCAAATTGGTCGAAAACGCCGATGATATTATCGAAGAGATTGCGCCCCAATTAGCGCGCCCCAAGGGTGCGGGCCGGCCGCAACGTGTTTTACCGCAAAATTGCGGCGACGACACGCGCAAGATTTTCGACCTGTTCCAGGAACGCATTTTGCACATCGACGAGGTGATTGAGAGCAGCGGCCTGAGTTCGGCGCAAGTTTCGCGGATTCTCTTGGAGCTGGAGCTGCAGGGTTTTCTGAGGCAATTGCCGGGAAATCGTTACGCGGCTGAATATTGACCAAGTCTTAATCGATCGAAGGAAAGAATCGGTAGTCATGGCAGCTAAAAATCTAGTGATCGTAGAGTCTCCCGCCAAGGCCAAGACCTTGGGAAAATATTTGGGCCGGGAGTATCAAGTCAAAGCGTCGGTGGGACATGTCGTCGATCTGCCCAAGAGCAAGCTCGGCGTGGACGTTAAGAAGAACTTCGCGCCGGACTTTCACGTCATCCAGTCGAAGAAAAAGGTAATCGATGAGCTGAAAAAGGCGGCCAAGGGCAAGGAAAATATCTATCTTGCCTCCGACCCCGACCGCGAAGGCGAAGCCATCGCCTGGCATATCGCCGACCAGATCGCCAAGAACCATCGGCGCGTCCACCGCGTCCTGATCAACGAGATCACCAAAAGGGCGGTGCAAGAAGCGTTAGCGAATCCGCAGGAACTGGACCGAAACAAGTTCGACGCTCAGATCGCGCGCCGCGTTCTCGACCGCCTGGTCGGTTACAAGATCAGCCCGCTTTTGTGGAACAAGGTGCGCCGCGGCCTGAGCGCGGGGCGCGTGCAGTCGGTGGCGGTGCGGCTGGTTTGCGAGCGCGAGCGCGACATTCGTGCCTTTGAGGCGCAGGAGTACTGGTCTCTGACTGCGCAACTGGAAGGGCGTTTACCGCCGCCTTTTAGAGCGCGCCTGGTCGAGTGGCGCGGCCAGAGGGTCGACAACAAAAAGTTTCGTATTGAATCCGATCCGGCTGTTCAGGAGATCGTTAATGCGCTGAACGGCGCGACCTGGGCGATCGGAGATGTGGAAAAGAAGGAACGGCGCCGTTACCCGACGCCGCCTTTCGTGACCAGCAAGCTGCAACAAGAGGCCGCGCGCAAGCTGGGCTTTCAACCCAAGCGCACCATGCAGCTCGCCCAGCACTTGTACGAAGGCGTGGAACTCGGCGACGAAGGTTCGGTCGGTTTGATTACCTATATGCGCACCGATTCCACGCGCGTCTCCGCTGACGCCCTGGGCGCGGTGCGCCAGCATATTGACAAACAATACGGCAAAAACTATTTGCCCGGCAAGCCCAATACCTATCGTTCGAAAAAGGGCGCTCAGGACGCCCATGAGGCAATCCGGCCGACAGCGCTGGAATATACGCCGGAGCGGGTGCGCCGTTATCTCCGGCGCGATGCGTTTCAGCTCTATTCGCTTATCTGGGATCGCTTCGTCGCCAGCCAGATGGTGCCGGCGGTGTTCGACCAGACGGTCTTTGAGATTCCCGTGCGTGAAGCGCTGTTTCGCGCCACCGGGCAACAGATGAAATTCGACGGCTTCATGAAAGTCTATATAGAGGGGCGCGATGAGCGCGCGGCCCAAGCCAACGGCTCCGACGAAGAGAGCGAAGACGATACCCAGGACATGGAAGGCGTGCTGCCGGATTTGGACAAAGGCGACGCGCTCAAGCTCTTGGCGCTTGAGCCGCGGCAACATTTTACCCAGCCGCCACCGCGCTACACGCAGGCATCGCTGATCAAGGAGCTGGACGAGAAAGGCATCGGCCGGCCTTCGACCTACGCCGCCATTATCTCTAACATTCTTGACCGCGAATATGTCGTGCAGGATGATCGGCGCGCGCTGGCGGCCACGGATCTGGGTTTTCTCGTCACCGATCTGCTGGTGGAAAGTTTTCCCGACATTCTCAACGTCGAGTTCACCGCCGGCATGGAAGACGAGCTGGATAAGATCGAAGAGGGTAAAGAACCCTGGACTAAGGCGATGAAGCGTTTTTATACGCCTTTCGAGCGCGATCTCAAGAAGGCCGAGAAGGAGATGCGCGATGTCAAACGGCAGGAAGTGCCGACGGACATCGCCTGCGAGAAATGTGGGTCGATGATGGTGGTCAAATGGGGGCGCAACGGCGAATTCCTGGCGTGCAAGGCCTATCCCGTCTGCAAGAGCACGAAAAATTTCAACCGTGATGATAAAGGCGAAATTACAGTGGCGGTGGAAGAGGAAGTCAACGAAAACTGCGAACAGTGCGGCCGGCCCATGGCGTTGCGCTGGGGTAAGTACGGCAAGTTTCTCGGTTGCAGCGGCTATCCCGAATGTAAGACCATTCGCCCGCTGCAAAAACCCGTCGACCTGGGCATCAAGTGTCCCGATTGCAAAGAGGGCGACATCAAGGAAAGAAAATCGCGCTGGGGCAAGGTCTTCTACGGTTGCGACCGCTACCCGGAATGCAAGTTCGCGTCGTGGGATAAGCCGGTGCCGGGTCCCTGTCCGGGCTGCGGTGATCCAATCTTGTTGGACAAAATTACCAAGCGCGCCGGTCACATCCGACGCTGCCGCCATAAAGAATGCGGCTATTCTATGCAGGTTGTTGAAACGGCGTCGGACAACGCCCAACCGGCGGCGCCGTCCAGTTGAGGCGTGGCTTCAGTGGATACCGGCTCATCGATTAATCGACACATGGTCTTTCCACGCAAGCAGTAGAGCGAGCAATGACCAATACCGTGCGCGTGATCGGCGGCGGTTTGGCGGGCGCAGAAGCGGCCTATCAACTGGCGCGCCGCGGCGTGGCCGTGGAAATTTGCGAGATGCGCCCGGTGAGACAGACCGAAGCCCACGCCACCGGCGACTTCGGCGAACTGGTTTGCAGTAATTCACTGCGTTCTAATCTGCTCACCGCTCCCGCCGGTCTGTTAAAGGAAGAGATGCGTCGGCTCGGCTCCCTGGTGATCCGCGTCGCCGAAGCTAACCGGGTGCCCGCCGGATCCGCCTTAGCGGTGGACCGTGGCGGCTTCGCGCGCGCGCTGACTGCGGCGGTGGAAGTGCTGCCAATGATCAACGTCACTCGCCGGGAAGTGACCGAGATTCCTTCCGGCGTAGCGATTCTCGCAACCGGACCGCTC
The DNA here is from genome assembly GCA_036555515.1 of Binatia bacterium. GTDB lineage: Bacteria > Desulfobacterota > Binatia > UBA9968 > UBA9968 > DATACQ01. The sequence goes on from DATBLC010000362.1 coordinate 43,164, forward strand.
ACGTCGCCGGCACTGTCATCAAAGCTTAGCGCCATGCTCGGCGAAGAACATCTGTATTTCTACGACGCGATCTCTCCCATCGTCACCGCGGAATCCATCGACATGACCGTGGCCTACCGCGCCGCGCGTTACGGTCGGGGCGATGAAGACTATGTCAATCTGCCTCTGAGCAAAGAGAAATATTTCCGTTTCGTCGAAGCGCTGCGCGCTGCGGCGAGGGTGGCGACCCATAGCTTTGAACGCTTCGTTCCCTTCGAGGGCTGTATGCCCATCGAGGAAATGGCGGACCGGGGCGCCGAGACGCTGGCTTTCGGCCCCATGCGCGCCGTCGGGCTAATTGACCCGCGTTCTGGTAAGCACCCCTACGCGGTGGTCCAGTTGCGCCAGGAGAACCGCGAGGGAACGCTCTATAATCTTGTCGGCTTTCAGACCAAGATGACCTATTCGGAACAACGCCGGGTTTTCGCGCTGATTCCGGGATTAGAGAACGCCGAATTCATCCGCCTGGGAAGTTTGCATCGTAACACTTTCATCAACGCGCCGGCGCATCTCGAGCCTACGCTCCAGTGGCGCCGGCGCCCAACGCTTTTTTTCGCTGGCCAAATGACCGGAGTCGAAGGTTATATCGAGTCCGCCGCCACCGGTCTTTTGGCGGGCGTCAATGCCGCGCGTCTACTCGCCGGCCAGTCGCCCGTCGTGCCGCCGCCGACCACCGCGCTCGGAGCCCTGCTGCGCTACATCACTGATCGGGAGCGGAAGAGTTTTCAACCCATGAACGTCAACTTCGGATTGCTGCCGCCGTTGGCGGAGCGGCTGCGCGGCAAAGCCAAAAAAGAATCCATGGCGGAGCGCGCGCTGGCGATGATGGATGCTTGGCTCAAAGAAACGGAGCAGGCTGCGGCCAATCTTGAATTCGCTGAGCCGAAACCCACCCTGTACAAGGTTACAGCGCCATGAGCGGCAGGCGCTGCGCCTTTATCGACATCGGCACTAACACAATTCTCTGTTTGATCGCTGAGTGCGGTGACGCCGGGGAGTTTTACGTATTGGACGATCTCGCGGAGATCGCCCGGTTGGGGCAGGGCGTTGATCAAACGCGCCGGATCAGCCATGCGGGCGAGGAACGAAGCGCCGCGATATTGCGCCGCTACCTGGCGAGATGCGCGCGGCTGGGCGTTCAGGAAATCGCGGCAGTGGGAACCAGCGCGCTTCGCGACGCCGAAAATAGCGGCGCGGTGCTTGAACGTTGGCATTGCGAGCTTGGGCTGAGCGTGCGGGTGATTTCCGGAGCGGAAGAAGCTGCATACTCTTTCTTGGCAGTGCGCCGGGGTCTTTCCCTCGCCGGACACGAAGTGCTGGTGATCGACATTGGCGGCGGTAGCACGGAGCTTATCCGCGGTAACGCTGCGGACGTATCCGAAGCCGTGAGCATCGATGTCGGCTCGGTGCGGCTGACGGAGCGATATCTTCATTCCGATCCGGTAACGCAACCGGAGTGCGATGTCATGGCCGCTGTCATTGACGCCGCCTTGGCGCCCATCGGCGATGCGTGGGCGCACGCTTTGCCAAAATTGACGCTGGTGGGAATCGCCGGAACTTTTACGACTATGGCGGCGGTGGAAAAAAAGCTCGCTCAATACTCCCACGGCGAAGTGCATGGCAGCCTGCTTTCACTCGGCGAAGTTCGGCGTCAAATAGCAATCTATCAGGGCTTAACCGTCGAACAACGCAAGACCATACCGGGCTTACATCCGATGCGCGCCGACGTGATTCTCGCCGGCGCGTATCTGATCGAAAAAATCATGGTGCTTTTCGATACACTGCAAGCCATCGTCAGCGACCAGGGCGTGCGCTATGGTTTGCTATATCAACGGCTGGCGCTTGAAAAATCCGAGCCATAGTTGCCGTGTAAAAATATCGCGTGAAAAGTCTATTGACATTGACTGCTGAATTCGGAATTATCACGGACTGTTTCCGCGCTACGGAAAGAATTTGGCTTCAGGATATCAATCAACAGGGAAACCGGAAACGGAGGGTTTGGGGATGACGAAGAGTGAACTGGTCGAGGCGGTCGCCAAGGCGGCCGACATCAGCAAGAATGCGGCCAACAGCGCCGTAGACGCGGCCTTCGAGAATATCGCCCGCGCGATTAGAAAAGAAAAGCGCGTTCAGGTGCCCAGTTTTGGAACCTTTACGGTGCGCTCACGCAAAGCGCATAAAGGCAGAGACCCGCAAACCGGTTCTACAATCAGCATCAAGGCGAGCAAAACCGTCGGATTCAAACCGGCGCCTACGCTCAAAAAGGGACTTTAGATTTCGTCGGCGATCATCGGCGGCCACCGCGGGCGACCGGGTGGCCTTTTTTGTCGGTGAGCTTGATGAGCGCCGACGATGCACGTAAAATACATTGCGGCTCGAAAGCCGGAGCTTGATCAGGTAGCGAGCATGTCACTTAAAACCGAGAAAATCTGGCTTGACGGAAAACTGGTCAACTGGGAGGACGCGAAGGTTCATGTGCTGGCGCACGGGCTACATTATGGCACCGGATACTTCGAAGGCATCCGGTGTTATGCCTTGGCGGATGGACGCTCCGCGGTATTTCGCCTCAGGAAGCATCTGCAGCGGCTTGCCGATTCAGGAAAAATTCTCGGCATTCCGCTGCCTTATTCCATCTCGGAACTTGAACAAGCGACGCTCGAAGTCATCCGCGTCAACAAGCTCAAAGAATGTTACATCCGACCTTTGGTGTTTCTCGGCCTCGGTGAAATGGGCGTGTACGCGCCCAACAATCCCGTCAATGTGTGTATAGCGGTTTGGCCCTGGGGCGCTTACCTCGGCGACGAAGGGTTGCGTAACGGCATCCGCACCAAAGTTTCTTCGTTTACGCGCCATCATGTGAACGTGATGATGACCAAAAGCAAAGCAACGGGAAATTATGTCAACTCGGTGCTCGCGAAGGCTGAAGTCAAAAAGGCGGGCTACGACGAAGCGATCATGCTCGACACAGAGGGTTATGTCTCCGAAGCGAGCGGCGAAAACATCTTTATCGTGCGCGATCGCAAGTTGAAAACTACGCCGCTGACTTCGATCTTGCCGGGGATCACCCGCGCGTCTGTTTTGACCATTCTGCGCGACAAAGGCTACGAAGTCGTCGAAGAACGCTTTACGCGGGACGAGCTGTACACGGCGGACGAGGCTTTTTTCACCGGGACGGCGGCGGAGTTGACGCCGATTCGCGAGGTCGATGACCGTCCGATTGGCGCCGGGAGCCGCGGCCCGATTACCGCGGATATTCAGCAGGCTTTCTTTGACGTGATTAAAGGCAAGGACGCGAGATACCAGAAGTGGCTGTCCTACGTGTGAGAGCATAACAACGCTGCCGGGTGCGAACCATCGCTCCGGCGTGGTTAACCGCGTTCCAGTTATCCGTCAATGGCTGAGAGCCGCGATCCGACGCTGCGCGTCACCATGTTGCCGCGCGATACCAACGCGCGGGGAACGATATTCGGCGGCGTGATTTTGAGCCATATCGACTTGGCGGGAGGTATTGTCGCGGCGCAACTCGGGTCGCGCAATTTCGTTACCCGGGCGATGCACGAAGTCGACTTCATCGCGCCGGTTTACGTCGGTGATGTGGTCAGTTTATATGCCTCCGTGGTGAAGCGGGGAAGAACGTCAGTAACCGTAAGAATCGAAGTAGAAGCGGAACGATCCAAGGAACCGGGCACGAAATTCAAAGTCACCGCTGCCGAGGTGGTCTATGTCGCCGTGGACGATAACGGGAAACCCGTGCCGATCGGCTGAGCGATTTTTGAGCGCCTTAATCCTACTGTTGGTGTTTATCTCAAGAAAGCGCTTTCAATTAATGCCGGCGTGATCGTGAGCCGGCTCGAACTGGCGCGCAGCTAGGCGGCCACGGAAGGTTGGCCGTCGGCGCGGGAGCTGCTCAAGTCCATCGCCAAGATCCCAACAAGGTCTCCGACGACGCCAAACACAAACGAAAAGCCAAAGAAATGCTGGAAATGATCAGGGACCGCTAACCGCCGCGCCGGCCTACCGGTCCAAAGTTCAATGTTCAACGGCTTCGCCTGTTCAATGTTCAAAGTCCAGCCCACCTCTCAACCTTAAGACCTTGAACACGAAGGCGCCACTTTGAACCCGTTCGCTAAGCTCAGGGCGGGCCTGGAGCTTTGAACGCATTAGCGTCTTACTAGTTCGATTTGCGCCTGCGGCAGGGTTTCAGTAATGATGAAAGCCATGAACGCCTTATGCACGCGCTTTTTCATTCTGGCCCTGGCGCTGTTCGTGGTCAGTGGTTGTGGCAGGTCTACCTCGTCGTCAAAGGTTTTGCGGGTGGGCTTCGTACCCGCGGAAGATGCCCAGCAGGTGATCCGAAACGCCCAGCCGCTGGTGGAGATTCTCCAAGAGAAACTCGGTATGGAAGTCCAGCCGTTCGTTGCCACCGACTATACCGGGGTAGTCGAAGCGCTGCGGGTTGGCAAACTCGACATTGCCTTTTTAACCCCGGCTTCCTACGTGCTGGCGAAAAGCGAGGCCAACGTGCGCGTGGCGCTCAAGTCCGAACGCAAAGGTTCGCCCTTTTACTACGCCGCGATCATCACCCGCGCCGATAGCGGCATAAAATCGCTCGAGGACTTGCGCGGCAAGGTCTTTGCCTTCGGCGATCCGCTGTCGACATCCGCGAACGTTTTTCCGCGCAAGCTGTTTCATGACAAGGGCATCGACCCGGTGCGGGACTTTAAGCAGATACTCTATTCCGGCGGCCATGACGCAACCGTGCTCGCGGTGCTCAACCGCAAGGTAGATGCCGGCGCGACCTATGCCAACTCCACCGACGGCACCGATACCGCATGGGCGCGCTATTTGAGAAATCCCGATGACGTGAAAAAAATTCGCGCCATAGCCTATTCCGAGGCTATACCCGCCGACAATTTGGTCTTCAGCGGTCATCTTGAAGAACGGCTCGGCAAGCAGATCGAAGAAGTATTTGTCGAGTTAAGCAGCGATCCTCTGGGCAAGAAAATGCTTAGAGACCTTTATCAGATCGATGGCTTCGTCCCCGCCACGGACAAGGATTATGATTCCGTGCGCACGGCGTTCGCCATAGCGGGTATCCAGCTCAAGGACGCGCTCAAGAAAAAGCAGCCGTGACCATTCTCGAAGTCAGGGGCCTGGAGAAATCCTACGGCGGCGCGCCGGTGCTCAAGGGCGTGAATGTTGCCATTGAGCAAGGGGAGTTTGTCGGCGTGATCGGGCTCAGTGGCTCCGGCAAATCGACGTTGCTGCGCTGCATCAACAGGTTGATCGAGGCCAGCGCGGGAGAGATTCTGGTGCCGCGGGCGCTCTTGGCCGGCACCGCCAACGGCGCCAGCGCCGATGTAGGCAAGCTTGATGCCGGCGAACTCAGACTCCTCAGGCGCAAGATCGGCATGATCTTCCAGCAGTTCAACATCGTCAAGCGGCTCTCGGTAATCGATAACGTGCTTTCCGGTGGGCTCGGCTACCAGCCGGCGCTAAGCGGCTCCCTCAGAATTTTTTCCAGTGAAACAAAAGGCCGGGCGCTGGTAAATCTAAAGCGCGTTGGCCTCTTGGAACACGCCTACAAACGCGCCGATCAGCTCAGCGGCGGCGAACAGCAGCGGGTCGCCATCGCGCGCACGCTGATGCAGGAACCGGCGCTCATTCTTGCCGACGAGCCGGTTTCTAGTCTCGACCCCAAGCTCTCCCGCGTGGTGCTCGACATTCTCAAGCGCGTTTGCCGCGAAGACGGAATCACTGCGCTGGTTAGCCTGCACACGCTGGAGCTGACGCGGGAATACGCCGACCGCGTCATCGGCCTTAAGGAAGGGCGGATTTTTTTCGACGGTCCGGCAAGGGATCTGAGCGACGCCGTAATTGATTCGGTTTATCAACGCAAGGATTGAACCAGCAGGGTGCTGAAAAAGACTCATATGCTTCGTTGCGCTCAATCGCCTCGCTCCAACGTACTGGCTGAGTACGCCTCCGCTCCTCGATTTTCGCGCGCCTCGCCTCTGAGATCTTTTTGAGCAGCCCGCACAGAGGGTTTAAATGTACCCGGGTGAACAACGGACGCGATTAGCATAGGCTGGTCGGCTGTTGCAAGGAGGATCGCTTGGCTGATCAAATGGCGCGCGAAAGCGATGAAAACATATTTCGCGAAGCGCCGCCGGCGCCGAAACGGAGCGTGCGCTTTTACCTGCTCATGACGCTGGCTTTGTTAGTTCTCATCTGGTCCTTTCAAGGCGCGAAAATCAGGCCCGCAGAATTGCTCCAGGGGATTCCGCAGATCTTCATCACCGTTGGGCGGATGTTGCCGCCGGACTTCTCGAAAGTCACCGACGCCGATAGTTATTTTTTCCCCGATGCGCTTTCGTCCAGAGAACTATTTCTGCCGCTGCCCCTGGACGTAAGCCGCGAGCGCGCCAAGCAGCGTTGGTGGGACAATACGTTTCCGCAGACCATCGTTGGCGCGACTCTGGAGACTGTGCAGATGGCGCTGGCGGGAACTTTTCTCGCGTTGCTGGTGGCTTTCCCCCTGGGTTTTCTGGCCGCACGAAATACCACACCGCACCGATGGGTGTATAACGGCGTCCGCCTCGTGCTCAATTTTCTCCGCACCATTCCCGACCTTGCGTTGGGGTTGCTTTTTGTCGCGGCGGTGGGATTGGGCGCGTTTGCCGGCACGCTGGCGCTGGCGATACACACGGCAACGGTGCTCGGCAAGCTGCTTTCGGAATCCGTCGAGAATATCGACGAAGGAGTCGTCGAGGCGATTCGCGCCACGGGCGCGGGTTACACGCAGATCCTTTCCTTCGCCGTGTTGCCGCAGATCCTGCCGGACTTGATTTCTTTCACGCTCTACCGGTTGGAGACCAACATCCGCGCGGCATCGGTGCTCGGCCTCATCGGAGCGGGCGGCATCGGTTATCTCATGAATACGAGCTTTCGCACCTTTCAGTACCAGGAGGCGGCGGCCATCGTTCTGGTTTTGATCGCGCTCGTCATGCTGGTGGATTATCTTAGCTCGCGCCTGCGCAATCTGGTCGTATGACAGGCTGCTGAAAAACGCCATCTGCTTCGTTGCGCTCGTCCGATTTCGCATCGACGTACGCCCAGAGTACGCCTCCGCTCATCGATCTTGGCGCGCCTCACATATGGCCGTTTTTGAGCAGCCTGTGAACGAAGCGTTGCGGCGCTGGGATTGGTGTTCGTCCGAGCATGAACCGCATTCAGGCCGGATTCCGCAGTTGCGCTCGACAGTAAGCGCGAGGCGCAACCCTTCCGTAGCAAAGTCGATAGGTTTCTGCCCCAGAGCAGACATCGAGCAACGTGCTTCCACGGAACGTTTAAGCTCGTAACAACGAAGTGCGAAAGCGCAAAATGACGTTGCAATTTTACAGTTGGACGCCTTCGCTACTCCAGGGTTGCACCTCGCTTGCCGTCTCTCGGTCTAAGTGCGGAATCCAGGTTCAGTCGTTGAACAAATCCAGCGTCTCCGGCGCAAACAGTTCGCTGACTTCCAGCTTGCGTTTCGTCAGCCCCTGCTCATGGGAATAAAGCGTTGCCGCTTCGAGCGTCGGCAGGCTTGCTTTGACGCCGTAGGCGTAAATGTCCCGGCCCATGACCTGTTGGGCAAATTCGAGATCCAGGTTGAGCCAGGGGAGCGCAAAGGATTTTTCTTCCAGACGCTCGTAGGATTGTTCTTTAGCGGCCTGAAACGCTCGGGCCAGCTCGATGGCGAGGAATGGCTGTTTTTCATAAACCGCGCGCCGTATGACCACGGTGTGCATGATTGGAAATATTTTGGTTTGTCGGTAGTAGTCCGCCTCCGCCGAGCGGGCGTCGGGAAAAAGGCGGAGAATATTAGGCGAACCGTGGACGAAGCCACGCGGAGGCTGGGTCAGCGCCACGGCATCCAGCTTGCCCTGCTCTAACAGGTCGTCCAGAGTTTCGTCTTTGCCGATGTTGTCGATGCGAATACCTTCGGGCGCGGCGATGGAGACATGCTCCCGGCGCCGGCGCAGCCAGTGGATGTCTTCGGGGCGAACGCCGTACTGGTGCGTCAGGAAGCCGCGGGTGAACAGAAGCGCGGTCATCGAGTAGTCGGCGATGCCGACCCGCTTGCCTTTGAGGTCTTGGGGTTTTTCGATGCCGGCGTTGGCGTTGATCCAAACATAGGAGTGGCGAAACACCCGGGATGGAAAAACCGGTAGCGCAGTGAATCGCCTGTCGTCGTTGCCCAGTGCGATCATATAATTTGACAGCGACATCTCCGACACGTCGAATTCTTCGTTATTGAGCATGCGCAAGAAAATCTGCGACGGCGGCGATATATTGACGACTTTGAGTTCCACGCCGCCAACGGGTACCGTGCCGTCGGCCAGACCGCGGGTATGATCGTAACCCTGGCAGGCGAGTGTCAACGCGATGTTTGCCATATCTTCCTCCTGGGTCGGGAACGTTCCGGTCGAACTGTTTCCAACTGTTACCAGAATTCATGGACCGTGAGTAGTGCTTGACAGCGCTTATCAGGATGGGCTATTGCGCGAGACGCGGGAGGAAAAACCGTCATGAGCAGAATACCGGCCGCGAGCCGCGACGAGTTGACCAGCGAACAACAAGCGATATGGGACCGGGTGATGAGCGGCCGGACCGGCGGCGGTGGACCGTACGGGACGTTGATGCACGCGCCGCCGATGGCCGAGTGTTTTTCGGCGCTGGAGGGTTACTTTCGCGACCGCGGGACGCTATCCAAGCCCGACAAAGAAATGATGATTTTGGCTGTGGCACGCGACCTGGACGCGCGCTTTCCCTGGAGTCGCCATGAAATCCGCGCTCGCGAGGTGGGCGTGCGCGGCGAAGCCCTTGAAACGCTGCGCGCCAACGGTCCCGTGGACGCGCTGACGCCGCATGAAAAAATCGTTATAGAAACGGCGCGCAGTTTAGTGCGTGAGCGCAAGCTTTCCGACCGGCTATTCGCCCGCGCCCGGGCCGAGCTTGGTGTCGGGCCGCTGGTGGAAGCGGTGGGACTGGTGGGCCATTACAATTTTATCAGTATGGTTGCCAAGACGTTCGATCTTGACGTGCCGCCCGGCACCGTCACGTTTTAGCAGGCTGCTGAAAAAGATCTAAGAGGTAAGGCGAGGGGATATGGCGTGTTGGAGTGACGGAGTATTGGAGTGTTGGGTCTGGAATCCATTATTCCATCACTCCATGACTCCAGTACTCCAGCTGCGATGAGGCGATCGAGCGCAGGCAGCATTGGAGACATTTTGTCAGCCTGATAGAGGAGGAAACATGATCTATGAGATTGCCATTCAAACCGTCGATCCGGCGCGGCGCGACGAGTACATAAAGGTTTTCAGCGAGACGCTAAAGGACGCCAATTATGCCGGCTCCCACGGCATAAAATTCTTTACCAGCATCGAAGATCCGAGCCGGGTCGTCCTGATAATCGAATGGGACAGCGTCGAAGCGCATACGCAACACCGCGGCACCCCAACTCATAACCGCATGCGGGAAATCAATTCAGGCTACCAAACCGCCAAGAGCGATGGCGCGCATTATCTAGTGCACGAGGTCAAATAGTAATTGACATCGATAGCAATCATTTCACTCGTCAAAGGAGGCGCTGCCATGGGCATGCTAAAACTCGACGCGGTGGTGCATTGGTCGATACCGGTAAACAACTTGGAAGAGGCGGAGAAGTTTTACGGCGAGATACTGGGGCTGGAGCGTGTAGGGCGGTTGCAAAATTCGCCGCAATGCTGCTTCAGACTCGGCAGTCACAGCATTATCTTATGCCAGCGCAAAGAGCCGCTTACGCGCAGCGTCGAGCAGGACGGCCGGTTGCATCACGCCTTCGACGTGAGCCCGGAGATGTTTAACAGGGCGTGCAAAGTCTTCCGCGATCTTGGCATCACGATCCATGAGCCGGTGGACTACCGGCGCGGCGGTTTTTTTACCGGCCGGCAACTCTTTGTGCTCGACCCCAGTGGCAACCGCATCGAGCTGCGCGACGCGAGCTGGAAAGCGGGTATGCCGACCCCGACCTATGAAGAAATTTGCAATTCGTGAGCTCGGATTGAAGGTGATGGGTCTCAATCGAGGCGGCTGGTGAAGGGAAAGGGTAGAATTTCTGAATGACGCAAGCGCCGGATGGATTTAGCGCATAGCGACGGCTTTCACCTGATTGTAATCGCTCCAGCCGTCCAAGACCTTGAGCACGCCGTCTTGCACCAGGGTGGTCATCCCTTCGAAAAGCGCCGCGTCGAGGAGTTCCGCAGCGCTGACCCGCACATGGATGAGCTTTTTTATTTTTTCGGTGACGACCAGCAATTCATGCAGCCCGATGCGTCCCTTATAGCCGGTGTTGCGGCATGACGCGCAGCCACGACCGCGATAGAGCCGAAACTGGTCATTATACGCAAATCCCAGGCTGACAAACTCAGCTTCGCCAAAAGCGTGGGCGAGAACTTCGAACTCTTCCTTTGACCCGTGATAGGCCTCCTTGCAGTCACTACAAATGGTCCGGGCCAAGCGTTGGGCCATGACGCCGAGCAGCGAATCCGCGAAGTTAAAAGGATCGATACCCATTTCCAGCAATCGAGTGACGGTCTCGACGGCGCTGTTTGTATGCAACGTGCTCAGCACCAGGTGTCCCGTCAGGGATGCTTCCATGGCGACTTCGGCGGTTTCGTCGTCGCGAATCTCGCCCACCATGATGACGTCAGGATCAGCGCGCAGAAAGGCGCGCATGGCCGCGGCAAAATTAAAGCCGATCTTGGGCTGCACCTGGACCTGGCGTAGCCCCGGCTGGGTGATTTCCACCGGGTCTTCCGCCGTCCAAATTTTTCGCTCGGGTGTGTTGATCAGGCTCAACGCCGAGTGCAGCGTGGTCGTCTTTCCTGCCCCTGTTGGTCCGACGCAGAGGATCAGTCCATGGGGCTTTCCTAACATAGCGCGGAACTCGCGATGATTGCGCGGCGTCATATACAGCTGGTCGAGCGATTTCGGCTTTTCCGCCGTGAGCAGACGCAGCACGACGTCTTCGTTACTTGGGCCGGCAGTCGGGATAGTAGCGACCCGCAGTTCGAAGGCGCGTTCCGAGTGCTGAAACTTGATCTTGCCGTCCTGCGGCTTTCGCCGCTCGGCGATGTCCAAACCGGCGATGATTTTGATCCGGGAGATGAGCGCGCGGCGGTAGGCCGGGGGAACCCGGAGATATTCAAAACAACGACCATCGACGCGAAAGCGGATTGTTGTTTCGCGATCGCTCCCTGCCGGCTCGATGTGAATGTCCGACGCGCCCTGCTTCCAAGCTTCCACGATGATTTGATTGACGAGGCGAACGACGGCGCTGTCGTTCTCTTTTATCAGTTGCTCTTCCTTGGTTTCCGGTAACTCGGCGAGATCTTGGTCGTCGAGCTGGCCCAGTATCGTGCTGAGTGATTCATTGACGCGATGCGGCCGCGGCGATTCGTAGATCCGGTTAACGTACTTCAAGATGTCGTCTTGAAATCCGACGACGCGCTCAATGACTTTACCTGGAAACACGCGCCGGATGTCTTGAATCTTGCTCGTCGCCTGCGGGTCGTCGATCATCACCGTTACGGAGTCATCGCCGACCTGCAGCGGAATCCAGAAATTGGCCTTGAGATAGGAAGGACTGATCGCCTGCACGTGCTCCCGCGGGGGAACGCGCGTTTCGTCGTACTCCATGAACGGACAGCGATAAAATGCACTCAAGGCAGCGCCCAGCACTTTCTTGTTCAGCCGGTGCCGTTGTAGGAGAACGTTTTCGATGGGGACTTGCTGCGCTTGGGCCTGCTTGAGAGCCTCCTCGAGCTCGTCGCGCTTCAAGCAGCCCGCGACGACAAGGGCTTCAAATTTTCCCAGGCCATGTTGTCCGCCGGCATGGTTTCTCTGCCACTGCTCATAAAGAACGCGAATCAGCGTCGGCTCATCAATGAGACCTTTCTCAATCATCATGGCGCCCATTTTTCTTTTGGGGCGTTCCCTTTGCTGCTGCTCAAACACTTCGTTTAGTTGTTCCATGCTGATCAAGTCGAGATGGACCAGCAATTCCCCCAGGGGAATACGGCGATGGTGCTTGGCGAGCACTCCATTCAAGTCTTCGGAAGATAAGTACCCGAGGGCGACGCAAACCTTGCCTAGAGGCAAAGCAGGATATTGCTTCTTTTGAATCTCCAGACTTTTGGCAAGCTGTTCACGGCTCAGCAGCCCTTCTTTGGTGAGGAGGGCGCCGATTTTCAGGTTGGCCGCGAGCAATGTTTGCATAGCGTGTATCCTTTTTTCTGTTCAATGTCGTGGTCTTCGATTCGATCTAATGATTAGCCAGCGTGAGCCTATTGGCGGAGGTCACGTTTTGCGGCGTTTCCTGACAGCGGTAATTTTAATCGGCTACATCGTCATGGTCTCTGACGGTCCGCCGGTGCCACACGCCACAGTCTGAGATATCGGCGCAAGCGGCGAAATCCTTAGCCAAAAGAACCAAAACGGCGTACCCCGTGCCTGCAATGTTTTTCTCGCTTGACGGGGAGCGGGTTTCGCCCTATTCTCGCCTCGCTTTCACCGCCTCGTTTCGCGTATAAGACAGGAGGTTAGCCATGAAAAGGATCGGTTTGTGGCTGTTTGGTGTGGCGCTGCTTTCGTCCAGCGCTAATGCACAGGCTCCCTACTATCAAGGCAAGACCATCAGGGTCGTCGTCGGCTACCCTGCGGGCAGCGTACACGACCTGTGGGCACGGCTGATCGCGCCGCGCCTGACCAAGAATATTTCCGGCAATCCCGACACCATCATCCAGAACATGCCCGGAGCCGGCTCGATGACGGCGACGAATTTTGTCTACGGCGTCGCTAAGCCCGACGGGCTAACCGTTGGCGTGAACAACGCGGCGCTTTATTTGAACCAGCTTTTGAAGAAAAAAGAAGCCCAATTCGACTGGAGCAAATTTACCTGGGTTGGCAGCACCACGCGTACCTTCCCCATGCTCTACATGTGGGCCAATACTCCGTATAAGACCATCCACGATGTGCGCACGGCGGCGATACCGCCCAAGTGCGGAGTTACGGGCACCGGAAATACCGGGTACTATTTTCCAAGGCTTCTAGAAGAAACCATCGGCGCCAAGTTTCAATTGGTGACAGGCTATCAGGGCGGAGCGGAAATCGAGTTGGCGGTGGAGCGAGGCGAAGTTCAGTGCCGGGCTTTTTCAAGTCAGGTCTTTTTCGGCCGTGAGCCGTTCCCGACCTGGCGTAGTAAAAATCTAGTCCGCGTGCTCGTCCAAACTGGCAAAAAGCGCGACCCCCGGCTGCCCGAAACCCCGCTGTTTGGTGAATTGATGGATCAGTATAAGACTCCGGAAGGGCCGCGCCGTTTGGTGTCAGTTATGTTGGGTTCAAGCGAATTCGGCATAGCGCCCATGTTCGGGCCGCCCGGAGTTCCGGCGGAGCAAGCCAAAATATTGCGCGCCGCCTACGCCAAGGCGTTGACGAATTCCGATCTCGTCGCCGAAGCCAAGAAGCAGGGCCTCGAACCGGAATTGATCCCGGGCGAGGAGATCGAAGGGCTAGCCAGGGAAGTTATGACCCAGCCGCCGGAGATAATCGCGGCGATGAAGAAGGTAATGGGTGGATAACGGCGGCGGCAGGAAACTGGAAATCTGAAAGCGAAAAGCTGAAACCGGAGACCTGAACCACCTGTTGACAGCGCGGTCACCCCTTTGTATGCAACAGCAGTAGACGGCGGCTTAGCGCGCGGGAGGAATTTATGGATCTGCAAGAACTCAGTCAGTGGATGAAAGAAAGAAACCTAAAGGGCCATTGGGAACACTCCGAATGGTCCCAGACGGTGAAGCCTTATTTGTGGAAAGGCAAGGATATTTTCCAGGCTCTCACCTGGTCGGGAGAATTGATCACCACCGGCGAGGCAGGACGGCGGACGATCCAGATGCGTAATCCGGGACTGGCGGCCGGCATGACCAACACCGTGCATATTTCCGTGCAACTGGTAAAACCCGGGGAGATAGCCGCGGCGCACCGGCATACGGCGGCGGCGATCCGCTTTATCGTCAAAGGCACGCCCAACGCCTACACGATCGTCGAGGGCGAGCGCTTTCCAATGTTCGAAGGCGATTTCATCACCACGCCCAATTGGACCTGGCACGATCATTTTAACGGCTCCAACGAGCCGGTCATGTGGCTGGACGGTTTGGATGTTCGACTCGTCACCCACTTCGGTGCGATGATCCAGGAGAATTTTAAGAAAGAGCAGCAGCCCATTGAAAGACCGGACAACTTCTCGTCGAAGATTTTTTCTCACGCGCGGCCAAGCTGGATCAAGAATTCCTTCCAGGCGCCGCCCTACCGTTATCCGTGGGAGGAGACCAACGCGAGCTTGCAGGCGCTCAAGGAAAGCGCCGGCGATCCCTATGACGGCGTCTTGTTGGAATACACCAACCCGGTCCACGGCGGACATACTTTGCCGACCTGTTCCTGCTCGATCCAACTGCTTCGTCCGAAGGAAAAAACCAAGACGCACCGTCACACGAGCACGACGGTCTATTACGGGTTTCGCGGTCAAGGAGTGACCAAGGTTTCGGCCAACGAGTTTAATTGGGAAAAAGGCGATCTCTTCGTCGTGCCTTCCTGGCAATGGCACTCGCATGAGAACACGACCAGTGAAGACGCGATTCTCTTTTCGATCAACGACCGCCCGTCGACGGAAGCGTTGGGGCTGTATCGGGAAGAGGGCGAGCACGCCTGAACTGAACACATTTAACCGCAGGAGCGCAAAGGACGCAAAGTTTTTCAAAAAGAAAGGCACGACCCCGTCGTGCCTTCGCTGAACTTCAAAGTTTTCGCGACTTGCGCAAATTTTCTCCTGGCCCGATTTCGAATTCGCGAATTGACAAGAGAATACGGTCTGACCACGAAGTGGTCCATGATCTTACGCTCGCCCACAGAACATGAAAATGCAGATCATCGTCATGCCGGCATGGATTGCCGGCATCCAGGTTCGCCGGATGCGTCCGGAAACGTCCATGTCAACCTGGGTTCCAGCACTCCATGCTGGAACGACGCAAAGGAGGGGTTCTGCTTAAACTGACCGAGGCCGCTCCGGCCCCGTATTTTCAAAGGAGGCACGAAGGACACGAGGGTTTGGATCTCTTTTACCGAAAAACTTTGTGCTCTTTGTGTTAAAATTTCTTCCACTTTTGGTTACGGCCCTGCCGCGCTAGGCTCTTTGTGGTTAATCAACTTTTGCCAGCTTAGCGGCGTTTTCGCCCGCTAAGATCCCTGTGACCACTGCTTGCATGAGTCCGCCGGCGTAGCCGCCGCGATAGCCTCCCATGAGCCCGCCGATGGCATCGCCCGCGGCGAAGAGACCGGGAATCGGATTTTCATTGCCATCCAAAGCCTCGGCGCGGCCATTGATTAAAACACCACCCATTGTGAAGGTGATGCCGGAGACGACCTTTAACCCGTAGAACCGCGCGCGCAGTCGCCTGGGTTTTCCCATGCGCGGCACGGCGAGTGAGCCGGCCTGGTTCGATTCGACGGCGCTATTATATTGTTCCAATGTAGCGGTCAAGGTTTGTGCATTGACGCCGAGCGCCGCGGCGAGTCCAGTAACGGTGTCGTGAAAAAAAATATCGCCGTCGTTGTCGCTGAGCCACGGATTGGGCGCGGGTATCATCACAGAAGTCGAAGCAGGGCTATTCTTCGAGGCTTCCCAGGATTCCTGATCGAAGATCAAAGCAGCGCCGGTTGGATCATCCGAGCGCGCCAATTCATTGGCTACGGCGACGTCGCCGCGGCCCTCGTCGACGAATCGATGGCCGTGGCGATCGATCAGAATGCCCTCATTGACGAATGAATCCAATCTCGGATAAGGCCAAAAGCGATCATCCACCAAAGCTTTTCGCGAAATCAGATGGCCGTAAAAGTATTGCAGATTGACCGCCTTGGCGCCGGCTTCCAACGCCATGCGCAGCCCATCGCCAGTATCCTGTCGTGAACCGCGCAGTTTACACTGGTCGGCTTTCGGGCCGATGTAGCGCCGGACCATTTCCCTGTTCGCGCTGAAGCCGCCGGTGGATAAGATCGTTGCCCGCGCGCCCAATTTCAGCGCTGCGCCATCCTGCTTGCCGACGATTCCTTTAATTGCGCCATTCTCGCGGATCAGCGAAACACCTTCAGTACCATTCAGATAACGCCCGCCGAGCCGCTCCAAGCGCGTTTTTAGCGCCGCCACCGCCCGGGTACCGACGTCTTTTTTGTAAACCGGAGCGAGAGAGATTTCGCTCTGTTGGTTTAGCCAGATTCTTCCCGGCACCGTCTCCTCAAGGCCGATGCCCGCGTTCGTTAGCCAGTCCACCGCCCGCCCGCAAGTTTCCGACCAGGCTCTCACCAGATCCGGGTAACCTACGCCTTCGGACATGACGAAGTCGTAAAGCTCGGCGGAATCTGTCCGCGGGCTCTTGCCGCCGGCGCGCAAACTTCCCGAAGCCATGAGCACATTGCCGTCGCCGAATTCGCCCGCGCTCTTGTCGATTAACAGGACACCGGCGCCGCTCTCCGCCGCGCGCAGAGCCGCGCTGAATCCCGCCAGTCCGGCACCAACTATTAGAACATCTGAATTCAATGTATCCATGGCTATTCGCGTCACGCCTCAAATTGCCGAGCGTTCAAAAAGTTCAAATCGTTCAAGTCGCTTACGGATTGCTTAACGCTCGAACATTTTGAACGGCTTGAAGGATTTGGAGTGAACCACCGCCGCACTACGGGATTTTATATCCCAATTCCTTCGCCACTTCGGTCGCGAGGCGGTCGTCGGCGATGTCCGTGAAGGCCACTTTGCGATCGACATGGCGGCCTTGTGCCTGCACGGACTTGACCAGTATCTCCATGCCGGTGCGGCTGGGAATGCCGGTGGGGCTAAGCGTGGTGAGAAACTGATCGTAGGTTTCGCCGGCCGCTTCCCTGTCCATCTTTAGGAGCTTTACGATAAGGTCTAAAGTCTTTGGTTTGGATTTTCGAATTTCGTCTTTGGCGAGTTGCAACGAACGGATCACCCGTTTGGTGTCAGCGGGCCGTTCCTGAATCGTTTTCACCAGCGCGGTCAAACCGCCGCCGGGCATGTCAACCATCGCGCCCACGTCGAGAACCTTGTTAAATCCCTTTTTCTGGGCGCCAAAGGTCACCGGCGGAGAAAGCATCGCCGCATCGACATATCCCGATTCCAGTGAGATGAGTTGTTGTATTTGTTGCCCGCCAATCGACACCAAAACAAAATCTTTGGGATTCACGGCGAGCTTTTCCATTGCCAAATTGAACGCGACATGGACCGTGCCTCCGAGGCCGGTGATGGATATCTTTTTTCCTTTCAGGCTGTCGAGGGTTTTAAATTGTGGCTTGGCCATCAGCCAGTAGGAGATTTTATCGGACGAAAACCAGATGGCTCTGGTGGAAAATCCGCTCAATGTCGCGTTGACCGAGGCAGGGCCAACGCCCGCCTGATAATCGATGTCCCCTTGGGTCAGAGCCGCAGGCACTAGCGCGGACTGCATGAGAATGACCTCCATATCCAGGCCGTTGGCGTTAAACAAGCCCCATTCCTTGGCGGCCAATAGCGGCAATGCCGTGATCGTGAAACCGGCGTTGGAAATCCTTAGCTTGCCGCGCCGCTCCTGGGCTTCCGCGCCGGTTACCAAGAACAGCAAAACGAGGACAATGCCGGTTAATATGGCGCGTGCGTTGGCAAATGATTTATTACTTGGCGACATGGTGCTCTCCTGATGACCTTGCCAGGCTTATTTCCGCGCGGCGCGGCGCAAGTTCATGGCCGTCACATTGCGCGGGTCGCAATGCCTGAACGTCGGGCGACGATCCAATAAAGGGCGATGATGGGGGTTAGGGCGCCCAGCATGATGACTGTCAGCGCGGCGGCCTGGCTGAAGCCGCCGTTTAGCCAAATGCTCCAAACCACCACTGGCAGCGTCATGTTTTCGGCCCGCGATAACAACACGGCAAGGGTCAATTCACGATAGGTCATCAGGGCGATCCACAGCCAGCCGTATAAAATAGGCGGGGTGAGAATCGGCACGAGGATGCGCTGCACCACGTTGCGCGTGCTGGCGCCGCTGACGTAGGCCGCCTCTTCCAACTCACGATGAATCTGAATCAGCGAGCTGTTCATCATGCGCGTTCCATAGCTCAGGCGCACGATGATGTATAACACGAGCAGCAGCCAGAGCGTGCCGTAGAGCGGAATGAATCCGCGCAGCACGAACAGCGCCAGCAACATCGCGCCGATGGCGAAAACTGTATTGGGCACGGCGTGGGGCAAGAAAGCGAAGAAATCGAAGAGAAATCTGCAGCGGACCTTCGAACGCAACACCACCCAGGCGAATACCAGGCTGGCGAGAATCGTGAGGGTCGGAGTCAGCAGCATCAGGATCGAGGTATTGCTCGCGCCCCTAAGAATCAGTGCCCACGGCAGCGAGAAGTAGTTCTGCAACGATGCGCGCCCGAACGCCTCCAGGGACGGCATCTCGAAATATTTCAATAGCGACGCCCAGAGAAGCATCGCCAGGGGGATTAGCTTGCTCAAAACCAGATAAGAGCCGACGAACAGCCAGGCGATAATTGCCCGGCGGCCGAGCTTGACGGTTTTCGGCAGATACGCTTTGCCGGTGATCACTTCATACTGGTGGCTGCGTTTCTGCACGCGCGCGTACCACCATCCCAACGTCGCCGCCAAAATAATGCCGATGATGCTGAACGTCGCACCGGCGCCGTAACGCGGCAACCCCTCTTGCGGGCTCACCAGCAGATACATGTAGGTGCTGAAGGTGAAAATCCGGTTGGACCAGCCGATGATCGCCGGCACGTCGAAGGCCGAAAGCCCAACCGTGAAAATATAGATACCCGCCGCCAGCACGCCGGGCCAAATCAATGGAATCGTCACGGTGAAAAGCATGCGCGCCGTGCCCGCGCCGCTGGTTTCCGCCGCTTCCTCGAGCTTGGGGTCCATGGCGCGAAACGCGCTGGCGGTCATGATAAAGGCCACCGGCGTCAGGTTAAGGCCCTGAACCCAACCCATGCCCGCGACCGTCGTAATGCTCAACGGGGCATCCTGGAGCGCGAACATAGTTTGCAAGAATTGATTGACGATACCGATCCTCGGATGGAGCAGAAACAGCCAGCCCATGGCGACGGCAAACCCCGGAACCAGCAACCCGATGGTCATAAGCGTCAGAAGAATGGTTTTGCCGGGAAAATCCGTCCGTTCCACTAACCACGCGGTGGGAAGGCCGAATAAGAATGCGACCCCAAGCGCGACGAGCGAAAATTCCGCGGTGTTCCATAGGATGCGGTAGGTGAAAGAGTCGGCGAACACCGCCGTGTAATTATTAAGCGAGTAACCGGCGACGGGATCGAGCAGCGAGCCTTCGAAAAAACTCAGCCAAAAAATGACCAGGAGCGGCGCGAGAATGAGCAGACTAAAAACGCTCGCGATGCCGACCATGAGCGCCGACCAGGGATCCACTGAGCCCCAGCCCATGGTTGACGTCCGGTTGAGATAGAGGCGTACTTTACCGAAACTGGACGAAGGGATTGCTGTCTTTGACATCTGTAAGACACTCTAATTTTTCTAACTCGATGCCATCGTCCCGAGCATGCCGAATCGGCCGCTACAAAGCTATTGCTTCTGGGTTATGATTTTCACCATCTCTTGAGCTGTCTTTTCGATTTCCGGGTTGTTGGCTACCCACTCGAGCGTGGGCACGAAAAACTTCACTCCCCTTTTCTGGAGCGCTCTGACTTTCTGCCCGATCTGCGACTCCGGGAATAGGTAGAGGTCCGAGAAGTCGCTGTCCCAGAGTAACTTTTGCGCCTCCCTGGTGAGCAAAAACGTGGTGAAGAGCTTTGCAGCGGCGGGATTCTCGGCGTTTTTGGGAATATTTAGAAAAAAATGCCGGATCATCGCGGCGTCAGACGGAATCACGTGCTCGAGCGGCGCGCCTTGAGCTTGCAGCTCGAAGGTGCTGGCGCCGTTGCAATCCATTACCAGCGAGAGAAACTCCCCGGTAACGATCCGCTCCATCTCGTTGCAGCGAATCAGGCCGGATACCTGTTTTGAAAACTGCCTGACGTAATCGAGCGCCGCTTCCCGCCCCCACAGTTCCTTCGCGGCAAGAAGGTTTAGGCCCGTGACGTAGGGCGTGGAAGCGAGTCTGCCTTTCCAAAAGGGCTTCAAAAAATCCTTAAGACTTCGGGGTGCCTCGTTTTTCGGCACTCTTTTGGTGTTATAGGGGGTTCCCGGCAATCCTGAATAAACTCTCAAGCTCTGGCCGTCGCCTTCGACCATTTCTTTGGTGATGCGGTCCGGTAATAGCTTCGGCCAGTCGACTGCGTGAAAGATTTTCCGTCTGACCAGAGGTACGAGGTAGCTTTCGGCGCCGATGTAAACGTCACTCGCTGCAGGTTGGCCGGCCGCCAACTCAGTGGCGATCTGACTTCCCATACTCGGCATTGATGGGCCGGGCGTGAAGGCAATCTTAACGTTGGTGCCGAACATTTTGTTCATCATTTGTTCGTACAGTCCCATGCGTTTAGTGCCGCCCAAGGTGCCCTCCCCCCAACTTAACTTGAGTTTTCCTTCTTTGTTGGCTTCCTGAATCACGGTGGCAAGGGCGGGTGACCACTGCTGCTGCGCGGCCTGCAGCACCCCGCCAAAGGGCAGTAGTGAGACGAACGCGACGAAAGTGAGTGCAGATGCTTTCATGGTAACTCCTTACAGGTTCGCTTCCTACCCATTCATACAGTCGTGGGCGCACAAACTCTTGGGAAGTCTGTTGTGGTCTATACCGGACCTTTAATGGGTGTCAAGCTATTACTCGGGGAGCGTTAACGGACCGGTGTTTGAAATATGCCGGTGAGTGTGATTTTTCTTCAAAGTCGGGACAGGATGCAATGATGAGCAAAACAGCACGCCAACCAGCACCATCGCGGGCCGCCATCGACCCGATCACTTTGGAAGTGATCCGTCACGGCATTATTTCCATCTGTGACCAGATCGATGCCAATATGACGCGCACGGCGTTCAGCCCGTACATCTACGAATACAAGGACTATGCCGTCGGATTCGTCGGCGCAGAGGGCGAATTGCTGGCGCAATCCACGGGCGGCATGCCGGTATTCGTTGCCGATTCCGTGGGCATGGCGGTGCGGGACGGCCTGCAAGTCTATGGCCGTGAGAATCTTCACAAGGGCGACCTGGTTCTGTGCAACCACGCGGCGGTACAGGGCCAACACTTGAATAACACGGTCATGTACACGCCGGTGTTCGCGGGTTCCAACGGCGATGATCTTATCGGCTTCTTCGCCGTCAACTGTCATTGGATCGACGTCGGTGGGTCGGCCATCGGCTCGGTATCTTATTCATCCACCGACATTTTCATGGAAGGTTTACAACTGCGCTCGATCAAGCTCTGGTCGAAAGGCGAGCCGATAGAAGAGGTCTATCGGATCATTGAAAATAACACGCGTTTTCCACTGGAACTCCTCGGTGATATCGAAGCACAGCTCGGCGGTTGTCTTTTAGGTCGCGACCTCGCACAAACGATGGCAGACAAGTACGGCACGCAGGTCTTTCTCGGGGCGCTGGCGATTATTCTCGATCAATGCGAAGCGGCGACGCGCGAGAAGATTCGCGCGATCCCGGACGGCATCTATCGCCATGAAGCATTTCTCGACAACGACGGCATACGTGATGAAAAGATTCCCATCAAGGTCAAAATCGTCATCGCCGGCGACGAAATGACCGTCGATTATTCCGAGATGTCGCCGCAGGTGCGCGGCTGCATTAACTCCGGTTTCTACGGCGGCGGGCGCACTACGGCGCGAGTGGCCTTTAAATACCTGATCGCGACCGACGAGCCGGCCAATGAGGGAACATTCCGGCCGCTGAAGCTGATTCTTCCGCAAGGCAAATTGCTGAGCGCCGAAGCCACCGCGCCCATGGGACTTTACAGTATTCCTTTTCCGACGGTTATCGACTGCATCATCAAGGCATTGGAGCCGGCTCTACCCGAGCGCGTCACCGGCGCTCATTTCGGAACTTTCTCGTCCCTGAGTTTCGCCGGAAAACGCGTGGATAGCGGAGCGGTCTTTAAAGCCAATGACAGCGGCCACGGCGGGTGGGGCGCCTGCGCGACGCATGATGGGGCGGGGCCGTTTCGCACCATGGCGCACGGCGATACCCGCTTGATTCCCATCGAGTTGCAAGAGTCGATGTATCCTTTCCGCGTCGAGGAATTCCGCTTGCGCCAGGATTCCGGCGGGCCGGGAGAGTGGCGCGGCGGACTCGGGTTCGACAAGCAATACATGCTCCTCGCGCCCTGCGAGTTGTGGGCGAACTTCGATCGCATCGGTTGCCCGCCCTGGGGCGTGCAGGGCGCCAAGTCGGCGAAGCCGGGCAAGGTGTTGATCTTCAAGAACGGAAAGTCCGAAGCCGAGCTGTTGTATAAGACCGAAGGTTGCCCATTACAAGCCGGCGATCGAGTGCGCATGTCCACGGGCGGGGGCGGTGGCTACGGCGATCCGAAGAACCGCCCCGTGGAACTCGTCGCGCGCGACGTGATCCGGGGCTTGGTCTCGCGCGAAAGCGCTCGCGAAGATTATGGCGTCGCGATCGACGACGACGGCAAAGCGCGGCGCGTTTGATCGCGGCGCGAGTTCCTGGTTTCAGGTTGAATTCGGAGTTAAAACTAGGAACTTGAAACTAGAGACTAAAAACTGGAGTTTTAGATGTCCTACGCCATCGCTGTCGACATTGGCGGCACGTTTACCGATCTAGTTGCCTTCGATCACGCAGCGCAGGATGTCATTTATGCCAAGAGTCCCACCACTTACGACAACCTGGTGGACGGCATTCGCGACTGTTTCCACAAAGCCAAAATCAAGCCGGCTGATGCGTCGCTAGTGAATCACGGCACGACGCTGGTCATCAATTCCCTGATTCAGCGCAAAGGCGCCAGGACTGCTCTGATTACCAGCAAAGGATTCCGCGATATTCTCGAAATCGCCCGCGGCAACCGCCCCGCGCCGTTCGACCTGCACTACCAGCGCGACGAACCATTGATTCCGCGCGAGCTGCGCTTTGAAGTGCCCGAGCGCATTGGCAGCAAGGGCGAAGTGATTGTATCGTTGGATTTGGCGTCGCTGGCAACACTTGCCGGCGAGATCAGAAAACTCGGCATCGAATCCGTGGCGGTCTTTTTCATGAATTCCTATATCAACCCCGACCATGAAGAAGCCGCGGCAAAGATTCTGACCGAATTGTTGCCCGATGTGTATGTGACGTTCAGCACCGATCTCACGCGCGAGTGGTACGAGTACGAGCGCTGTTCTACGGTAGCGGCCAATGCCTACGTTGGACCGCAGGTGAGCACCTACATCCGGCGGCTTGACAGCGATCTCACGCAGCGAGGCTTCGACGGATCGCTGTTCATGATGGGTTCCAACGGCGGCTTGTTGTCCGCCGAGCGCACTTGCCGGCAACCCATCGGGCTCGTGGAATCCGGCCCGATCGGCGGCTGCATCGGGGCCGGCGCCTATGCCGAGAAACTTGGCTTCAAAAACGTTATTGCCTTTGACATGGGCGGTACGACTGCCAAATGCGTCTTGGTGGAGAACGGCCGGTTCTCGGTGAATTCCGTTTATTACGCCAACGGCTATGTCAAAGGTTTTCCCATCAAGTCAGCGGTAATCGACGTCGTCGAAGTGGGCTCCGGCGGCGGGTCAATCGGCTGGCTCGATTCGCAAAAGCGCCTTCACGTAGGTCCGCAAAGCGCCGGTTCGACCCCGGGTCCCGTCGCCTATGGCCGTGGCGGAACGGAGCCGACGGTGACCGACGCCAACCTGATTCTGGGCCGGCTCAACGCCGAAAATTTTCTCGGCGGTGAGATGAAGCTCGATACCGATGCCGCCAGTCGCGCCATCGCCGAAAAAATCGCGACACCGCTCGGCTACGAGGGCGAGGCCGGCATGATTCGAATGGCCGACGGGATTATTTCCATTGCCACGGTGATCATGGCCGGCGCGATCCGGAAGATTTCCGTCGAACATGGCCTTGATCCGCGCGACTTTATTCTATTCAGCTACGGCGGCGGCGGCCCGCTCCACTGCTGCGCCCTGGCCCATGAGCTATCGATTCCAACCGTCGTCATTCCGCCGGAGCCCGGTAATTTTTCAGCCATCGGCATGCTCTTAGCCGATGCGCGCATCGATACCTCGAAAACGTTTGTGGGCATTCTCAACGAGAACACGGTTGCCGCGATGGCCGAGATTTTCGCCGCCATGGAAAAGGAATCCGCTGCCGCGCTGGCGGCTGAGTTCGGCACCGGCGACGTATTCTTCGAGCATCATGCCGAAATGCGCTATCGCGGCCAGCGGCACAACATCAAAGTTCCGGTCTCGGGGCTAAAGGACGCGGAACAAATCCGCGCCGCGTTCGAACGCGATTACAGACGCCGATATGGGCATGCGGATGCAAAAGCGCCGGCGGAATTTCAAGCGCTCCATTTGTCCGCGTTCGCGCGGCTGAAGCAACCGGAGATTGGGCGCCTGCCGCGCCCGGCGACAAAGCCGCAGCGTGTGCAGATGCGAAAGATATTTATCGGCAATGCCGGCGGCTGGCTGGACGGGCAAATTTTTCATCGCGACGCCCTCGAGCCGGGATTCGGCGCCATGGGACCGGCGGTGATCGAAGAGTACGGCTCCACAACGCTCGTCTGGCCCGGCGACCGCTTCGAGATCGGCGCGCTGCATGAGATCAGGATTTATTGTTCGGGAAATTGAGATTCGCTGCACAGTTTTCCGGGGATTTTATCAGATTGGGTTGATTCGCCCCGTAATTTCTTCCCCCTCAAAGGGGAAACTAACATCGGAGTGAAAGTTTCCGGGATTCCGACTTGCCGCGTCTAACGTGAGTCGACCGGTCTGGCACACAAATCGGGTGCCGGTGGCTGCGATAATGCGCTATTTGAGCTTCATAGCGTACACCGGCGTGTCCGTGTGCCGCACCAGAATTGCTAACTCTGTCTCGCCGTAGGTAGCGACGCGAAATCTCCCGAAGGTGTGATTTCTATTCACGCCGTACGCAGACATCGCCGCTGCATGCGCGATGGGGTCAAGGCGATTGTCATCATACAAAAGGCTTCGCCAGCGCCACGCATCGCCAGTCAGTTCCGGCCATGAAGAACCCGGCGGTGCAGCAATCGAAAAAATTCGCGGGCCATCGTTTGCGGAGTAGTAGATGAGCCGATCAAGATTGGGCGCGTATTCCAACGCCGCGTATTCCGAAATCATCGGCTGATCGCCGATTGAAGAGAGCCGCACGATTTCGCGCTTTGGCTCGGCTGGATTTATCGCATAAAGCGCATTCGTCGCGCTTTCGACTACGACGATAATATCGCGCGCGGGATCGAGTGCCATCGCGTTATGATCCGCCGCCTGAATCTTTTTCGGATAGAGCACTGTCCACGATCCGAAAGTGCCATCGCGGTTATCGCCATCGGGTGCGAAACCGATGAACCCGTTGCCATTCTCGCCTGAGTGGCCCCACATGATTCGTCGCCTGGCATCCCAGGTTGTCCAGCCGCCGGAGCTGAGAATTGCAGTTGGATGTTTCGGCCCTCTGCGCCATGCGAGCGATTTCAGATTGAACATGTGCGCAACCGGCGTCGACTTTACGTTCGGTCCTAATTCGGTTTGGCCTTTGAACAGTAGATAGTCATTGCCCACAGAATCGTATTGCACGTAACCGTAAGTATGGGGCGGCAACGGCGAGCCATTCGGATATACGGCATTGGGATAAACCGCACCCGCTCCGTACTCATCCGCGCCACCGGAAACGTAACCGTCTGAGATACGCGACCATTGGCGTGTGGCCAGATCGAACGCGTGAACGTCGGAGCCAAAATAATCGTCGTGACCGCCGCCGAAGACGATCATCGAACCGCTTGCGCCGAAGCGAGATGCGAACACTGAGCCGTTCCATGCCTCGGTGATGGCGGGAAAGCCACAGCATCCTTGCCACCGCGCATGGGGACGGCGCCCGAGAAGTCGGCGCAAAAATTCTTTTGGCGTCTTGGCGGGATTGAGCTTGGAATCTCGCGCTGGGTCGTTGTCTTGAAGATAGCGCGTGCCGGTTGGCGTTGGCGCTACGTTGAGATCAGGGCGATCCCCGGAAATTTGATACCAACAACCCGGTGTCATTTGCGCTACCCATGAGGGCGTTGCAAGGTGGTTGTACAACCGATTCACTATTTGGGCACTCAGCGGACGGGGGTCAAATCATCCTTCGACGCAGTTCAGGGCGAACGGTACGCGTTGATATCGCTGATGAAAATCCGTTCATGCTGAGCTTGTCGAAGCGCGTGCAACTCTCTGTCAACAGCCTGCACGCTCCGAAATAGTCGACGAGAACCGGAGATGTCAACAGCAAAAACGCCGGGAACGAATTCGGCAGAAGTTTCTTAACACGACGCTGCACCGCAAAAACATTCAGTTTCGGAATATTCGGATTGACGGTTTCGCGGCGCCTGTTATAAGGTCCGGCTGATTCGCCTACAAAACCATCGATATTAGGAGCTACCTCATGTTAACGGATCGTTACGATTACTCGCCCATCGTCAGGCGCAAACCATTCCAGTGGCCAAACGGCGCGCGGATCGCGTTGATGGTCGCGCCGAACATTGAATGTTTTCATATCGACAAGGTGATTCCCGGCGCACCGAGCTCCCATTTGCCGGATGTAACGGGTTATGCGCTGAGAGATTATGGGGCACGCATTGGAGTTTTTCGCATGATGGATGTTTTAGACAAGCATGGCATACGGGCGACCGTGCTGCTGAATGCGGACGTGTGCGCGCACCACCCGGCGATTATTGAAGAAGGCAACAAACGCAAGTGGGAATGGCTGGGCCATGGCGTAACCAATAACATTCGCATGAATCAATATCCCGCCGACGAGGAGCGGGCCGTGGTGCGCCAGATCCGAGAGACTATTGCCGCGGCTACAGGCAAGGCGCCGCGCGGTTGGCTCGGGCCCGGCGGCGGCGATGAAAGTCCGAGTACTCTCGATCATCTCGCGGCGGAAGGATTCGATTACGTTTGTGATTGGGGGTTCGACGATCAGCCGATGGCGCTGCGCGTAAAATCCGGGCGGATGATCGCGATCCCATACCAGCAGGGGCTCAACGATATTCGGGTGATCTTTCAGGGCGGCCACACGCCCAAGGATTGGTGCGAAATGGTCTGCGACCAATTCGACACCCTCTATGCCGAGGGCGCCACCCAGGGGCGGGTAATGACCATCCCCTTGCATCCGTTCGTTATTGGGCTGGCATTTCGTATTAAGTATCTCGACAAGGCGTTAGACTATATTTGCTCGCACGACGGCGTGTGGAAGGCGACGGGAGCGGAAATCGCGGATCACTATTACGCCGGCTATTACCAGAAACCGTAAATCTAGGGGACAAAATGAAGACTAAAGCTTCAGTGCCTATCATGGGTTATTTGATCGCGTGTTTGTCGTTCTCGTTCGCCTACGCAGCCGACCGCATAATTATCGGCAACGTCTCGCGCACGGTGGAACAACTGCCGAACTATGCCGCCACCGACAAGGGATTCTTTGCTCAGGAAGGAATTCAGGGGGACGTGGTCTTGATCGGATCCACCGACACGTTGATTCAGGCGCTCATCGCCGGTCATGTACAGGTCGCCATCGTCGATCCATCGGCGGCGATCAACGCCGTGGAGCGCGGCGCCTCGCTCAAGATTATCGGCGGCACCGTGCCAATCGCGGCCTATACGCTGGTGAGTTGTCCAAAATACAAGACCATCAAAGATCTCAAGGGGACTACCATCGGAGTGGTGAGCCTGGTTTCCGGCAGCACAATCTTCCTCCGCGAGATGCTGAAAGCCGAAGGTTTGGAGCTCAATCGTGACTATTCAATTATTCAGAACGGCCCCACCACCCAACGGCTCGCTAGTCTCAAGGCGTGCAACACTTCGGCGACCATGATCCTCGGCGGTGACTTGCCTCGCTCAAGAGAACTTGGATTTCCTGAAATCGCCCGATTGCACGACTATATACCCAATTTGCAGTTTCATAGCTTGATCGTCGACGGCCGCTGGGCGGAGAGCAATAACCAGCTCACCGTTCGCTATCTCAAAGCGATGGTGCGAGCAATGCAGTGGGCCCATGCCAATCGCGAGCAAGCCGCCGATCTGGTCACCAAACGAACGGGAATTCCGATCAAATTCACCCGCGCGACCGTTGATGAGTATCTTTCACAGGGCATTATCAGCCGCGACGGTTCGGTGAATCGTGACGGTTTTCAGCGGCTCATCGATTTGATGGGCGAGAAGCTATTCAAAAGCCGCCCCTATCCCGCGCCGGAAAAATATCTCGACCTCAGTTATCTTCGCCGCGCGCAGCAGGAGCTGGGGATTAGCGCCGGACCATAGCCGGTTCGCGTGGAATGCCGCGGCGCTTCCATTGCCCATAATGCGTGCGTAAGGTCGTATCTAGTTTGATTAACCTGGCCGTCGAAAAGGCGGTGGGTGCGAGGCGGAGCGAGGGCTCGCACCGGAGCGTACATCGGCAGTACGTGAGGATGCGAGTCCGACGTGACAACGAAGCAAGCGCCCCTTATCGACGGATCAGGGCCGCTGCAGTGATTTCTTGACAGCTAATCCGGCGAAGTGGTATGAGCCAGTCAAACCATCGTAGAAGAAGCAATTCTCCTTAACGCCAACATGTCGTAGCGCGAATTCAAACGATGCACGAACGAAATCAGGCGGAAAATCAAAGGAGGAGCAGCCATGATCGAGTCCATTGGCATTTATCATATCGGTATCGCGGTGGACGATATCCAACGGGCTGAAAATTTCTACACAAAGATACTCGGCATGACGGTAGCCGACAGGTTGGGCGAGGCGGGCGCGCGCCTTACGCGGCTCAAATGCGGCGACGCGGACGTGGTGCTGTTCCAGCGCCCTCATCCGCTGGAGCGGAACACGCTCAAAGAGGACGGCATTGCACACCAGGCCTTTGAGGTGCCGCCGGAAAAATTCGACGACGCCGTGGCCTTCCTAAAGGCTCAAGGCTGCTACCACACCGGTCCGGTTGTCAGAGCCAGCGGTCGGGCTGTGTACTTTTTCGACTCCGAGGGGAACTATCAGCAGCTCCACGCCTCGCGCTGACAGGTGTTGAAAACGGCTCACCTGCTTCGTTGCACTCGATCGCCTCGCTCCAACGTACCACATGAGTACGCCTGCGCTCGTCGATTTCTCGTGCGCCTCGCACCTGAGGCCTTTTTGAACAGCCTGTAAAGAGCGATTGTCAGCGGCGGTCCGCTAGATCGTACAGGGCGTGGTTTCTCCCGCGGCGTTCTTCGGCTGCATCTGTCTCGTGAATTGGACACATCGAGGTCTTACGACCGGGCAATCTCCTCGAACGACGGCTCCGGCATGCCCTTTTGCCATGTTGGGTCGCGGATTTCGAGGCGGTTGCCGCTGGGATCGTGAAAATAGAGCTCGCGTCCGGTGAAGTAGCCCTTGGCGCGGTATTCCAGCTCGACGATGGGGATTTTCTTTTCGTGAAAAGTCTTGCATGCCTGCACGAACGAGTCCGGGCTCACCGTGAAAGAATGATGCACGCGCTCCTCGACGATGGTTTTGTCCTGGGGCTTTTCCCGTTCGCATAAAAGGATGTTGTGGTCTCCGACGTTGAAACAAGACATGACGCCATTGCTGAGCCGTCCCAGATGCTTAAGGCCCAGCAGCTCACCATAAAAATCCTCCGCCTCTCTCAGATTGTTCACCGGAATAGACCAGTGCGTGACGCCTTCGATTTTAAATTGTCCCATAATAGCCTCCTTTGACGAGCGACCTCGTTCGCCCTCCGATAACCCGAAACATGCTCCGTGTCAATCGTGGCAGGTTCAAAATTCAAGGTTCAACGCGGCGCCTTCGGCCCGGTCCAACGTTCAAGGTTTAAGGTTCGGAGGTGGGGACCTTGAACATTGAACGTTGAACCTTGAACTGGGTTTGTCCCTCCACTTCCTGATGAGCGCCTACAGCTCGGCCTCCTGTCAACGCGATGTCACCCCTTCGCGCAGCAATTCATCGAGCAGTGTTTCGTCGACCAACTGTGCGGCGTTGATAGGCCGGTCGATTTTTTGCGCGGCCCGGGCGAAGTCGACCAGCAACTGATAACCATCCATCCGGATTTTTCCGTCGATGCTGAGTAAGTCCAATAGCAGTTTGTAGGCCAATCCCGCGATTTCTTGATCCATGCCGAATTCGCGCACAATCATCTGTGTCGTGTCCGTGCGATTCTCGCGAATGTAGGCCATGGCTCGAAGCGATGCGCGCATAAACCTTTTTATCACGTTCGCCTGTTTCTTGATTTTGTCTGCGTGCACGACCAGCGCGGTTCCAGGAACGTCGACATAATCGCGGGTGGCGGCGAGTTTTGTGTAACCCTCTTTCTCGGCGCGCAAGCTATGGGGCGCGCTGAGCATCGATGCCGCCAGGGTGCCCGCCCTCAACGCGGCGTAACGTTCCGGCGTGCCACCCATGTTAAGAATGACAACGTCGCGCTCCGGCGAGAGTCCTCCCTGCACTAAGACTTTTCTTAGCAGCGTATCGACCAATCCGCCGGGATTGAGGGAGCCGATGGACTGGCCTTTAAGTTGCGCCAAGTTCCGATACTTTGGTTGACCGTAGAGGCCTTGATCGACGTAGGAATTCAGACTCATGACCACGCGCAGCGGGGCGCCGGCGACGAATGCCGTGACCGCGGTCGTGCCGCCTGTGCCAAAGTCGGCGTCCCCGGTGAGCAGCGCTTTGATGTCAATACCGCCACGCATGTAGACGGCGCTGACGTTCAATGCCTCTCTTTGAAAAAAACCTTTCCTTTGAGCTGTTTCCAGGATCGGAAAGTTGGTGATGGATTTGCTCGGGTAGCTGACCACGACCTTTTCTGTAGGACCTGGGGCCTGGGCTTGAACCTGGGCGGTGATGAGGAAGGCGAAACCCAATGCATTGAGGACAAGCAGAATGCGCTTCGGCATGCTTAGTCTCCCTTCAGCACCTGTATAGGAGACCGCGCGCAAAAAGAAAAGGGCTGCGCTATAGCGCAGCCCTTGGGTTGTGAGACAATTCCCAATCGTTGCCTATTGCCTAGTTTTTTCCCTCCGCATTTCTGATCAGTGCCCATAGTTTCGGCGCCGTGTAAGGCATATCGACGTGATCGATGCCGAGCGGCGCGAGGGCGTCCATGAGCGCATTGGCCACAGCCGGCGGAGCGCCGTTGGTACCGCATTCGCCGACGCCCTTCACGCCCAGCGGATTAAACGGGTTTGGCGTTATCGTTTCGCCGAGAATCATCGGCGGCATATCGCCCGCGCGCATCACGGCGTAGTTCATGAAAGTGCCGGTCTCCACCTGCCCATCATCGCCGTACAGCATCTGTTCGCGCGTGGCTTCGCCGAGCCCTTGCGCTACGCCGCCATGAATCTGCCCCTCGACGATCATCGGGTTGACCACGACGCCGCAGTCGTCCACCAAAACGAGTTTCTCGATGGTAAACTTGCCGGTCTCGCGTTCGATGCTGACGAAAGCGACGTGGGTGCCGAAACCCCAGGCTTCGCGTCGCGGATCGAAAAACGCCGTCTCCTGCAGCCCGACCTCCATGCCCTTAGGAACCCTGCCGCTGTAGGCTGCGCCGGCCAGTTGGCGCCAGGTTACTTTTTTGTCCGGCACGCCGGCGACTGCGAAACCGCCGTCGCTTTGCACCATATCTTCAGGCGCCGCCTCGACTAAATAAGCGGCAAGCTTCTTGGCTTTTTCAAGCAGCCGTTCGGTGGCGACGCCGAGGGCGCCGCCGCCGGTGACCATGCTGCGGCTGCCGAAGGTGCCGGTGCCTTGCTGAATTGCCACAGTGTCGCCATGGCGAATCGCCACCTGATCCATGCTCACGCGCAATCGCTCGCCGACCACCTGGGCATAGGATGTCTCGTGGCCTTGACCGTGGGAGCTGGAGCCGGTAAGCACGGTGATCGCGCCGGTTCGTTCGACGCGCACGGTGCCGCTTTCGAAGCCGGCGCCGCCGCTGGGCTCGACGAATGTGGAAAAGCCGATGCCGACCAGCTCGCCGCGCTTGCGTCTTTCGTCCCGCTGGCGCAAAAGTTCGTCGTAGTTTGACATCTTCACAGCTTCGCGCAGCGGCTTGGCATAATCGCCCGAGTCGTACTCGACTCCGGTGCCGGTGGTATAAGGGAACTGATCGGGCTGAATAAAATTTTTCCGACGAATCTCCAAACGATCCATACCCAACACCGCCGCGGCCTTGTCGAGCAGACGCTCGATGTTCAAAACCGATTCGGGCCTGCCGGCGCCGCGATAGGGCCCGGTGGGGCAGGTGTTGGTGAACACTGCCACGATTTCCACGCGGCAATCTTGGATTTGATAGCTACCGCAGGCCATGCCGAGCATACGCTGCGGCGGGCCGGCGGTGCTGGAGTGCAAATAGGCGCCGAGGTTGGCGACGACTTTGACCTTCAGGCCGAGAATCGTGCCGTCTTTTCTCAGTGCCAATTCGGAAGTCATAGCCTGGTCGCGGCCTTGAATCGTGGTGACGAAGTCCTCGCTCCGCGTGGCGACCCATTTGATCGGGGTTTTTAATTTGAGCGCTAAATAACAAGCGACGATATCTTCGCGGTACACCGGTCCCTTGCTGCCAAACCCGCCGCCGACATCCGGAGCATAAAGACGAATTTTGTGTTCGGGAAAACCAAGGGTGTTGGCGATCTCGGCGCGGGCGCGGTGCGGTCCTTGACACGAAAGCCACACGGTGAGCTCCTGGCCGCGCGGATCGGGACTGGCGACGATTCCCCGCGGCTCCATGGCCAGCGCCACCTGGCGCGGGCTGGCGATATGCATGGTGAAGACGTGATCCGCCTGGGCGAACGCCTTGTCTACGTTGCCGCCGTTCTTCGTCAGCGTGTAACAGATGTTGCTGTCAAGTTCTTCGCGCGCAAGCGGCGCGCCGGGCTTCAGCGCTTCTTCCGCGTTGGATACTCCGGGCAGTGGTTTGTACTCGACTTCGATGGCGTTGGCCGCGTCCTGCGCCTCGGCGCGGGTCCGCGCCACCACCGCGGCCACGGGTACTCCGGCGCAATGCACAGCGCCGCGCGCGAGAACCGGATGAGGCGGAATTTTCATATT
>DATBLC010000363.1:0-53092 GCA_036555515.1 Binatia bacterium
CATTTCGGCTAAAACGGCGTCGGTTTTGAAGTTTTGCCGTCATCCGTCAGCGTATGCGGCGATTTACCAGGAACAATCTTCCAGCCGGGATTGCTGGCTCTTTTTTGTGTGTCGTATGCGCCCACGTCGGTTGTGGACCGCCGGCGTTTCATGTTGTTGAAATCGAATGGCGGCGCAAATGTGACCGAAGAATCGGCGACGATGTTGTTTCGAATTACCGCATCCGCTACCACTTGTATTCCTTCGCCGCAATTCCAGACAACATTGCCTTCGACCAGATTGGGTACCGGGCCGCCGCCCTATACAAAGATGCAGGGATACTTCATTCCTATGTTTGTGTCGTGAATCACATTGTCGCGAATAGTATTCCCATAAGAGCCGGTTTTGATTTCAATGCCGTCATTGCCGCCGTTACTGGTGGCGCGCAGGTGATGGATATAATTGCCTTCGAACAAGCTGTTAGTGACACGGCAGCTGGCGTCGTGACAGCCTTTATACATGCCTTGGCCCTCGGTGGGGCCATCCCGATGAATATGGTTGCGGCGAAAAATGAGGGAGTCCGAGTCGCCGCGGTTGGCCGCGATGGCGTTATTTTGACTCTCGGAGATCTCGCAGTCTTCGATCGTGATGTGATGACTTGCTGTAATGCGAACGCCGATGCTGCCGCCGCGAAAATGCAGACCTCGAATAACCAGGTAAGAAGAATCGGCGATCTCGAGGTTATTCTGTTTGGTGTTGGTCTCGGGGGACGGGTAATGACCGGCCGGGCATTGGCGGCCGCGCGAATGATTCTGGGTTTTCCCGGCAGGCCGTTGAGCTGAATCGCGCGTCGGTAGGGCTGCGAGTATGTGCCCTCATGTAATATCAATTCATCGCCGGGTTTGAGCTGTTTAGTGGCCACGATCCATTCCTCGTCGCAAGAAGCGCTTGAGGAGGGAGGATTTCGATAGTGTCGGCCCGCGTCGCACTACCGCCTGCGGCGATCAATAAGGCGGTAATCGCTGATTTCAGGACGAAACGCGATATTAAAAACATCAGTGGATATTCCCGGTACGATCCTAATCACTCATAGTCGTCCGGTTCAAGCAAGGCGACTTGATTATCGGAGAATAGACGGTAATTCGGGCGGATTTTCCCGCCGCAAAACTTACCACGGTTTTTTTGCTCGCCGGGGCTGTTTCTAATCCAACCGCTTAGATGCAGAGGCCCATTGGCTTCGCTAATGGCGGTTCGCTCGTCGCTCTTTGCGCCATCTGCAACTTCGGAATCCGGGTCAAACAGTGTCGCGCATAGACAGATTGAGACGACTTTTCAAGCCGTCTCAATCCTACTCGGCAGGGTTTGCTTTATCGAGAACGAGAGGGGTAACCATGTTCGATGGCTGGAGAAACTCGTTCAACGGCCAAGGCCAATTATTGGAAAAGTTTTCACCCGGCATTTGCTCTGCGCAGTCTTCTCGTCAAAGCCAGTGCGCCCAGACCCGTCCCCAGTAGCAAGAACGTTGCGGGCTCCGGAAGGGTTTCCGCCCGCGTGTTGGTGAAGGAAAATTTGAGATCGTCGTAATCCAGATCCCCTCCGCCAAAGACATCTTCAAAGCCTACATAGGTTGCATTCAACGCATACTGGCCATCCACGTACGCATGCGCAATACCATCCGGGTTGCGGCCCGCCGCGCCCGTAAAGTAGTCCCGGGGCGTGAGATCCGTTCCCCCACTCTCGTGCGCATGGAGGCGAAATATCAACTCCGTGCCCGCGGTGAAAGTTCCCAGGTCGAAGGTCGTGCCAATGGGGGTGGCGTGGTTATTGAAAATGAGGCCGAAGCTGTTGGTCGGACTATTGAGATATAGATCGTTGGAGATACGCGCGGTGTGTCCAAGATAAGTGGCGGTCACATGACCGGTTGTGTTGACGATCACGTTGGCCCCTAGTATTGGCCCGGCCATGGACTCGGCGTGCCAAGCCACCGTGCCGAAAGCCATCAAGGCAATCACAAGCCCACGGAATCGAATACATAAACCCATAAATCCTCCTGGAGCAAAATTTGTTGTTGTGTTTCGCCTCTCATCTCGTTAATCAAACTTGCGATTGAGGTAGAGCAAAACGACGGCCATCCTTCGCCGTACCCAAGAATGGAATTGTCGTTCAATCTCTGATGGAACGATCGGCTCGAGAAATTTGCCAATCGTCGACCATTAGGACAGCGAGATGGCGATTCGTGTCGTCTCATTTCTGTTCTACTAAATTCGAAATAAAACAAAGATTTAAACTGTTAATTTAATGCAATCGTTACCCAAAATTTCGCGCCGACGTCAGTTACCGGGGGTGGGAAACCAGTCTAACCTCTTGGATCCCCAGCATCTTGAGATCGGGCCTGTTCGACGGCTGAGTGATCAGAGAGTATACGCTGTATCAAGCGTCACAGGCGGGTGCACTAGCCCGGATTGCCCCCCGATCGTGCGAATCGGGTACAAATGTATCGATGTTTTATAATGCGGCGAACTTAACAAAGTGAGTTGTTGCGTAATCCAAGTTGCATAGACAAAGGCAGCCAGATTGGCGAAGCGCTAGTCCGAATATAAGGGGTTTATCAGGTTGAGTAATTCCCTTGAAAATTGTCGGGCAATGGTAAATCACGACCACCCTCCCGCCTCAGCGGAAGGCCGGCATCACTTCTTTGGCGAAAAGCCGCATCGATTTTGTGATTTCGCGGTGCGGGATACCGCCGAAATGAAAAGTCGTGGTGAGTGTGTCGAAGTGGTAGTTCCGTATGGCGTTGTGAATGCCCTGGATCACTTGGTCGGGGGTGCCGTAATTATTGCGGCCGGTGGCGAGCATCATGTCCCAGTCATACTGCGCCGGCGCGACGGTAAGGGAGCGGCGGCCGATGCGTGAAATCGCGTCGTAACGGTTAATAGCGGCCGTGGCGATTGCGCGGGCATGTTCTGAGCTTTCGTTCACATGGGTGCGCACGTGAAACTGGCAATGCTTGTCTTCCGGATCGAAGCCGGCTTCGATCAGACTCTGTTTCCAGGCTTCTACCCCAGGCCGTACTTTTTCCGGCGGGTGCGGATGGCCTACGGTCATGATGTGATAACCGTTTCGTCCCGCCCAGGCCAATCCTTCCGCTGAAGTTCCCGCCACCCAGATCGGCGGATGGGGTTGTTGAATAGGCCTCGGATAAAGCGTCAGTTCCTCGAACCGCCAGAAACTTCCTTGGTGGCTTGCCCGCTCGTTACCCCAGGTTTTGAGGATCACGTCCAGGGCTTCGTGCAACCGCTGCCGATCGTTTTCTCGAGTGACACCAAATACCCTATAGTCCATCTCAGTATTGCCGGAACCAATGCCGAACTCCAGCCGCCCGCCTGAGATGGCATCCACCATCGCGTAATCTTCGGCGCTGAACAGCGGATGGCGCAGTGGCAAGATCGCAATGCACGGCCCCAAACGAATGCGTGTGGTACGCGCTGCGGCAGCGGCCAGAAGCACCGCCGGATTGGCGACCAATCCGCCATAACCTAAAAAATGGTGCTCGTTGAACATGAAACATTCCCAGCCCAACTCCTCGGCTAACTCAACCTGTTCGAGTATCTGACGGTAATAAACATCGTAGGACGGATCGATCTCTGGATGGTATGTGGTCAGAATATTAATGTAGAAACGCATGAGCGACCTATTGCTGGTTCAAAGTTCAACGATCAAGCGTTCAAAGTTAAGACACGGTACAAAGGCGCGATGAAAGTCCGAAATACGTTGAACATCGAACCTTGAACGTTGAACCGCCATTGGCGTCTTTGGCGTGTGAGATCACATCCTTCTCTGTACCATCACAGTGCGTAACCCTTTAGAATAAAGCAATTACGTACCGCAAGCCATGGTGATGACTTCCTTGGCCATCCATTCCATACGTTCCAGTGTTTCAGTTATCGTCGGGCGGCGCACATCAAAAATCATCGTGTCCACTCCCACATCGCGGTACGCGCGAATGTCGGAAGCGATCTCTTCGGCGCTGCCCATGAAACGCCGTCTGCGTCCATCTATCTTTTTCTCTCTGTCGAATAGCGATCCCTTGAGCGCGACGCGAATCCTTTTCGGGTCTCGTCCGGCGGCCTGGGCAAATTCGCCGAGTAGCGCGACGTCCCGTTTCATGTCTTCCGGTTCCAAAGGAATCGTCGGCACGCCGCCGATGGGATGCCAGCCGTCGCCGAGGCGAGCTGCGCGACGAATCGCCTGTTTGCTATGGCCGCCGATCCAAATGGGAATCGCCGGTTGTTGCACCGGCTTGGGAATAAAAATGATGTCGGAGAAGTTGCAATACCGGCCGTTAAATGAAGGGTTGTCCTGGGTCCATAGCTCGCGGAACACGTGAATATATTCATCGGTCACCTTGCCGCGGTCAGCGAAGCTTGGCGCTTGCAGGTTTTCGAACTCTTCCTTCATCCAGCCGACGCCGAGACCGACGATCACCCTGCCCTGCGACAACACGTCGAGGCTGGCGAGCATCTTGGCGGTGATAATCGGATTGCGATAGGGCGCGATCATGACACTGGTAATCAATCGGATGTGATGGGTCGTGCCTGCAAGAAAGCCCATCGTCATGAGCGTTTCAAGGTGATAGCCGGTGCCGGGATATTTGCCGTCAACGGTGTAGGGGTATGGGATCGAGATATTTTTCGGCACGATCACATGATCGGCGATGGTGATGCAATAAAAGCCCAGCGCTTCGGCGCTTTGCGCGAAACGGATCAGCTCGGACGCTTTTACGTCGGCGCTCGAAGCAGGCAAATGCAGTCCAAATTCCATGAGAGTCTCCTGTTGTACGAGAAGTGGCTATGGCCGGTTAACGACGATCGCCTGTTGAGTTTCAGTGGCCAGCGTAATTGGGTCGCCGACACGAATCAGGCCGTCGCTCACGATGGCGGCTTTGAGGCCACTGCGGTGCTCCAATGCTTTGAAAATACCCGGCATGCCGGAAAGCTTCACGAGATGCCCGCAAGGCTCGAACAACCTTATGCCGCGCAATCGCACGCCGCCGACCATAAACTCACGGTGCAACAAGTCAACCAGTGGCACCCCGCGGGTAACGATATTGCGCCGGCTGTTTTGCGCCAACGTTTCGGCGCCCAGCTCAGCGGCCGCGATTTCAAGGGTTTCCGCTTCAACGAGGCTTACGGCTTTGTCGGGCCGGCTGAGCGCCCGCCATGAGTCACGGAAAAATCGATCTCCTTCGAGGCCGCGGTCGGCAAAGGCGCGCGCTTGCGGCACCGAAATCATCGCTTCGGCGGCCTTGGGCGCGATAAAAATCGCGACCACGCGCGCTTGCCAGTTTGCCGTTGAGGACTTAAAGCCGCGCCAAATGTCCGGCGGCGTTTCCCAAGCATATTGCTGTTCGCTGAGCGCCATATTAGACCTCCAAAACGACACAGGCCACTGAAGAATTCAGTGGCCTGTGTTCCGGCTCATGGGTATCTCGCGTGAGCTGCGAGCGCCATCGCTCATCCGGCTGAATCGGCGAAATACCGCGTATCTTCGATGGGCGGAACCGTTTTGTTCTCCGCCGAATCCGCCAGCAAAGGTTTGCCATCCGGGCGCACGCGCATTTCAACGCCACCCTGCGCTTTGCCTTTGATGCCGGCGCCGACGCGCAGCACCACCAGGTTCTCCTTACCGGTGTTGAGATAGCGGTAATAAGCGCCCTTGGGGATCATGATGCCCTGATATTTTTCGATCTTCTGCTCGTTGCCCTTTTCGTCGAACACGCTCATCTGACCTTCGAGCACGATGAAAGAATGATCTTCGTCGAGGTGAGTGTGGATCTCGTTTTCACCGCCTTCGTAGTTGATCTTGGTGTGGATCCACATGTTCTCTGTCTCAGCGACGAGCTGCGTGATCCGGCCTTGTTTCATATACGGCGTCCTGAGCGAAAATTTCTGCGCGCGGGGTTTTACTTCCGGTTCTAGTTTTCTCGCTGGCTCCATGAGAGATCCTTTCTATTCTGATATTACTTGTCAGTTGTTAATGCCGTCAACTTTTAAATGATAGAGACTAATGACATTGTCGCGCACCACTTTGTCGATTGTCGCCTTAGGCAAGTGTCCTAATTCTTTCGCGATCACGCTGCGCGAGTGCGGCCAGGTGGAGGCCGCATGGGGATAGTCACTCGACCACATGAAATTATCTTGGCCGAAATCTTCCATCAAACGGCCGCCCGCCGGATCGCTGAAAAAGGTCGCGAAAACCTGCTCCTGGACGTACTCGCTGGGCAACTTCTTCATATAAGGGAGCGGCGCTTTGGGGCTATGACGGACGAAGTACTTGTCCCACTCATGACAATAGAACGGGATCCATCCCACCTCGTTCTCGACATAAACGATTTTCAGTTTGGGGTAGCGTGCCAGAGCGCCGCCAAACACGAAATCGAACAAAACATTCGCCGCATCCGCGAGTTTTTGGTTCACGGTCATGCGGTAGGTGTCGAGTCCTTTACGCTCGAAGCGGCTGTAATTGAACCCGGTCAAAATATGCACGTTGACCGGCATGTCGAGTGCCGACGCCGCTTCCCAGAAGGGATAGTAGTAGTCGCTGGTGAACGGTAGATGATCGGGGGGCACCTGCCAAATCATGCAACCGATCATTCCCGCCTTTTTGCAGCGCTCGAGTTCTTTTATCGCGTTCGGAATGTTGTACATCGAGATCATCGGAATACCGAAAAGACGTCCGGGCGAGACCTTACAGTAATCGATAAGCCAATCGTTGCCTATTTTGAAGCAGGCTTCTTGGAGTTCGGCATCTTCCAATGCATAAAGGCGCAAACCGAAGGTTGGGTAAAGTACTTCGGCGGTGACGCCGTCCACTGCCATTTCGTCCAGCCGCGCTTTCGGGTCCCACCCGCCCGGTTTTTCGCCGGGCGCATTGCGCACTGGGAATTTCGGATATTTATCCCGAAGACTTGCAGTTAGATTTTTCTCCCAGAGATCGGCTGGCTCCATTATGTGGGAATCAGACGAGACGATCTTATCGTTGCCGAGTACCTGTTCCGCCGTTCTGGTGTCTGCACCGGCTGTGCTCATAAAATTTTCCCTCCTGCAATAATCCTTAATATCTTTATTTTTTATTCCTTTTCATCGAATTTGTCCAGGCCGAATCCCGGGGTCGCGATAAATTGCCGGCCCATTGGACAATCGTCTTTCCTTGCGTTAAACATTTTTTGAATATGACGAAAACAATCTTTCGCCTCTACCCGTCACTTTTGCTAGCTCTGTTCGGGATGCCTTCGCTGGCGTTGGCTGGCGCGGCGGACAACGCTTTCAGCGAGGGCGTCAAGCTGTTCCGGGCGGGAAAATATAAGGAGGCGATCGCCGCCTACGACCGGGCCGCCAAAGCCGCGCCCAATGCCGCAGAAGTGTATAACAACCGGGGATTGGCCTATTACAAACTCGGCGACTACGATAACGCTCTAAAAAACTACAATGCGGCGCTTAGACTCGATGCCAAATTGATCGACGCGCGGGTCAATCGCGCTAACGCGCACTTCGGCCAGAAGCAATTTGAGGAGGCGATTAAAGAGTATGACGAAGTCATCAAACAAAATCCCAAGACACCCGGGATCTACCGCCAGCGCGGCCTCGCCTACTCCGCGCTGGGCCAAAACGAGAAAGCCATCGCCGATTTCAACGAGGCGCAGAAACTCGATCCTAGAGACGCCGATGTTTATCAAAGCCGCGGCCTCGCTTACCGCCGCATTGGCCGCCATGAGGAGGCAATTAAAGATTATAGTGAAGCGATCAAGCTCGATCCGAAAAATGCGGAAGCATTCAATAATCGCGCCAATGCCTACTCGCTTTTGGGGAAATACGAAATGGCGCTAAAAGACTTTGATGAAGCCATTAAAATCGACTCCAAGAATGCCAGGATTTTCGCCAACCGTGGAACGATCAAACTCCGGCTCGGCAGGGCCGAGGAGGCCCAGAAAGATCTCAAACGCGCCACCGAGCTGGATCCGAGCCTCAAGGACAAACTTGAAGCTCTAACGGCGGAGACCAAAACGCCAACAGGGAAACGCTGACCATCATGCAACGAACTATCGCCGGACTTGCCCTGACGTCCTCACTCGCTTTGTTCGCACACGCGCCGGCATGGGCGGCGCCGGCTCAAGCGGTGCTCGACGCCCTCAATGAAGGGCTCAAATTGCACGAGGCGGGAAAACCGAGGGAAGCGATCCGTGAGTACGACCGCGTCATCAAGGCCGACCCAAAACTCGCCGAGGCGTACTTCAACCGGGGCAATGCTCACTATGACCTCGGTCAGAACGAGCAGGCGCTCCGAGACTATAGCCAAGCCCTGCGTTTCAATCCGAAAGACACCGAAGCGCTTTATAACCGAGGCGCCACCTATCGGCGGCTCAAAAAAGATGACATGGCGCTCAAAGACTTCGATGCCGCCATCAAGCTCAACCCCGAAGACGGAAAAATCTACGTTACCCGAGGTGACATTTATTTCGACGCGAAACGCTACGACCTCGCGGTAAGAGATTATAGCGAGGCGATCCGCCTGGATGCAAAGAATCCCGAGAACTATTACAACCGGGGCAATAGCTTTCTGGCGCTGGATAAGAAAGAAGACGCTATCAAGGATTACGACCAGGCTCTTAGCCTCGACGCCGGGCTGACGGAAGCGTATTACAATCGCGGCATCGCCCACGCCGATGCCCGCCAACTGGACCGAGCGATTCAGGACTTCAGCCAGGTGCTACAACTGAATCCCAAGTCGGCCCATGCCTATTATAATCGCGCGTTGGCGAAAGCAAAGTTGGGACAACACGAAGCGGCTATCGAGGACTACAGCGAAGCCATTCGCCTCGATCCCAAAGATGCGGAAGCGGCTTTCAATCGCGGGCTCGCTTATTTGAAAGCTGAAAAATATGACCACGCCGCGCGGGATTTCAGCGAAGTGATCCGCATCCAGCCGAGCAACGCGGATGCATATGTCTATCGGGGCATACTTAGGATCTACCAGAACAAAGACAAGGACGCGGACGCGGATCTAAAGAAAGCATTCCAGCTCAAGCCCGGACTCAAAAAAGACTTGCAACCGATCATCGACGATGCCAGGACCAAGGTTCAATCAAAGGGTTAGTCTGTGCGGGCGCGGTCCCAATGCGTTTCGCCGCGCCCGTTGACTTGTCATGGGCTTTTTCGATAGCTATCGAACACAGTTCATAAATACGGAGGTCTGTCATGGGACAAATGGTCACCTTCAAACGCCCGGACGGCATTAACTGTCATGGCTATCTCGCTGGTCCCGCCGCAGGTGACCGGGCGCCGGGGGTAGTTGTCATTCAAGAGTGGTGGGGTCTCAACGATCAGATCAAGGGCGTTGCGGACAGATTTGCGGCCATCGGTTATCGCGCTTTGGTGCCGGATCTATATAAAGGAAAAGTTACGTTCGACGTTGCCGAGGCCAAACACCTGATGACCAGCCTCAACTTCGGCGACGCGGCTTCTCAAGACGTTGGCGGGGCGACACAATATTTAAAGCAATCCAGTGCCAAGGTCGGCGTGGTCGGATTCTGCATGGGCGGCGCGCTTACTGTGCTCGCCTCGATGTATGTTAAGGAAGCGGACGCCTGCTCGTCGTGGTATGGATTCCCGCCCGAACAAGCGGGCGACGTGAAAACCATCGTTAAGCCGTTGCAACTGCACTTCGCAGAAAACGACCAGTCATTTGCTCCGGAGGCGGCGCGCGCCCTGGAAGCCAAGCTCAAAGAAGGCAATGTCCCCTTTGAGTCATATTGGTATAATGCCGGCCACGCATTTTTCAACGAACAAGGGCAGAACTATGATGCGGCATGCGCGAAGGTCGCCTGGGACCGCACCGTGAATTTTTTCGCCAAACATTTGAAGTAGCTAGTGAGCCATTTTAGCTTTAACCGTCCCCCACCTCTGTCCTTCCCCGCGGCGCGCGGCAGCATGAAGGAGAGGGATTAAACGGCCGCAACGACTTGAACGCGAGCGTAGCGAGGTTTCCATTTCGCATGACCAGGATCAAAAAGATTCTCGCGCCGGCGGATATGTCGGAACTTTCGACCTCGGGGCTGCGCTACGCATTGGACCTGGCGGACTGGCAGCAGAGCGAGGTCGTCATTTACCATATCGTCACCGTAGAGGAGACCCCATTTCCGCAAGGCAAGGAAGATTGGGTCGCGACACAAACGGAACACCCGAAGCTCAAAAAAATTTTGGAGCAGCGCCGCAAGCGCCTCGATGCTTTCGTGCGAGAAAATTTTCCCGACCGGCTCGCCAACGCCAAAGTGCGCCAGGAAGTGGGTATCGGTACGCCCTATAAAGCGATCGTTGACGCTGCCGTGGCCGAAGGCGCGGACCTGATTGTCATGTCCACCCATGGCCGCACCGGGCTCGCGCATATGCTCATCGGCAGTGTCACCGAAAGGGTTTTGCGCCGCGCCCCATGTCCCATCCTCGCCGTTCCCCCGCCGATGAAAGCGAAACGGTCAACCAAACGGACCTCTTGAATTCCTATTTAACCACAAAGCGCGGAAATACACTGAAAGCGTCAGGTTAAATCGTGCACTGGCCGATTCATCCCGGATTCCGCAGTTCGACTGAGTCGACGGCAAGCGAGGTGGAACCCTGGAGTGGCGAAGGCGTCCAACTATAAAATTTCAAATTCATTTTGCGCCTTCGCACTTCGTCGTTGCGAGCTCGAACGTTCCATGGAAGCACCGCTGCTCGATGTCTGCGGAAACCCATCGACTTTGCTACGGAAGGGTTGCGCCTCGCGCTTCCTGTCGAGCGCAACTGCGGAATCCGCGTTCATTCGTCTCTAACGAAACTTCCCGCGCCAGTGGGTACTCCAGCCGCCTTTGCCGGGTCGCGAATGATTCCCTTTGGGTCGGCGCCCGCCCCCACCGCCTGTATGGCTTCGCGCAAAATCCTTCGGAACATGATCACACCCCTGTCCGAAGTGACCAAATGCTCTAAACCGTGCAGCGCAATTGGCCCTTGCCCCTCGACGGCCTCTTTATCATCGGGGTAACGCTGCGTGTACTCGTAACTCACATCTCGCCGCCCCGCCGGCGCCAATTGCTCCCGGCCGCTCAGTTGATCGCGCCCGTCTTCGGGCAGCCAACGGATGCTCGCCCCCAGTTGATGTGTATCGTCGATGGGCACGCAGTAGCTTACCGAATGAACGCATTCCGTTTTGGGCTCCTCGGTATAAACGAGATGGATGTTAAGGGGCATAAGCATTTCCCAGACGAGTTCCCACCATTTGCCGCTGAGCAGTTTGCGCGTGAGCCGGAAACGCATGCCCATCTCGGTTTCTTCATACTTCAGCTCGTGGGGGTCGACGCCATAAGCCTGTGACGGAAACTGGGGTTTGCTGTGTCGCGTGTGCAGCCAGAA
Organism: Binatia bacterium; assembly: GCA_036555515.1. Lineage (GTDB taxonomy): Bacteria > Desulfobacterota > Binatia > UBA9968 > UBA9968 > DATACQ01. Next base: position 11,421 of record DATBLC010000363.1, read on the forward strand.
GGTATGCAGCGCGTCCATCAAATTTTCTTCGGCCTGGAGCCAATTGCAATCAACCGGCCCGCCGACCCGCGGTCCCATACGCGCCTTCAACATGCCGCCTTCCTTGCGCCAGATGTCGTAAATCGGAAACTCGGGTATCTTTTCCGGCGGTCCCATGTAAGCGAACAGGAGGCCGCCGAATTCGCGCACCGGATAACACGGATGTTGAACCTGCTTGAGGAACGGGTTGTTCGGCGGTTCTAGCGGCATTTCGAGAATGTTTCCGTCGATATCGTATAGCCAGCCGTGGTAGCAGCATCTGAGGCCGCGCTCTTCCACCTTGCCGTACTCCAACGAAGCGCCGCGGTGGCTGCAACGAAAATAGAGCAACCCCGCCCTGCCCTGGCCGTCGCGAAACGCGATCAACTCCTCTCCGAGAATCCGCACGCGCTTGGGCAAATCCGTCAACTGCGCGGATAGACACACCGGCTGCCAGTAGCGGCGCATCAGTTCGCCGCAGGGGGTCCCCGGGCCCACACGAGTCAGCTCAGGATCGGACTCCGGAATTCTAAAGCCATAGGCGCTCTTCATCGCGTATTCCTCCCTGGTAATCGATTCGGTCGGCTGTGGCCGATGAAACCACCAGCAACATATATCTCCTGAATTCTACTTGCCAAGCGCTCAAACGGCTTTTTCCACAAATTTTTTGTATGATTGATAATGCCGGCGAGAATCCATATGGTATGGCGAGCCGGTAATTAATGGAGTTTGTGATGTCACGGCAATTAGGGGTGAAGCTCAACCGCGGGATGAGCGCCGATGGGTGAGACGCGCGTCGATCTCTTACATCTCCTCGAGGACCTGCGGGACGCTTATCCGGGCTCCATCGAAGAAACGATTCTCACCGAGATCATGGCAAATTCTCTGGACTCGGGAGCGACGAGACTATTCTTCGAAAGCAATCCGGCGGAGCGCACTCTAACGGCGGTGGACAATGGCAGGGGCATGCTGCGGCGCGAACTGGCGCGTTTTCACGACATCGCGGCAAGCACCAAGACGCGCGGCCAGGGCATCGGCTTTGCCGGCGTCGGCATCAAGCTCGGCCTGCTCGTGTGCGAGGAAGTGTTCGCCGAGACGTGCCGGGGCAAATCCCACGTGGCAAGCTCCTGGCACCTTGCCTCGCGCCACCGCGCGCCGTGGAAGTGGGTGACGCCCGCCGGCTTGCTCTCGGAGCGCGGCACGGCGGTCAGGCTCAAGGTTCAAAATGCTCTCTCGCCGTTGCTAGATCCCGGATTTCTGGAAAACGTAGTGCGCGGCCAGTTCCAGCCGCTGTTCGATCCCGCCTTTGATGAATTCCTGGCCACCCACTATCCGAAGGGCGTAGCCATCAACGTCAACGGCCAACAGCTGGACAAGCAATCGTGGACGGCGCCGCTCCATGCGCCGTTGGAAATCCGCATGCTACGCAAGCGCAAGCCCTCCGCGCTCGGATACCTTAACCGAGAAGAGTTGCCGCTCGCGGAAGATCGGCGCGGTATCGCCATCAGCACATATGGCAAAGTTATCAAGCGCGGCTGGGATTGGATGGGGATGACTCCAGCCGCACCCGAATGCATCGGCGGACTCATCGAGGTGCCGGACCTCGCCGCTTGCTTGACCCTTAACAAGGGCGACTTCATCCGCGCCGGCGCCCGCGGCGCCACATACCTGGCGTTTCGCAAGGCGATCCAAGAAGCGGTTTCCCGGCAACTGTCCGCTTGGGGCGACGCGCCGTCGTCCAGCGCCGAAGCGCCGCCGCGGGAAGTGCGCCCGCTGCAGCGTGATCTGGCGCATATGCTTGAGGACCTGGCCGCCGATTTTCCCCTGCTCGCGTCGCTCGTCGAGCAACGCGCGGGCGGGCAAAAAAAGCTGCCGCTCGGTGGCAACGGCGACGGCCAAGCGGCGCGTTCTTTCATGGCCGCGTCGGTCGTTCATCAGGCGGAGAACGAGACGCGCGGCGGCGAACCGCCAGTTTCTGAGACCGATCACGCAGAGGGTGCCGCGGAATCAACCTCGCAGGCGGAAGCTGAGCCCGCTACGTCAGTGCTTCGATTGCCGGCCAGAGGAGGGAGGCGTCGCCCGGGGCATTATGGGCTCGACATTGAGTTTGAAGACCGCGCGGATGATGCCGAGATCGGGCGTCTCGTTGAATCAACGGTCTGGGTCAACCGCGCGCACGCCGCTTACCGGCGTGCCCTGGCCTCGCGCTCCATCGGCTATCATATCGCCTTAGCCGTTGCCATGGCGTTGGCTCCATTGGCGGTGGAGCCGGCCAACGAACATCGCTTCGTCACTGCGTTTCTCTCGCGCTGGGGCGAAGCGGTGGCTCGGCCCGCCGCGCGGGGCAGAGTTAGAGCGTGAGGCAGTACAACGGCAACATTGCAGGGTTTCAGCCAGGCGAGTTTTTCTTGACAGGTCTACACCAGGGCACTAACCTCAAACATCGACTACGTCACCGAACGCGAAAGGGGGCAATCCAATGGCCAAACCAGTTCCCATCATTGATGCCGACGCCCATGTAATCGAAACCGAGCATACTTGGGATTATCTGGACACGTCCGACCGCAAGTATCGTCCGATGCTGTTTTCCACGCCCGAGGATGCGACACGCCAGTATTGGGTGATCGACGATAAGATCGCCGGTTTCCGTTTTCTCACGCTCAACGAGCGCGAGTTGCACGAATTCGCCGAGCGTGCCGGGCGAAACTTCGAGACTCCCCAGGCCGCCCGCGAACTAGACGATGTCGCTTTGCGCCTGAAGCACATGGATGAACTGGGCATCGACGTGCAGGTGCTGCACAACACCTTTTGGATCGAACGAATCACGACCAGACCCGAAGCCGAGGTCGCCCTGTGCCGTAGTTGGAACCGATGGTTGGCCGACGTTGCAAAGCAAAGCCAGGGTCGTTTGTTTTACTCCTGCGTTGTGCCGGCAATGAACATCAAGGAGGCGATCGAGGAAGTGAAGTTCGCAAAGGAGAACGGCGGCGCCGCGGTTTGCATGCGCCCGTTGGAAGGCGAGCGCCATCTCTCGGACCCTTACTTCTATCCTCTCTACCAGGCCGCCAGCGATCTCGACATGCCGATCGCCGTACATATCGCCAATGGTAATCCTGAAAACGCCGATCTCTACCGCTTGGCGCCCGCCGGCCGCTTCGCCCAATTCCGCGTGCCCACGGTTACCGCCTGCTTTGATGTTATCATGAGCGAGCTACCAACAGTGTTTCCAAAGCTCCGCTGGGGCTTCATTGAAGCGTCGGCCCAGTGGGTGCCGTGGATCTATCGTGAAGCGGCGATCCGCTACCGCGCGGGAGGCAGAACATTCCCGCAGAACATGTTCGAGGAATACAAGATTTTCGTTACCTGTCAGACCAACGACGATGTCCCCTATATCGTCCGCTGCGCCGGTGAAAATAGACTGGTAATCGGCACCGATTACGGCCACACCGATCCGTCCAGCGCGGTGACAGCGTTAAATGAGTTTCAGCGGATGGAAGGTTTGGATTCAGCAGTTAAGGAAAAAATCCTGTCGCACAATGCCAAAGTGCTGTACGGACTCTAAGTGGGATATCTGGCCGGAACTGTAGCCAGCGGGCTCTTCCCTACGCACGACGGGCTGGAGAGAATAACAGGACGTCCGCTTCGTTCATCCGTCATGCGCGCACCCTCCATTCGTGGCCTGTCGAACCGGCAACCCGTCTGTCCCTGTGACGACCCGAACAGCAGCACAAAATAGCCCATCTGGGAACTCCAGCGACTCGTGCAGCCGCACGTTAAACCCTTGCGTCAAGCTCCGAACGGCGATGACCCCTCTGCTATGAGCATTGATTCATGCGGAATCGTTCAGGACTTTACGTCCTGCTGAAACCATTCGAGGGGCAATTTTCGTCCGACGCCGCGTTCTTTGGCGCGATCGTAGATTAACTTGGCCATTGCGGTGAATTGAATGCCGTATCCGGGGCCGCCGTCATGTCCCCAGCCATGGCCGCCGTTGGCGAAGATCGTAACCTCGTCCCTGCTTCTGCGGCCGGGAACCTTTTTTGAAACCAGGTCGGCGATCTCGGGGGCGTCTTTGAGCAAATCCGCGTGGGGTGGAACGTCGAGTGGCTCCTCTTCAGGACCGCGCCTGAGCGTGTAGTCGCGCCCATGCAGGCGGTTGAAAATCACAATGTAGTCGGCTTTCTTGTAGCAATCGATGTCGAACTCATTGGGCAAGACGCCCGTGAGGTGCATGCCTTTTTCGATCCAGTCACCCTTGCAGACCGGTACTTTAGAATTAGTCGCGGCGACGACGATGTCGCTGCCTGTAACTGCCTTTTCCGGCGCAACGCAGTCGCGAATCTCCAAATATTCGTATCGTGCGCGCATGCGCTCGACGAAACTTCGGCGATTCTCCGCGCTCCGGCTGTAGACATTAACTATCCGAATGGGCCGGACAAAGCGCATAGCCTCAATCGCCGCCGTGGCCTGCCAACCCGTCCCGATAAGCGCCATGGTGCTTGACTCTTGCCACGCCATATAGCGAGCCGCGATGGCGTTGGTCGCCTGAACGCGCATCTTTTGTAAATAAGCATCATGAATGATAGCCAGGAGATCGCCACTGTTGACGTCATAAAGAAGATCGAGGGAACAGTTCAAAGCGCCGTGCAAATTGCTCACGTGAGTAGGATCGGCGGTGCGCTCCGGTCCTCCATGAGTAACGATCCGAATGTCATAGACTCCTTTGTTGCGGATGATTCCTTCGTGGGTGTTTGCGATGAAACGGCCCCTGTCCGTCGAACAGATGGTAAAAGTCCGCGGGCGGTTCGCGGTGAGGCCTTTGTCGAGTTCTAGGTAAGCCTCATCCAGCGCGCGAATCGTGTCCTCGATGGTGAGAATCTTTTCCACGTCCTGGTTGGTGAGCAACAAAATGTCGCATTCCGATAAACTCATTACGCTTCCTCGCTTCCTAGTACCCGTGTGTTAGAAGTCCGTTCATGGTTCGACAGCCTCGCCACGAACGGAAGACAACACATCGAGATTCAGTCGCTCAACCGTTCATCCTGACCCCTCGACCGACTCGGGACTAAAGGCTGTCGGAGGAGCTGAGGCCCCTCGAAGGGTCGAAGAGCGGACGGCGGATTATGATACAGCAGCACTAGTAGCCTTCACCCCAGGTTACTTCGATGCCCAGTTTTTTCTCGCGCGCCCTGGTGAGAATCAGGTCGGCGATGGCCAACTCCGCGATTCCTTGCCCCCCATTGTTTTTGAACACCGTGATGTCCCCCGGGCTTCGCCGCCCGGGTTTCTGTCCTCCGACGATTTCCCTCAAATCGGCGATATCGTCCCAAGACAGCTTTCCGGCCTCCACTTGATCGTAGATATCGCCTTGCTGGTCCTGCACTGCGAGCTCACGCGACGCGATACCGATCACATCGGCTCGCGTCAACGTAGCGTCATCCAACTCACGGCGCTTTTGCCCAATCACGCCGGCCTCAACCATGCCCACGTTGCTGCCGACGATAGACGTGACATGGGTTCCTTCGCGCAGCCACTCGCCCGAGAAGACCGGGAGGTTTGTATTGGTTGCAGCGAGAACCATATCGGCTTGTTCTATGGCTTTGCGACAATTTTCCACCGGGATGATTCTTAGAGCGAGAGTTTCGGCCATTTCCGCGGCGAATCGCTCTCGATTTGCCCGGGTGGGGCTGAAAACCCTAACCTGTTTGAGATCGCGAATCGCCTTCATGGCGATCAGATGATTGCGCGCCTGTTTCCCAGATCCGAGAAGCGCCAGCTCCCCGGACTCCCCTCGACTCATCCACTTTGAGCCGACGGCGCTGATGGTCGCGGTCATTAGATCGGAGGTGCGCAGCGGAATGCCGTCGGCGGTCATGCCCCGTTGCGTAGAGGAGAGAATAAGCGCCAGAGGAGCCGCAGAGCGCGTGTCGAACAGCACGTCCACGAGCGGGCTGCGCGACGGATAGGTTTGCACGCCGCCGTTTACTGCGAGGATCTCGGTCTGGATGCGCAGGCCGATCTTCTCCTTGGATGGAAACGCAGCCGGCATCGTGTTCAGTCGGGCATCGCCCGAATGCAGACGGCGGCGCGTCAGATTGATGTGCGCGTTTAAACCCCAGTCAGCGAAAGCCTTGTCCACGGCCTCGATGGCTTCCTTCATCGTGACCAGGCCTTCGACTTCTTCCGGCCTCAGGACCAGCATGAAAACCCTCCGTACTGTGGTTGAAAGTTTCCCCTACCTGCGAAAATTTTTCCACCGCCCTCCATGAACGGAGATTTGCTCGCGCCAAGTCGCCAAGTGACAGGCCTGAGGCCTGTCATCCCGAGCGAATGCGAATCATCTAAGAAAGATTTCTCTCCTCGTTCGAAATGACAATGCTCTTCCTTCGCGCCTTTGCGTCTTTGCGGGAAATATTCCGATTCTTTTGGTTGCGGCTTTGCCGCTCTACGATTAGGGGGAAGGCATGAAGCCTTTGTCCATCCATTCACTTAAATCAGCTCCGAACCATTCGGTCGGCAATTCCCTGCCCAATCCTTTTTTGCTGCACTCCTGGTAAATCAAGGCGCCGGTGGCGGCGAATTGGATGCCGACGCCGGTGTTGCTTTTATAGTAAACGATTTGCCGGTCACTGGTTCGCCCGGGATGCCCGCCTATCAGCACCTGTCCCAGTTCGCAGATTTTATCCCAAGCGAATCTTCCCTCGTCAATCAGATCGAGCAACTCGCGCTGTTGGTTGGTGATCGCCGTCTCTTTGTTGTTGAGGACAATAAAGTCGCTGCGAATCATCGTCGTCGCATCGGCTTCGGTGCGGCGGTGAACGCCGTCGGTGTTGGCGATCGTGGTAACCAACTGGCCGGGCTCGAGCCAGTTACCGTCGAACACGGGAACGCTTGAATTCGTCGCACACAGGACAACGTCCGAGCCCTTAACCACGGCCTCGGCGCTAGTCACCGGCTGAACTTCCACGTTTAGTAATTCCGTCATTTCTTCAGCGAAGCGGTCTCGGTGTTCTTTGGTTAGGCTGTAAACCTTTACGGACTCGATCTTGCGCACCGCGCATATCGCCGCCAAGTTTGTCCTGGCTTCGTTGCCGGAACCAAAGACGCCCACGACCTTCGCGTCTTTTTTGGCCAATACCCGATGGGCGACGCCCGTCGTCGCCCCCACGCGGATGGCAGACATGCTGAAGTCATGGATCAGCGCCAGCGGCGCGCCGGTCTCCAGGCTGAACAGCAAAACGAATCCCCAACTCCGTTTGAGCGGCGATGGAAAATCCATTCGTCTGGTTCCGGCGAAGACGCGCTCTTGCACGATCGTGGAGTCGTAGCGCAACGCAGCCACGCCCGAGCTCGGCACCGCGCCGGGAATGATATTCGCCATGTATCCGGGCTTGTCTAGATCGGGCGGGATTTTGTAACGCGTTCGCGGACGATTCACGGCAATGCCTCGCGCTTCTTCAGCAAAGGCCCGCTCCATGGCTTCGATGCAAGCCCCCATGTTGAGGACTTGGCGCACCTCGGGATCGCTGATCAAAAGCATTGTTCCTCCGTCTAATTGCTGGCTCGACTACTTTTTGTACAGTCTCCGGTAAAAACCTTGTTGGTCTAATTCCCGCACGAAACTCTCATCGGCAATGTCGGTCACCTTGATATCCTTCTCTTTGCCGCCAAGCGCCGTTAGTTGAATCGCCGTTTCCAGGCCCGCTTGATTCATGTAAGGAATCTCCGGCACCCAGGCCTTGTAAGCTTCGTAGCTCTTTTCCAAAATCGCCTGATCGAGCCCTTTCAAATAACGCGCCATGACTTTGAGCGTAGGTTCTTTCTGAGTGTGGAACACGGCCAGCGCTGTAGAGTAACTGCGCGTGAATCTTCGCACGGTTTCAGGCGATTTCATGACAAACGACCTGGTCGTTAACACCACGGTATTTTGATACTCGAGGCCCGATTTCGAGAGATCGATGAGCTCGCGATAACCAACCTGGGAGGCTCGAAATGTAAAGGGCGGCTGCAGCGTAACGGCTTGGACCGAATTGCCCGCCAGGGCGGCCAAGAGGGAGGAAGCATCGCCAATCTGGATGATCGCAACGTCCTTGCCGGGCTGTAGACCCCATTTCTTCAAAGCGTACACGGCCGAAAAATCCGTGAGACCGCCAAAACGCGTAATCCCGAACCGTTTGCCGCGCAAATCTTCCGGCGAGCGAATCTCAGGCCGAGCGTAAACGGAAACGTTGATAGTATTAACCGCGCCGGCGATCGCCAGCGGATCACTTCCTTGAGCGAAAGCAGACACAATGGAGTTCACGCCGGACAGCGAGATTTGGACCTCGCCGGCGAAAATCGCCGCCATGACCCGCGGGCCCGCGTTAATGTAAATTAGTTGCGATCGTATTCCTTCGCGCTCGAAGAGTTTAAGATCATGGCCGATCCAAAACGGCGCGCCGGAGGCGACTAGAGCCGAGTAGCTGAGGGTCAGAGTTTCGGGTTGGGCGGTCGAGCCGATGCTCGCGCCGGCGCCGAGCCGCGCAATAAAAACAATAAAGGCCACGATAACTTTACCGGACGATCTTAGATACCGACTTGAAGTCATATTAGCCTCTGTCTCTTTGTTATCTCCAATTATTTTAGGGATGAACTGTTTCCAAAAACCAATCCGTCGGAATTTCCTTGCCAACGCCTTTGGCCTTGGCTTCCAGATAAACCGCGTGACCCACGGCGGCGAACTGAATCCCCAAACCGATATTGTTGATGAAGCAAGTCGCCTCTTCCGGCGACTTCCTCCCCTGCGCCTTTCCACCCATTATATCTTTAAGCTCAGGAGCGTTGATCCAAAACGGCGGCGCTTCGACTTCGCTCGGCGATTTCTTCTTGCCGATGAGGAAATCGACGGGATCATGCGCGGAAATCCTTTCGTCGCCGACGCCGGCGATATAGTTATCCGGCGCAAAATTGCGCGCGTGAATGACCACGCGATCGGCTTTGCCGATCGTCTCATCGCCCAGCTCAGTATCCTTCACGCAGGTGGCGTGCACGCCGGCTTGCATCCATTGGGGCAGAATCACCCGGGTGATGGCGTTGGTAGCGGCGACCAGCATATCGGCGTCCTTCGCGGCGGCTTCAGCGGATTCCATCGGCACCACTGAGACACCGACCAGTTTCTCCATTTCCCTGGCGAACCTTTCGCGGTTCGCTTTCGTTGGACTGTAGGCGTTCACCTTTCTGATCTTGCGGACAGCGCAGAAGGCCGGCACATGGGCGCCGGCCTGCCAGCCGGAACCGAAGATGGCCATGACCGATGCGTCCTGTCGTGCCATCTCCCGTGCCGCCAGAGCGCTCGTCACCGCGACTCGCATGCGCTGCACGACACCATCGGGAAACATCGCCAATGGTTCGCCGGTCTCCGCGGAGAACAATTGGATAATGCCGACCCACTTCTTTCCCGCCGCGGCCGGAACTTTCTCTTTGACAACGCGATTGTCTCGGTTTTCCCATTTAATCACGTCCGAATTTAGCCGCAGCGCGACGACTTTGGATTCCACCAGGCCGCCTTCCATTGATTTGAAAGCATATACGCTTCCTTCATGAACTCCGGGCAGGTAAAGATCGCTGCGCGGGCGGTTCACGGCGGTGCCGCTGGCCTGGCCCAAGTAGGCTCGTTCCAATGCCTGCAACGCCAGATTTACGGTGAGCAGAGATTCGATCTCTTCATTGTTAATGACTAGCATGATCGCCGCCTTTACACATGGAATGTTTAGGGCTATATCAATGTCAAATTCGCCCTGTCAACGTCGCGCGGCGCGATGCTCACGAACGGAGCCCCTAGAATGATTTTTCTGACCAACGAACACGTTCAACAAGTTCTCAATATGAAAATTTGTATCGAAGCCATGGAAGACGCTTACCGCGATTTGAATGAACAGCGCGCCGGTTATCGGCCGCGCATCGACTTCTATGTTCCCGAAAAGCCGCATTACTATCGCTGGGGCACCATGGAAGGAGCGTCGCGCAAGCTCGGCGTCTTCGCCATTCGTATGAAGTCCGACATGCTCGCCTGGGAAAACCAGGACGGCTTCATGGTCGAAGACAAATACTGTATGGAGCGCGGCAGATATTGCGGCTTGATTTTTCTCACCAGCACGCGCAACGGCGAACCGCTGGCGATTATGAACGATGGCTATTTGCAGCATATGCGGGTGGGCGCATGCGCGGGCTTGGGAACCAAGTATCTCGCGCGGCAGAACTCCAAAGTCCTGGCCATGATCGGTTCCGGCGGTATGGCGCGGACCTACGCCGAGGCCATCAAGCATGTCCGGCCCATCGAAGTAATGCGCGTCTTCAGCCCAACCAAGAAAAACCGCGACGCCTACGCCGCCGAGATGACCGAGAAACTCGACATTGAAGTCGTCGCGGTGGATTCACCGGAAAAAGCGCTCAAGGGTGCGGATATCGTATCGCTGACGACGGATTCTCTAGTTCCGGTTATCAAGGCCGAATGGTTGGAGCCGGGCATGCACGTCAACAATGTTCGCAACAACGAAGCCGGTCCCGACGTGCTGGCCCGCGCTGACGTTCGCGCGCGCCTCGGGACGTCGACGCTTTACGCCGACCGCAATGCACCCGAGGTGGTTACCGGCAGCGACGGTATGTTTGGTTTCATTGCCGGCAGCGCCGAGGAAAAGAAAAAAATCCCCGCCTCGCCGCATCATGAGATCGACAATCCCAATATCGGTAGCATACCGGACATTATGGCCGGACGGTGGCGCGGACGCGCCAACGACCGGCAGATTACGTTCTTGAATAACCAAGGCACGCAGGGCCTGCAGTTCGCGGCGGTGGGCGGCACGGCCTATAATCTTGCCCGAGCAAAGGGATTAGGACATCCGCTGCCGCTTGAATGGTTTACGCAGAATATCAGAGACTGAAACTTTAAAAGGCGTCTTGGAATACTGGCGTGTTGGAAAACCGGGAAGGGAGTTTTGCTTCGACCCATCACTCCAATACTCCATCACTGCAGCATTCCAGTCTTCGCGGGAGGTTACTTATGGCAACTCTACGTTATGTCGCTTATCTAAGTGAGAATCCCGAGAAGCTCGTTGAGTTCTACCATCGCTTTCTCGGCACGGAGGAGCTAGGTCGCTCTGCGGAGGGTGACATTACTATCACCGACGGTTTTTACAATTTAACATTTTTCAAAAAACGCCCCGCCCTCGGCGAAATGCAAATGGACACCGGCCTGCACCACATCGGCCTGGAAGTGGACGATCTGGAAGAAATCAAAGGCCGTTTTCTCAAGATGAATCCGCGCGGCATGATCATTCAGGAGCCCGATGACTTGCAACATGGCGAGATTCGCATCCATGACCCTGAATGCCGCCCGGTGAGCCTATCGACCAAAGGCTTTGGCGTCCCGAAAGCCAAAGAAAAGCAGTTTCCTCGCGTGCGCCATATCGCCTACAACGCACTCGATCCGGAAACCATGCTGCTCTTTTATACGCAGGTGTTGGGGCTGCGCGAAGTGCCCTCCAGTTATGAACGGCGCCAGCAGGGCCGCGGCAACCGTTTTTGCGCGGACGGTAAGACCAATCTGGCGATCCATCCGTTCTATAGCCAGGTGGAGGGGCATGAAGCCAAGTACGGTATCAACCACATCGGCTTTCTCACCAACGAGATGCGAGCGGTGATGGCGGAATTGAGTAACGTGCTAAAAATTGCTCCCCGGCCATCGACGCGGCCTTACGCCGAATTTCGCTTTCGCGACCTCGAAGGCAACGCCCTGGACCTTTCTCAAACCAAGGGATGGGAAGTCGATGTGAACAAGTGGGAGACCGCCGCATGAGATAAAAGGCTACAAAATCGTTGCGCAAATGATCGAAACCCAATTAATGAGTTGGGATCGTTATCTTGACTTTCTCATGGCCCGGTTCTAACTTGGACCTATAAGGTCTAAGAAGGGTTTGATCCATTCAACCAGGAGGAAACATGGCCAAGTCGTTCCAAGAGCTGATGGCCGACGCACGCAAAGATGTGCCGGAGCTCAGCGCGCAACAGGTGAATGATTTATTGAGTAATAACGGTAAATCTCATGTGATTGTTGACGTTCGGGAAAGCGATGAGTGGCGCCAGGGCCACCTGGAAGGTGCCGTTCCGCTGCCCCGTGGTTTTCTCGAAATCAAAGTCGAAACCGCGATTCCTGATAAGCACACGCCGATCATCGCTTATTGTGCGGGCGGCGTCCGTTCGCTGCTGGCAGGCAAGATACTAAAGGAAATGGGCTACCAGAACGTTACATCTATGACCGGCGGCTTCAATGCCTGGAAGAACGGCGGCTTCAAGTGGGTGCAAGATTTTCAGTATACACCGGAGCAATTGGTCCGCTACAGCCGCCACTTTCTGTTACCGGAAGTCGGCGAGGACGGCCAGGCGAAGCTCTTGCAGGCCAGGGTGTTGATGGTCGGCGCCGGCGGCCTAGGCTCGCCTTCCGCCTATTACCTGGCCGCGGCGGGAGTTGGAACCATCGGCATCATCGACAACGACGTGGTCGATATTTCCAATTTGCAGCGGCAGATTCTCCACGCCAACGATCGTGTCGGCATGCCCAAAGTTGAGTCTGCAAAAAAAACCCTCGAGGGACTCAACCCCGATGTGAAGGTAATTCCCTATCAGGCAAAACTCACTTCGGAAAATATCATGGAGATTCTCAAGGATTATGATCTCGTGGTGGATGGCTGCGATAATTTTCCGACGCGCTATCTAGTCAATGATGCTTGCGTGCTCGCGGGCAAGCCCAACGTTCATGGCAGCATCTTCCAGTTCGAAGGACAGGCGACGGTATTTTATCCGGGTCAGGGTCCCTGCTATCGCTGCTTATATCCCGAGCCGCCGCCGGCGGAGATGGCGCCCAGTTGCGCCGAGGCGGGCGTCCTGGGTGTGTTGCCGGGTTTGATCGGAACCATCGAAGCCTTGGAAGCGATCAAGATCATTCTTGGCAAGGGCGACAGCCTGATCGGCCAGCTGCTCTGCTTCAACACGCTCACGATGGAGATCAACAACCTGAAGCTTCGCCGCGACCCCAACTGCCCGATGTGCGGCGACCATCCGACGATTCATGAGTTGATCGATTACGAGGAGTTCTGCAGCCTCAGGCATTAATTTCCGGTTGGAAATTAATGCCGTTCCAATCGTTCCAATTGTCCCAGTCGTTCCAAAATCAAAAACAACCTCCCGAAGTTTTACGGCTTGAACGATTGGAACGACTGGAATCACTGGAACGGCATCTAGGTTAATCCGACCGACCGTTTCAACTGCGCCACTTCTTCATGGGTAAGCGGGCGTAGCTCGCCGACGGCGAGCCGTCCCAATGACACCGCGCCGACGCGCACGCGCACGAGCTTTTCCACAAAATAGCCCAGAGCAAGGAACATGCGGCGCACCTCGCGCTTGCGTCCCTCGTGAAGCTCGATTTCGATCCAGGCATTTTTCTTTAACTTCTGCAAAACTCTCCCGCGCGCAGGGGCGGTAACGCCATCCTCGAGGCGAATCCCCTTGCGCAGCCGCGCCCAATCATCGGGCGTGGGACAGGAACTAAGCTTCACATGATAGACTTTGCTCACGCCGAAACGTGGATGCATGAGCCGCTGCGCCAGCTCGCCGTCGTTGGTGAGCAAAATCAAGCCTGCGGAATTAAAATCTAGGCGGCCCACGGGATAAACCCGCGTTTTTTCGCCGAGTTTTCGCAGGAACTGTGTCAGGTCAGGGCGATGTCGGGGATCGTCGAGCGTGCTAATTACGCCCGGCGGTTTGTGCAGCGCAAAATAGAGCGGCGCGCCGGCGAGTTTGACGCGCTTGCCGTCGACTCTGATGCTGTCCTTCGCCGGGTCGGCGCGCACGCCAAGCTCGCGCACCACGACGCCGTTGATCGCCACGCGACCATCAACGATCCATTGCTCGGCCTCGCGGCGCGACGCCACGCCAGCGTGGGCGAGGATCTTTTGCACACGCTCCATGGGAAGGGAGGGTCAGAGTTCTTCTTCGACGCTTTCGGCAAGAATCCCTTGGCCAACGGGATCTGCAAGCGTGATCTGGTCCAATTCCTTGAGCGTCGGAAGTTCGGAGAGGTCCTTCAAATTGAAAAGTTGTAAGAACTCGGCGGTCGTGCCGAAAAGAAATGGACGCCCGGGGACATCCTTGCGCCCGACGGGGCGAATCAAGTTTCGCTCCATCAGCGTATTGACCACGCCGTCGACATCAACGCCGCGAATCGCCTCAATTTCAGCTTTGGTAACCGGCTGGCGATAGGCGATAATCGCCAGAGTTTCCAGCGTCGCCCGGCCCATGCGCGCCGGTCTACCGCCAAGAAACTTTTTCACCCAATCGGCGTTTTCCTTCGGTGTCCTGAGCTGATAGCCGCCCGCCACCTCTACCAGCCGCACGCCGCGCCGGTTCGTTTCCAAATCGATTCTGACCTGGCCCAAGGCCGCCGCAATCTCATTCTTATCGGCGCCGTCGATGACTTCTGCCAGGCGATGCAGGGTCAGCGGCTCTTCCGCGACGAACAACAAGCTTTCGACGATGGACTTTAAAGTGTCACCTTCCATGCCACTCTTCCTCAATCTCTTCCTCTTTTTTGGCGATCGCTTCCGCCGCCTCATCGACTCCGACGGCCGCCTCGATGACGATGGGCTCTTGCGGCCTGTCCTGAAATATCCGAACCGCGCGAATCTTGACTAGTTCCAACATCGCTAAAAAGGTTACGATAACTTCCATGCGGGTGCCGGCATCCGTGAATAGTGACTCAAACATTACCCGGCCACCAACGCGCAAGCGTTCGAGCACCAGGGTCATTTTCTCGCGCACCGTGATCTTCTCGAGGGTAACTTCGTGAAATTCGTCCTTCGGCAGACGCTCCAACACGCGATGCAGAGCGGTCAAGAGCTCGAATACCGACAATTCACGGAAACCGGCTGGCACCGGCTTTTCCGTAGGTGTCGCCGCGCGAACGAACACATCCCGGGTCAACACATCGCGCTGGCCCAGCTCGCTGGCGGCCTCCTTGAAACGCTGGTACTCAAGCAGGCGGCGCACCAGCTCTTCGCGCGGGTCGCGGCCCTCATCTTCTTCGTCCGTCTCTCCGTCACTGGTGGGCAGAAGCATGCGCGACTTGATATGAATCAGCGTCGCCGCCATGACGAGGAACTCACCGGCCATGTCGAGATTGAGAGTTTGCATCAATTCGAGCGTCGCCAGATACTGTTCCGTGATGGCGGCGATGGGAATGTCGGTGATACTAACCTCGTTTTTCTTGATCAGATGGAGCAGCAGATCGAGCGGGCCTTCGAAGATTTCCAGTTGAACATTGGTGCTCACAATCCCACCGCCTCGCGCACTTCAGCCATGGTATCGGCCGCCACCGTCTTCGCCGCGCGGTTGCCGCCGGCTAAAATTTCGTCCACGGCTTGCGGTTTACGTTGCAAAGCCGCCCGCGCCTCCCGGATCGGCGCGAGCTCGTCCACCACATGTCTGATCATGATTTTTTTGCAATCCAGACAGCCTATTCCTGCCGTCCGGCAGCCCTTCGAAACCTCTTCGATCTCCTCCGCTGTTGAATAAATTTTGTGAAACTGAAAAGCCGGGCACTTCTCCGGCTCCCCTGGATCGGTGCGTTTGACCCGCGCCGGGTCGGTCATCATGCGGCTCATCTTCTGGTCGATGTCCTTGGGGTCATCGGAGAGCAACACTGCGTTGCCGTAGCTCTTGCTCATCTTGCGGCCGTCAAGTCCCGGGAGCTTTTGTTCCTCGGTTAGGAGCGCTTCCGGCTCGGGGAAAATCGGCCTGTAAAGCTGATTGAAGCGCCTGACGATCTCCCGGGTCAACTCCACGTGGGGTGCCTGGTCGAGGCCCACCGGCACTTTGTTCGCCCTGTAAATCGTGATGTCCGCCGCCTGTAACACCGGATAGCCGAGAAAACCATAGGTAGAGAGGTCTTTGGCCGACAGCTCTTTGATCTGTTCTTTGTACGTGGGATTGCGCTCGAGCCACGGCACCGGCGTTATCATGGAGTACAGCAAATGTAATTCCGCATGTTCTTTCACCTGCGACTGGCGGAATATTATCGAACGCTTAGGATTCAGTCCGACGCTCAGCCAATCGATGACCGTTTCAATGGTATTCTGGCCAATACCTTCAGGAGTCGCGTATTCGGTGGTGAGCGCGTGCCAGTCGGCGACGAAAAAGTAACAGCGAAAATTTTCTTGCAGGCGCACCCAGTTCTTGAGCACCCCGTGAAAATGGCCCAAATGAAGCCGACCCGTGGGTCGCATGCCGCTGACGATGGTATCCATGTTTCTCTATCCTACCACTAGTCCCTGGACTAATCGCAAGACGAAATAAATGAACGGCCCCAGAATGAAATCCAAAGTATGGGTCATCAAAAGCGTCAAAACGATGAGGAAGCCGAAAGGCTCAGCCCGCGCCACCCAGGACGACAAGGGCTGAGGCGCTAGACCCACAAGAACCCTGCCGCCATCCAACGGCGGCACCGGCAGCAGGTTGAAAGCGGCTAGCATAATGTTCATTTTAACGCTGCCCTCCGCCATCATAGATAACGGCGCAGCAAGCATACTCGGCAGCAAGTGTTCCAGTCCGTCTATGGCCTTGAACAAATAAACGCTCGCCACGGCTAGGACAATATTTGTGATCGGACCGGCGGCGGCCACCCAGATCATGTCTCGCTTGGGATTGCCCAGGTTATGAAAATTGACCGGTACCGGCTTGGCGTACCCGAATATGAACGGAGCGCCCACGACCACCAGAAAAAGCGGGATGAGAATCGTCCCAATGAGGTCTACATGAGATATCGGGTTGAGGGTAAGGCGTCCGAGCCGCGCCGCTGTCGGATCGCCCAGGCGATTAGCCACCCAACCATGGGCTACTTCATGGAGCACGACGGCAAAAAGCACCGGTAAAGCCCAGACGGCGATTTGTCGAATGGTTTCTTCCAACAACTACTCGTTCAAAATTTCTTTAATATGTTTACGGGAAGCCCTGGCAAAAGACAAGCTGTGTTTCGACGGAGTTCAATTCAAAACCTCTCAAACGGTTGGAACGATTTGCACGTTTTGAACTGGGTTCCCCTTGCATCACTCCATTACTCCATCGTTCCGATTTTTCATTTCCGATCATTATTTTCTCGCGGGTGAAAACGACGGTGCGCTTCCTTGAGCCGGGCGCCGTTCACATGGGTGTAAATTTGCGTGGTCGAAATATCGGCGTGGCCGAGCATCGCTTGCACGGCGCGCAGATCGGCACCGCCTTCGAGCAGATGGGTGGCGAAGGAATGGCGTAGTGTGTGGGGTGTTACGCGCTTTTCGATGCCGGCGGCCAGGGCGTAACCGCGAATCAACTTCCACAACCCCTGGCGTGTGAGCGGCTTGCCGGAGCGAGTGATAAACAGGTAAGCGCTCGCACGCCCGCGCGCTAACGAAGGGCGAACTTCGCGCAAGTAGCCGAGCAACTTTTCCCGGGCCCATTGGCCGAATGGCACGGCCCGCACTTTGGCGCCTTTGCCTTTGACCATTAAATAGTTGCCTTGAAAATCGATCTGCTGGGTTTGCATTGTAACCAACTCGGAAACCCTGAGACCGGTGGCGTATAAGAGCTCCAGCATCGCCTGGTCACGCCGGCCCAGCGCTTCGCGCTGATCCGGTTGATTCAAGAGACGTTTAAGATCTTCTACGGACAAGGTTTGTGGCAATTTCCGCGCGCCGGCGGCGAGATATATGCTCGGAATGGGGTTTTCACCTACCAGTTCCTCGGTCTGTAAAAAGCGGTAAAAACGGCGCAGCGTCACGACATGGCGGGCGATGCTTTTTGTGTTCAACCCCCTGGCCGTCAACCAGGACACATAGGCGCGCACGTGAACCGGTTTCACATCGCTCCAGGCCACCACCCGCCGGCCGATGAGAAAGCCCGACAAGCGCAATAGATCGCTGCTATAGGCCTCCACGGTGTTTCGGGCCAGTCCCTTTTCCACCGCGATCATCGAGAGAAAGGCGTCAATGTGCGGGCTGAGCGCGTCCTTCATGCTGTGGCGCCAGGCGCTGATAGAGCGACTCTTTGATTTGTTCGAGACGGGCCGAATCCATGACTTTTGCACCGCTCTGGTCGGCGACGTAAAAAATATCCGCCACCTGATCGACGTTGGTTGAAATTTTGGCGACGTGGATCGACAGGCCCAGCTGATGCAGCTCATAGGCGATGTCAAACAGCACGCCGATTCGGTCATCGGTAAAGACTTCCACGATGTTGAATTGCTCGGAGGCTTCGTTGTCGATCTGAATCACCGTCGATACCTTCGGCGCGCGCCTACGCGGCAATGTCCCCTTCTGCGACGCGGCCACGAGGCGGGCGACGTCCATATCTCCGGCCAGGACGCTGTTGAGATTGGCGCGGAATCTCGCCCATTTGGTGTCCGCCATCACCACCTCGGCATGGCCATCGTGTGAGACGCGAAAGACGTCGAGAAT
Source organism: Binatia bacterium (assembly GCA_036555515.1). GTDB lineage: Bacteria > Desulfobacterota > Binatia > UBA9968 > UBA9968 > DATACQ01. The sequence goes on from DATBLC010000363.1 coordinate 29,957, forward strand.
ACGCCCGTCGCTGGAGGTGAAGATGCGCGAGTTGAGAATATTGAGGTTGAGGGCGGTCAACACGCCGGTTATGGCCGCGAACAGTCCCGGCCGGTCCTGGGTGCAGACGACCAACGAACTGCAATTGCGCTCCGGGAAATGCTCGACGAAGCTCACCGCACCGTTGCCGTTGTATTGCTCCATCAACGTGAAGTGCGCCGGCATGTCCCCTTCCGAGACCGAAAGAAAGTAGCGCTCCGGCATGGTATCGAGAAAATGATTGACCCGCTCCAGCGGCTGGTTTTTCGCGAGATCGCGGCGCACGCGCACCTGCACCCTGCGGACCGCGGCCTTGAGGTCAGGCCGGTGAAATTCACCCTTTTCGAACTCTTCGAGGATACTCAACGCTTTGACATAGAGTTCGCCGAGGAGCGAGGCTTTCCAGGCGTTCCAGACCTCCGGCCCCACGCCCTTCACGTCGGCGAAGGTCAAGAGATAGAGCATCTTTAAATTTTTGACCGTCCCCACGGTGCGCGCAAAATCAAAGATCGTTTTGGGATCCTCCAGATCACGGCGAAACGCCGTGTGAGTCATGAGCAAATGATAGCGCACCAGAAACTCCAGCAACGCGCCGTCATCGACGTTAAGGCGCATGCGCCGGGCAATCTGCCGCACCATGCGCGCGCCGATCTCAGAATGGCCACCGCCAAATCCCTTGCCGATATCATGAAACAGAAGGCCTAAATACAAGAGGTCGATTTTGTCGGCCTCGCGCACCAGTTGGGTCAAGAGCGGCAGCGCGTCCCGATATTCACCCGCCTTCAGGCGTTCGATTTCCTTAATCAAACGCAATGAATGCTGATCTACGGTGTAGGTGTGATAGGCGTCATGAAGCGCCATGCAAAGGAGTCTGCCGAACTCCGGGATGAAAGCGCCCAGAACGCCGCAGCCGTGCATCTCCGAAACGGTCTCGTACACCCGTTCTTTCCATCTAAGAATCTCAAAAAATATCGCATTGGCTTCGGCGGAGCGGCGGAAGTTTTCGTCGATGAGACCCGCATGCGCGCGCATGAGCTCCCGCGTTTCGTGGCTCAACTCGCAGCCGTTTTGCTGTGCCTCGGCGAAAATGCGAATCATGTTGCCGCTGTCGGCGCCCAAAATTTCCGGTTTCGTCACTGTCAGGTGTCCCTTGGAAAGATGCACGCCGGCGCGCAAAGTTCTGGCAAAGACAGCATGGCCGGAAAAGAAGGGCCGGGAACAGTCATGCAAGCGGTGCACGATGAGCGTGGACAAGCGCTGAATTTCTGCGGCGTGCAAATAATACGCGCGCATAAAAACTTCCACGGGCTTGAGCGTTCCTTCGCCGAGGAAACCGAGGGCGGCCGCGGCCTTCTCTTGCTCTTCGAAGGTCAGTTGGTCATGGTGCTTGCCGGTGGAAAAATGCAGTTGGTTGCGCACGCGGAGCAAGAAATCCTGGGCTTCTCTAAGTTTGGCAACGTCGGCCGCGCTCACCATGCCGTCATGCACGAGATCATCAAGGCTCCTGGCGCCCCGGCTGACGCGGGCGATCCAGCGCGCCGTGTGGATATCGCGAAGGCCGCCTTCCCCTTCCTTGACATCGGGTTCGAGCAGGTAAACGGAGCCGCCATAGCTGGCGTGGCGCGTGCGGCTTTCGGCGATTTTATCCTGGATAAAACGGCCGATGCGCCTTTTGACGAGCCGCTTCTCGGCCGCCTTTTCAAATTCGCCGAAGAGCGCGTAATCGCCGCACAGAAACCTCGTATCGAGCATGGCGGTTTTCACTTTCATGTCCGCATCCGCCAGGCGCATACTCTCGCCAACGGTGCGCACCGCGCTGCTCACCTGCAATCCGGCGTCCCACATGGTGTAAAGCAGTTTCTCCGTAACGGATTCAAAATAAGGCGTGATTTTCCACGAATGAAGGAACAGAAGATCGACGTCGGACTGAGGATTTAACTCGCTGCGCCCGTAGCCGCCTTGGGCGAGGACCGCGCACTTGGGTCTCTGACCCGGAAAGCGGCGCAGGAACTCGTCGCTCGCGACGTCAAAGAGGTGGCAAATAAGATGATCCATCATCGCGCTGTAAGCCGAAACGATTTCCATGCCCCCCGCGCCGGCGCCATGCATTTCGAAAAGCCGCGCCCGCCCTTTTTGAATGAAATCCCGCGACAACCGAATCTCATCGGCCGGTCCCGAGCCACGTCGCATGGCCTGTCCCTGAATTTCGTCCAAAAGCGCGCGCGAAAGGGCCACGTTATCCACGAAAATTACTTCCCCTTAAAGCGTTTTGGCGGCAAGCATGCCGTGATTGTACTGTTGAATGCCATCATACAGTGAATCCGCTACGGAGTCTTGGAATTTGCTCTGGCTCATCGCCCGACCCTCGTCGCGGTTAGTAATAAAAAACATCTCCACTAGAACGCTAGGCATGCGCGCACCCACCAGAACGTAAAACAGCGCTCTTTTGACTCCAAGGTCCTTGATCTCGGGCAGGCGAGTACCCATGGTTCCAACCAGCGCGCCCTGCAGGCGATGCGCGAGGGTCACCGAATCTTCGAGTTTCATGTTCTGCGTCATATCGCTCAAAATGAACTGGAGATCGCTGACGTTCTTGCGTGAGGTGGCGTTTTCCCGGGCGGCGAGGCGAATGGATGCCTCGTCGGTGGTGTTGTCGAGGTAGTAAGTCTCGATGCCCCTGGCATCGCCGTTGTGACTCGCGTTCATGTGCAAGGAAATAAAGAGATCGGCGTCCTGGGCGTTGGCGACGGCGGTGCGGTCTTCTAGCGGGATGAACCGGTCGTCCGTCCGCGTCAGCACGACTTCGATGCCCATATCCCTTCTAAGTCTGTCCGCCAACTTCTTGGCCACGCTGAGCACGATGTCTTTTTCCGCAACTCCCCCCACGCCGATGGCGCCGGGATCTTTGCCGCCGTGACCCGGATCCAATACGATTTTGCGAATGCCCGTCGTTTGCGGTTTGGAACTTCTCCCCGCCACCGCGGCCGGCCCCGCGGGATTAGACGTCTTGGCGTTCACCGTCGAGATTGCTGGAATCGCCGCGTTGTTTCCTTGAATATCTACGACAACACGAAAGGGTTCGGGCAGCAAAAAAGCACTATATTCCCTGGGAGAAGCGATATCCAGCACCACCCTTACGGTATCATGGTTGAACTGACCGACGCGAATCTGTCTGAGCGCGCCGTCTTGCACGTTAATCGGATCCTGCGACTCCATCGCGAGCGTGGTCGCCCTAATGTCGACGTAGATTCGCGGCGGCAAGCCCTTCGCCGCGTCCCCCGGCAAACGACCAACGTCATAGCGCACCGGACGCGAAACCTCTAGAACGACCCGCGTGTTTTGATCGGCGGATAAATATCTGATTGCCGTAAGCCGGGCGGCTTCGCCGCCATTGATTCCCTCGGTGGGCGGATTCAGGTCGCGAACAGTGTCAGCGCCACGCGGGCGGGGCGATTCCTGCCGGCGCCGCGTTTCCTGGGCGGAAACGGGACCGCACAGGCACAGGATTCCCAATAGCATCACGGCCCCTGAGCGAAAACTTTGGTTCATGATGATCCCCCTCGGACTATTTTTTCGCCTCCTCGGACAATTTATGGAGCAAATTGAGCGCTTCGATGGGCGTCATTTGAGATGGGTCCAATCTCTTCAAGTTTTCACGGAGCCTGTGCTCCACGGAGCCGAACAAGACCATCTGCTCCGGTTCGGCGGCGCTGTTGGCATCGAACAACCGGCGCGGTGTCTCGCGTTCGCTTTCGTTGTTTTCCAGAGTTAAGAGAATTTCCTTCGATCGCGCAATCACCGCCTCCGGCAAACCCGCCAGCCGCGCCACATGGATGCCGTAGCTTCGGCTCGCCGCGCCGCGCACCAGATTTCGCAAAAAAATTATATCCCCCTGCCATTCTTTGACGGCGAAGTTGTAGTTTTTGATACGCTCACGCCTATGGGTCAGTTCGGTGAGCTCGTGAAAATGAGTCGCAAACAGAGTTTTCGGGTGTTCCGGCAGGTCGTGTAGGTATTCCGCCACCGCCCATGCAATGGACACGCCGTCGAACGTGCTGGTGCCGCGCCCCACTTCGTCCAGCAGAATCAAGCTGCGCGAGGTGGCGTAGCGCAGAATCGCGGCCGTCTCCTTCATTTCCACCATGAACGTCGAGTCACCGCGCGCCAAGGAATCCGCCGCGCCGATGCGCGTGAAAATGCGGTCGACCACGCCGATGCGCGCTTCGCCGGCAGGTACGAAACTGCCCATCTGCGCCAGGATCACGATCAAGGCCACCTGCCGCATGTAAGTGGACTTGCCGGCCATGTTAGGGCCGGTGAGGAGCAAAATTTGGTTCGAGGCTGGATCGAGAATCGCATCATTGGGCACGAACGCGCCCCGCCCCACCATGACTTCCACCACCGGGTGGCGCCCGTCGCGGATCACCAGCGCCGAGCCTTTATCAACCCGCGGCCTGGTGAAATGCCGCGATTCGGCGACTTCGGCCAACGAACGGAGCGCGTCCAGTGTCGCCAACGCGCCGCTGGTCCGATTGAGCGCACCATAATGTACCGCTACCTGCTCGCGCACGCGGGCGAGAATTTCCGCTTCGAGCTTTTCGATCAGCTCCTGAGAATTGAGCACCCGCGCTTCATACTCTTTCAGCTCGGGTGTGATGTAGCGTTCGCCGTTCACCAGCGTTTGTTTGCGGATATAGTCGTTGGGAACCGCTTTGAGATTCGCTTTGGTGACTTCGATGTAGTAACCGAACACCCGATTGTAACGCACCTTGAGCGAAGCAATGCCCGTGCGGCGGCGCTCCGCCGTTTCGAAGTTCGCCACCCAGTCCTTGGCATGGGCGCGTATGCCGCGCACCTCGTCGAGCGCGGTATCGAAACCAGCGCGGACGAAGCCGCCGCTTTTGAGCGCCGCCGGCGGGTCATCGATGATGGCGCGCTGAATGATGTCTACGACTTCCGGAAGCCCGAACAGTTTCTCGCGGAGCGAGACCAGCACTTCGGCGTTGACGTTTGCCAAACTTGCGCGCAGCTTATCGACGGCATGAAGGGTATCCTTGATGGCAGCGAGATCCCTCGGGAGCGCGCCGCCCGCCGCGACCCGGCCGGCGAGCCGCTCCAGATCCTGAACCCGGCCCAGCCCCGCCTTCAATTCTTCGCGCAGCGAAAAGTTTTCCGCCAGCTCCTGGACCCCGTCGAGCCGCGCGCGTATGACGCGCTCGTCGAGCAATGGATAAAGCAGCCACTGGCGCAGACGGCGCGCTCCCATGGACGTGAGCGTGCGGTCCAGCACCGCCAGCAGCGAACCTTTGCGCTGGCCATTGTACGCGCACACCAGCTCCAGATTCATCCTGGTAGTTTCGTCGAGCACAAGAAAACTGGAGGCCTCGTACAATTCGAGATCGCGCAGCACTTTCAACGCCTCGGCGACGTTGGCTTCGAGATAGGCGATCAACGCGGCGGCGGCGCGCAAGGCCTCCTCCCAATCCCGTTCGTCATAGACCGAGCCGGGCTTAACGCGCTCAACCGCCGCCCTGGCGAAACTTTCGTCGGCCACCGCGCTCAAGAATATGCCGTTCAGTTCTTTCTCGAGCCGCCCGCGCAACCGTTGTTCGCTGGCGGCGATCAACAGCTCGCTCGGTTTGATACGCGAAATTTCATCGACGAGAGATTGCTCATCGGCGAACTGCGCGCCGCGGAACGCACCGGTAGTGATATCTGTCACCGCCATTCCGAAACCTTTCCGCCCGCTGCTGACCGCGGCCAGAAAATTATTATCCCGGGCGTCCAGGGCCTCCTCCGCCGTCACAGTTCCCGGGGTGATAACGCGAACAACATCGCGATCCACCACGCCCTTGGCGGTCTTGGGATCCTCTATTTGTTCGCAGACGGCGACTTTATGACCGGCCCGCAGCAGTTTTTGAATATAGGGCTCGGCGGCATGGTACGGTACGCCGCACAGCGGCACCGAGCCGTCGTCGCTCTTGTTGCGCGAGGTTAGCGCGATATCGAGGATCTTCGCGGCGGTCTCGGCGTCCTCGAAAAACATTTCATAGAAATCGCCGAGCCGAAAAAATAGAATGGCGTCGCGGTAACGCTGCTTGATTTGCAGGTACTGCTGGATCATCGGGGTGATTTTAATGGTCTCCATGGGGCAGCTACGCCGAACCGGAGCCTTTTTCCTGCAGGCGATCGAGTCCGTGGCCGCCTTTGCGCTCCGCGCCACGAGCGGCCCGTTCCACCTCGCCGTTTAACTCCCGGACCAGATTGCCGATGCCCAGTGACAAAACGAACTGCCGCTCCACGGCGTCGAGGATTTTCTCGCGGTCATCGGTGATCACGAATAAACTCTCACCGTCGGTCAGATATTTGAGCGACTGGGACAGCCGGCTGGTCTTCGCCGGATGCTCGCGCAAGGGTTGCAAGCAGCGGCGAATTTTCTGCAGGGTAAAACCATGCCGCGTCAGGTCCTTGATGACCTTAAGACAAACGAGATCATGAAAGGAGTAAAGGCGCTTGGTGCCGCGGCCGCCGGCGAGCTTGACGGAAGGACGCACGAAGCCCTGCTCGTCCCAGTATTGAATCTGGCGCAGGCTGACCCCGACGATGCGGCTCGCAGTCTTGCTGTCGTAGGTATCCATGCGCCTAACTCAAAATGAAAACATCGATGTTTTAAAAGTAGACGCTTAAGGTGGGATTGTCAATTAAACCAGGCTGTTGAAATAGGCTCAAAAAAACTGGCCGCCAGGGGGCGGCCAGTCGGAAAATCGCGCAACAGGATCGGGCGGCTATTGCTTCGCCGCCGCGCCCATGGCAGGGCTGCTAGATTCCGGCGCCGAACCCGCCACTTCGAGGTAGATCTTGGCGCCGGTCTTCTTGAACTCTTCGGCTTTTTCCTGCATGCCGGCCTGCAATGCCGCCTGGTCCGCCAGTCCTTTCTGCGCCGCGTAATCGCGCACGTCTTGGGTGATCTTCATCGAACAAAAGTGCGGTCCGCACATGGAGCAAAAATGCGCGACCTTGGCGCCCTGCGCCGGCAAAGTTTCGTCATGAAACTGCCGCGCCGTTTCGGGGTCCAAGCTCAAATTAAACTGGTCTTCCCAGCGGAACTCGAAACGCGCTTGGCTCAGCGCGTTGTCACGCACCTGTGCGCCCGGATGGCCCTTCGCCAGGTCGGCGGCATGGGCCGCGATCTTGTAAGCGATCACGCCGTCTTTGACGTCTTTCTTGTCAGGCAGGCCCAGATGCTCTTTCGGCGTCACATAGCAGAGCATCGCCGTGCCGTACCAACCGATCATCGCCGCACCGATGGCGCTGGTAATGTGATCATAACCCGGCGCTATATCGGTGGTCAGAGGACCCAAAGTATAGAACGGCGCCTCGTGGCACACCTCTAACTGCTTGGTCATGTTCTCGTGAATCATGTGCATGGGCACATGGCCGGGCCCTTCGATCATAACCTGCACGTCATGCTTCCAGGCAATTTCGGTCAGCTCCCCGAGTGTCTCCAACTCGCCAAATTGCGCTTCATCGTTGGCGTCAGCGATGGAACCGGGCCTGAGCCCGTCGCCGAGGGAGAACGAGACATCGTAGGCTTTCATAATCTGGCAAATATCTTCGAAATGAGTGTAGAGAAAATTCTCTTTATGATGTGCCAGGCACCATTTGGCCATGATCGAACCGCCGCGGGAGACGATGCCGGTGACCCGGTTTGCGGTGAGCGGCACGTAGCGCAGCAAAACGCCGGCATGAATCGTAAAGTAGGAAACGCCCTGTTCGGCCTGTTCCAGAAGCGTGTCGCGGAAAATTTCCCAGGTCAGTTCTTCCGCCTTACCGTCGACCTTTTCCAGCGCTTGGTAGATCGGCACAGTGCCGATGGGCACCGGGGAGTTGCGCAAAATCCACTCCCGGGTCTCATGAATGTTATCGCCGGTGGAGAGGTCCATCACGGTGTCCGAGCCCCAGCGGGTCGCCCAGATCATTTTTTCCACTTCTTCTTCAACCGAAGAAGCCACGGCGGAGTTGCCGATGTTGGCGTTGATTTTGACCAGGAAGTTACGCCCGATGATCATCGGCTCGCTTTCCGGATGATTGATATTGGCTGGAATAATCGCGCGCCCGCGCGCCACTTCGTCGCGCACAAATTCGGGCGTGACGAACTTCGGGATGGCCGCGCCAAAACTTTGTCCCGCATGGGTGCGACCGCCGCCGCCGTTAGCGAAAGCCTCTTGCCGGCCCAGGTTCTCGCGGATCGCGATGTACTCCATCTCCGGAGTAACGATGCCTTGCCTGGCGTAATGCATCTGCGAAACGTTGCGCCCGGACTTGGCGCGTAGGATCGGCCGCCGCGAGGCGTCGGGGAAGCGCTCGGTGTGAGCGGCTTTTTTGGAGCCAGATTTGCCGTTGCCATGGACGTAGCTTCCAGCAATCTCCTCCACGTCGCCGCGCGCCTTGATCCATTTCAGTCGCAGCGGCGCAAGGCCCTTGCGGATATCGGTTTCGACGCTGGGATCGGTGTACGGACCGGAGGTGTCGTAAACCATCACCGGCAGCTTCGTTTCTGCGCCGTTGCCGTTCCCATTGCCGTTGGCGCCGTGGCTGCCGGTCAATTGAATGGCGCGCATCGGCACCTGGACCTCCGGACGGTCGTGGCCATGAACATAAACCTTGCTTGACGCCGGCAGCGGCCCGGCGCTGATGCGGTTATCATTTTTCGCATTGGACATTGTCAGCCTCCTCGAGGTTCGGATCGTCTAGCAACCGTTATTAAACATGCCGGTAGGATTTGACATATTCTTCATACAGTCCTTCTTTGCCCTTTTCGGCCAGTTCCTCTGAACGTTTCATCAACACTTCTTTGGTTTCGACGAATTCCTTGCGGCTAAAACCGAGGTTGCCGGGATGGGTTCCAGAGTCCATGCGAATTGCGTCGCAAGGACAAGCTTCCACGCAAAAACCGCAGTAAATGCAGCGCAGGGTATCGATCTCATAGCGAATCGGAAATTTTTCCACCGGCTTGTCGGGATACTCGCCGGCTTCGATATAGATACAGTCCGCCGGACAGGCCGTCGCGCAGAGAAAACAAGCGGTGCACTGCACCGAACCGTCATCCTTGAGCGTCAGGCGGTGGCGCCCGCGATAGGTGTCGGGATAGGGCGAACGTTCCTCAGGATATTGCACCGTGACGGCGGCGCTGGCGCCCTTCGCGTAGCCGAAACGCTGGAGAAGGTGAATCGTCAGATTGCGCCACAACCGGTATCCCGTGACGCACAGGCCGCGGGTAATCTCGGGAAAATAGAGCCGCTCCCAGAGCGACATTTCTTCGACACGCTTCATGTAAATTGAACGACTACGCTGGCACCGCGGCGGCTCGGAAAATTGTCTCGTCAAGTCGAGAATATTTGCGGTGCATGGTCAGGTTGCGTCTCAACTCACTTATAGTCAATTGCCGGGGGATGTCAAGGAAGTTGCGCCGAAGGCCCGGTTATTCGGCGTCGTATTGCACGAGGGAAAAAACCTCGTGGGGCTTGAGTCTTTCGCGCCCCTTCAGAAACGCGAGCTCGATCACGAAGGCGCACTCCACCACCGTCGCGCCGAGCTTTGCGACCAGTTCGGCGGTCGCCTTTGCCGTGCCGCCGGTGGCGATCAAATCATCCGCGATGACGACCCGGGCGTTTTTAGAAACGCCGTCAACGTGAATTTCCAGGGCATCGGTGCCGTATTCCAGCTCGTAGCTTGCGCTATGGGTGTCGTAGGGCAATTTTCCCGGCTTGCGCACCACGGAAAATCCCGCGCCAAGCGTGTATGCCAAGGCGGCGCCGATAATAAAACCGCGGGACTCGATGCCGAGCACGGTGTCGATCTTCGAGCGACGATAACGCTCGGCCAGAATATCTATCGTCCGGCTAAAGAGCTTGCCGTCGGCGAGTAAAGGGGTAATGTCTTTGAAGACGATTCCCGGCTTGGGAAAATCGGGAATGTCACGAATTGCCTGGCGAATGCTCGCGATGTCCTGTTCCATAAGCGTGAGGTATCACAGAAGAAAAAAGCCGGCAAGAATGACACCGACGGCATGTGTCGCGGTCTCTTTGCCCAACCTCACGGGCGATGGCTGTCAAACTTGGTCATGGCGCGTCAATTCGACTTAGATTTTGCGTCGTTCAAAACGACTGCGCCCCCGTCTTAATGCCGCCGGCCGCAGCAACCTTCCGACGACATCGTTGCGAACGTTTGCGGGTTCTTTCAAGTTTAGCGTTCCTATCCGGCCGGGGGCGCCCTATCGGATGCGTCAATACAGCACAGCCGCGGCATATAATGCAGCGGATCCTGTGCCTTGTTGTCGAGTCGAATTTCAAAGTGCAGATGGGGACCGGTGACCCGTCCTGTATTGCCAACCCGGGCGATGGTTTCGCCGCGCGAGACTTGCTGTCCCTCGCGCACCAGATTTCTTTCATTGTGAGCATAAACCGAGATGAGTCCGGCGGCGTGACGCAGGATTATCATGTTGCCGTAACCACGCAGCTGATCGCTATAAATAACCTCGCCGCTTTCGATGGCGCGGATCGGCGTCCCTGCCGGCGCCGCGATATCAATGCCGTCGTGAAAGCTCGAGCCGCGTGGACCGAATCCGGAATTAATCGTGCCGCTGATCGGCCAGAGAAACGCTACAGATGGAAACCAAGGCATCTGTTGCGCGGTCTGAGGCATCGAAAATGGTTCGGGCGCGCTTTCCGCCGGCGTGATGATCTCGACGGGTAGCTCGCGCGTCGCGCCGGGAATAAAGATTCGTTGGCCGACGCGAATCTGACCGGGGTCGCGCAGACTATTGAGCCGGGCCAGTTCGGCGTAACTCACATCATAGGTTTTGCCGATGCGAAAAAGATTCTCGCCGGCGCGGACCACGTGATAGATTCCCTGGCCTCGCTTGGCCGACGGCATGGCGGTCCGGGAAGCGCAGCCGGCCAGAATGGAGAGCAAGACAGATATCAACGCTAAATGCAGCATCCTGGCCGTGATCGCGCCTCGGCGGTGACTCACCTTTCGGTCAAGCTGCGCCATCGGTAATTCCGGGTTTTTCGGGCCCTGGCGTAGCGCGCGCTAGATCAGCAAAGCACCGATTGCGAAAACCCGAGATTTCGCTAGTTACGCCATCCATATTTTCCCAACAATTTGACGAAGCGGCAGTCCCCAAGTTCCTCCTGATGGAAGCCGGTGCCATCGCGAGTGATGCGCAGCAAAGCCTGGTTCTGCGCGTCCCCAACCGGTATGACCATGCGGCCACCCACGGCGAGTTGTTCGAGCAGTGGTTTGGGAAGCTCCGGAGCTCCCGCCGTGACTATGATCGCGTCGTAGGGTGCATGGTCCGACCAGCCGATGGTGCCGTCGCCCACGTGCAGGGCAATTGTGTGATATGCCAGGTGATCCAACAGTGCGCGTGCCCGGCGCGATAAAGGGCGTATTTTCTCTACTGAAAACACGTTGAAACAAAGCTCAGCGAGGAGTGCAGTTTGGTACCCGGATCCGGTGCCGATCTCCAGGGCTTTCTCTTCGCCGAACAACTGCAGCGCCTCGGTCATGCGCGCCACCATGTACGGCTGCGACAAAGTCTGCTTCTCGCCGATGGGCAGCGTACAGTCGTCATAGGCGCGGTTTACCAGGCCGGAATCGACAAAGAGGTGGCGCGGAATCTTGCGCATGGCTTCTATTACGCGCCGATCGCTGATGCCGCGCGCAATAATCTGCTCCCGCACCATTCGCTCTCTGGCCCAGGCAAAGTCGGAAGAAATAGGTTGTGTGGATTTCACTTCATTAGACGCAGGACTGATGCGCCCTCTCGTCATAGGCCGGCAGCGCGCGCGCAACCAGCCTCGGTTAATAATGACAACCCCTGGTTTTTCCGCGCTTATCGCTCGCGATTGTACAAAATTTGGCGCTGCATTTCGAGCCGCGCTCCATGACCCGTTCAAGGTTTCCGCTTCGGACCCTCAAACGTTTTCCCTTGGCGGGAAGTCATCGTGGCAAGCGAACCGTTGGTTGAATAACAGCTCGCGAGAGCCTAAATATGATCTATGACTTCGGTTTGTCCCCGCTATTTGCCGCTTCCCTATCAGGAAGCGCCGGAATCGGGCCGCCTGATTTTGCGCGACGGCACGACCGCGTCGATCCGCGTCTCGCGGCCTCAGGACAAAGAAGCGATTAAGGCTTTTTTCGCATCGCTTTCGAATGAATCCCGATTGGACCGCTTTTTCAGTCGCTCGTTGCCCGAGGATAGATTTATTGAATCGTTATGTGATTCATCGGATCCGCGATCGCGACTGACCCTTGTCGTCACGCGGCTTCGAGAGCCCGCCGAATGGATCATTGCCGCGGGCTCCTATGCCGCCCGCGACGGGACAACGGCGGAGATCGCCATTGCCGTGGCGGATGAGTTTCAAGGTAGAGGTATCGGAACGATCTTATTGGAACGATTAGCGGTGCTGGCGGCGCGCAATGGCTTTGCGCGTTTTTGGGCCGTCCTGCAAACGCACAATCAAGCCATGCTCGATGTGTTTCGCCAGTCCGGCTTTGACTGTCATCAAAAAATCGACCATGGCTATGTCGAAATCGATCTCTCAGTGACGCCGAGCGAGGGGAGCATCGCGTGTTCGGAAGTGCGTGAGCGCGTGGCCACCGCCGCCTCGCTATTGCCTTTCTTTTATCCCCGGTCGGTGGCGGTAGTCGGCGCGTCGCGAAATCCTTCCAGTATCGGCGGCCGAATTCTCGGCGCCCTGATCGCCAACGGATTTCACGGCGATATTTACCCGGTCAACCCGAATGCTACTTCGGTCGCCTCGCTGCCCGCCTATCCGTCGGTACGCGATCTGCCGCAGGCAGCGGAACTCGCGGTGATCACCGTGCCACGCGATGCCGTCCTCGGCGTCATCGACGACTGCGCCGCGCGCGGCGTGCGCGCAGTCGTCGTTATCACCGCAGGGTTTGCCGAAATCGGCGCCGAGGGCCGCCAACTGCAGCAGCGGCTCGTCGAAAAAGTCAGAGGTCACGGCATGCGGATGATCGGACCCAACTGCCTTGGGCTGCTCAACACCGATCCCGCGGTCAAGCTGAACGCGTCGTTCGCTCCCGACTTTCCCCCGTCCGGTAAAGTGGCATTTTGTTCCCAGAGCGGCGCTCTGGGTTTGGCCATCATCGCGCTAGCGCGCGAACGTGATCTCGGACTTTCTCATTTCGTCAGCGTCGGCAACAAAGCGGACGTTTCTGGCAACGATCTCTTGCAGTACTGGGAGGATGACCCGCACACCGGCGTCGTCTTGCTATATCTTGAATCCTTCGGCAATCCGCGGCGCTTCGCGCGCATCGCGAGCCGCATCGCCCGGCGCAAGCCCGTGGTCGCGGTTAAGGCGGGACGAACCGGCGCCGGCGGTCGGGCCGCGGGTTCCCATACTGCCGCACTCGCCTCTAGCGATGTCGCGGTGGATGCTATGTTTCAACAGACCGGAGTCATCCGCGCCGATACTCTCGACGAGATGTTTGATCTCGCGCTCGCCCTTAGTAACCAACCTTTACCGAACGGGCGGCGCGTTGGCATTCTTACGAATGCGGGCGGATTGGGCATTCTTTGCGCGGACGCCTGCGAGACCGGCGGGCTGGAAGTCGCGCATTTGAGCCAGCGCACGCAGCAACTGCTGCGCCAATTTCTTCCGGCAACGGCGAGCGTGGGCAATCCGGTGGATATGATTGCTTCGGCAACTGCCGACCAATTCCGCAAGGCGGTAGAGATTTTGCTTGCATCTGATGAGATAGACTCGCTGATTGTCCTGACCATCCACGTCGGCCTTGCCGACATCGCGGCCATTGCCGAACATGTCCAGGCCGCAGTGACGGCGAGCCCTGCGCCAGATGGGAAAGATAAACCGGTGCTTTCCTGCTTCATGGACGGAGGCACGGCGCTAAGGTCGCCAGCGCGGGTGGGCGAGCGCGTGCCTAATTACCAGTTTCCCGAACGCGCGGCGCGGGTGCTGAGCAAGATTGCCGCCTACGCCGAATGGCGTAGCGAGCCACCCGGTATTATCGCCGACTTTGACGATATCACGCCCGTCACCGCGCGCTCGGTGTGTCAAGCGCGTCTCAATCAGCGCGGCGCCGGTTGGCTTTCCCAAGAAGAGCTGCGCCAGGTCCTAACGGCATTGGGGTTGCCGCTTCCACGGGGCGGCGTTTGCCGCAGTGCCGATGAGGCAGCGCGGACCGCCGCCGAGATCGGCTTTCCCGTTGCCGTGAAGCTCGTTTCGACGGAGATCGTACATAAGACCGAAATGGGCGGCGTTCAGCTCGGTCTCCAAAACGAAACCGCAGTACGCGCGGCTTTCGACGCGATCCGCAACCGGCTTACCTGCGACGACAAACTCGGCGCAATGGACGGTGTACTCGTGCAGCCGATGATCACCGGCGGCGTCGAAGTGATGGTCGGTGTTACTCAAGACCCCTCCTTCGGACCGTTGATCGCGTTTGGTTTGGGTGGCATTTACGTCGAAATTCTTAAGGACGTATGTTTTCGCGTCACGCCGATCACGGACCGCGATGCCAGCGAAATGGTGCGCAGCATTCGCGGTTACCGGCTATTGGAAGGCTATCGTGGCCACCCGCCGGCGGATATTCCGGCAATTGAAGATCTGTTGCTGCGCGTGGCACGCCTCATCGAAGAAGTACCGGAGATTAGCGAGCTGGATTTGAATCCGGTCTTTGCCCTACCGCCCGGACAAGGTTGTGTGATCGTCGACGCGCGCATCCGCGTCGCTCTTTTGTGAAAAAGGTTTTCCACGACCCGAAGTCGCAGAAACTAGCGGCGACTGGATCACTCCAGCGGCGTGAAAGCTACGTGAAAGCTATTTGACGATACTTCATCCCGGATTCCGCAGTTGCGCTCAGCAGGAAGCGCGAGGCGGAACCCTTCCGTAGCAAAGTCTCAGCCGAAGGCTGATCCGCCTGTGGCGGAGATGCCGTCTGCCTCTAAGCAGACACCGATCAGCGGTGCTTGGATGAAACGTTAAAGCTCGTGACAGCGAAGTGCGAAAGGGCAAAATGACTTTGAAATTTTACAGTTGGACGGCTTCGCTGCTCCAGGGTTCCACCTCGCTTCCGGGCTCCTCAGTTTAACTGCGGAATCCGGGTTCAAGTCAGCCACGATCGGCGTGTCTAAGTCGGGATTGGGATTGCATCGTGGCGCACTGGTCGAACGCCCGCAATTCCATTGAACTCTAAAGCCTTAAGGAAGCGCCGCCATCGGCACGAACAACTTTTACTTCCGTCTGTACGCGCTTCGCTTCGCAAGATAGAAAACCAGAACCAGAATAAAAATCATCACCAAAAGGGGAGCAATGGCCGCCATGGGTTACCTCCTTATCGATTTCGCCGTCCCTAGCACTACTGAACAACTATAGAGCGACACGACAGTCTCTGACTGTCTACTATTGAACAATTTGCCAGATTTGAAGGTCTTTCCGACTTACCCGGTACTTCTTGTCCTGATGCTCACCATCCAACACTTTTTTTTCAATTGACACGACATCATCGTATTCGCTAGCTTCTACGGTAATGCGATGGAAACGATCCATCGATGATCGACCTATTTTGACGTTTGGAGGTTGACCATGCCGGTCTTACAGCTCGATGATGCAGACATTTACTACGAGGTCCATGGCAGCGGACCCCCTTTCCTCTTTCTCAGTGAAACAGCGTGCGACGGAGAAGTTTGGAAAATCTACCAGGTGCCCGAGTTCTCACGCGATCACACCGTCGTGACTTTCGACTATCGTGGGATGGGACAATCCAGCAAACCATCGACAAAATATACCATTGAGATGTTCGCTGATGACGCTGCCGCGATACTCGATTATCTGAAGCTCGACCAGGCGATAGTTTGCGGTCACTCGATGGGCGGACGGGTCGCACAGGTTCTGGCACTGAAACACCCGTCAAAAGTTAAAAAGTTGATCCTCGCCTCGAGCGGAGCCGGATACCCGGACCAGAGAGGCATCCCGCTGAAGCTGTGCATGGAAATGGTGCAGATGGGATATGAAAAATATGCCCGCGAACATACCATCACCGTGGGTTGGACCAAGGACTACCTCGAAAACCATTCGGACAAGGTGGAGAGATTCCTCAAAGTCCGTTGGCAAAACATACCGCCGCTGGAGTGCTTCCTACGCCATATCATTGCCCGGCACGAATGTGATACCCGCGCACAGTTAAAGGACATTCGAGTGCCGACGCTAGTTCTGGTCGGCGCAGAAGATCATATCTCTGCCTCCAACCTGTCCCATCGAACCAGTTCTGAAGAGCTAGCAAAGGGAATTCCCAACGCCAAGTTAGCGGTGCTGCCGGGCGAGTGCCATCATTTTTTTTATACCGAGCCGGCGGCGGCCCATAAGATCATCCGAGATTTTTTGAGAGAGCCAACAACCTAGCAGGTTGGTGAAAAACTCTGATTGCAGGCTGGTCAAAAAGATCTCAGAGGCGAGGCGCGCGAAAAATCGACGAGCGGAGGCGTACTTAGCCGGTACGTTGGAGCGAGACGATTGAGCGCAACGAAGCATATGAGTCTTTTTCAGCAGCCTGCAAGAGAAGCTTCGGGCTTGGGATTTTATCCTCTGGCACGAAGTTGAAAAGAATAAATGCTGCGGTTACACCAGTAGCTGAAGCGCACTGGCGGCATAAATTTTCGCCGCATCGCGAACCTCTTGTAGCGAGACCACTTCTTGATCCGTGTGCGCGAAGCGCAGATCACCGGGACCGAACATGATCGTCTCAAGGCCGTTGCGATTGAGAAACCCGGCGTCCAAAGCGGCTGGCGAATAGAACAATTCGGCTTCCCGCTGGGTTAACTCGTGGCTGGCGTTGGCCGTGGCCGCCGCCAGGGCGCAGTCTTTTGCAACCTCAGAGGGATACATTAAAGCGCCACGCTCGACCTCGATCGACCAGCCGTCCACTTCTTCAAGCGCGTCCTGGATATCTCGAAACGCAGAATCGGGGTCTTCACCGGGCAATAGCCTTCGATCCAGCACCACACGACAAACATCCGGAATCGTATGGCTTATGTCCGGTCCGCTTCTTACTTGTGTCACCGTGAGGGTCGCGCTGCCGAGGCCAGGATGGTTGGCCCTTAACGGCACTCGCTCCAGCTGTTCCATGACTCGGCGAAAACCGTCCACGGCATTTTTGCCTTTCCAGGGCATGCTACTGTGAGCCGACTTGCCGCGCACAATGATTTCGACGTCGATCCTGCCCTTGTTGCCGAGGCAGACGCGGTTGTTTGTCCCCAGACCGATTATTGCTGCGCGCGCGCTGATAGCGTCTTTTTCCAAAATAAACTTTGCCGTGTCGTGACGGCCGGTCTCGCCGGCCAAGCTCACGGCCAAAATCAGCGGCGCCCGCAAGGCGACATTAGCGCGAGCTAGGATCGCCGAGGCGTAGATCATCCCGGCCAACGCTCCCTTTTGTTCACACGCGCCTCGACCCAAAGCGCACTGCCCCGCGATTCCGAAACCCGCACCATCCACCACCGCGCCGGCGAAAGGTTCTTTCATTGAAGCCGCCGGAAATGTCATCCCATAGGCCATCAGCAGAAGCCCCTCAGCGCAGCCAGTACTCACGGCACCGAGGCGCCAGATCAAGTTGCCTATGGGATCGATGGCGCCGGCGTTTCCCGTCAACTGCACCAAACGTGGCGCAACCATTTCAGCGATAAATTTTTTGAGTTGGGGATCCGCTTCGAGCCGTTCGGTCTGCGGTGATGGACAGCGCAGCAGATCGACAAGCAGACGGTCGATCTCTTCGTCGCGAGCGCATCGGTCAACGACAATAAAGGCCTCTCGTGGAGTCATGAGTGACGGCGCAAACGAGGGTTCACCAAGCTAGCTCTAAAACTTCCAGAACCTGCTCCGGGTTGCGCACCGGCTTGGGATTGGTGTGGATGCTGTAGTCAGCTAAGGCGTCGATGGCGAGCTGTTTCAAGCCATCGCGTGGCACGCCCAAGTCGCGCAGCTTGAGCGGCAGTCCCATGCGCTGGTTCATCGCGAAAACATATTCAGGAACCGCCGCGGCCAGAACGTTGTCGTCGGCGCCTCCGATGCCGATCTCGCGCGCCATACGCGCATGCGCTCCAATCGTGACATCGAGGTTCCAACGCATTGCGTAGGGCAGCATGAGGGCATGGATTTCAGCATGGGGCGCTTTGTAGCGGCCGCCGACGACGTGAACAATGGCGTGATGAATACCGGTCCACGCGCTGTAAACTCCCATGCCGGAAAGACAGGCTGCCACTTGAACGTAACTTAACGCTTCAAGATCCTGGGAATTCTTTACTGCTCGCGGCAAGAACCGGACGATCAGCCCGATACTCGTAAAACAGTAGGCTTCGGTGAGTGGCTGGGTTTCGGTCGAGTACACCGCCTCCACGCAGTGCGCTAGCGCGTTCATGCCTGAGGCGGCGAGCAACCTGGCGGGGGCGGTGGCTGCCGCCTCTGGATCTAGGAGAACCGTGCGCGGAGCAAGCTTGGGATCGGCGACAATATACTTCCTTCCGCCTTCGCTGATGCCCGCCGAATAGCTGTACTCTCCACCCGAAAGAGTCGTCGGAATCGCGATCTGCGGTAGCTTCGGAGCGGGCATGAGCGGGACTTCCTTCTTGTTCGGCGGCGTGAAGCGAACGCCGAAGCGCGGCAGCGAGCCACCTTCGGCAAGCAAGGCCGCGACGCCCTTTGCGGTATCGATGGCGCTGCCTCCACCCACACTCACGAGCACATCGATGCGCGCGTCGCGCGCGCTCTCGGCTGCTTTTTCAATGGAGTCCGTCGGCGAATGCGGCTTGACCTGGTCGAAAATTGCGACCCACTTCGCTCCGAGGCCCACCTTGATGCGATCGAGCAAGAAGGTCTTGGCGACCGACGGCGAGATCACGACCATAGCGCGTGTGCCGCCGACTCTCTCGACCTCGTGGGCCACTTCGCCAATCGATCCTCGGCCGGAAACAATGCGCTCGACCCTGGGATTGTTAAAAACAAACGTTGAACCAGCCATCTTTCTTCCTGCTTGTACTGGGTCTAAAGATCTTCAGCGATAAACATCTTTCAAGTCGAGTCGAACGATCAACGGATCACTTTAGAATATCTTTAAGTCGTGCGACCAGAGAGGGATCGAGACGGAGCAGCTCTTTGACATTTCGCTCCAGCTCTTCGCCTGATCCCGGATTGATTTCGAGATTGGCCTTGGCGGCTTCCTTGAGCAGTTCCGGATCCTTGACGGTCTCGATAAACGCCTTACGGAGGATCTCCACCCGCTCCTTAGGTGTGCCCGGCGGTAAGACATAGGGACGCACTGCGGCGCCGTGGGCTTGAGTCACTGCCTGAATCAGTTTTCGCGCCTCGTCGGTTTTAGCCAGATTCATCGCCAAAGACACCTTGGGAAGGTCCGGGTGGGGCTTCGCGCTGAGCTGAAGCACAATCATCAGCTCGCCCGTCTCGAGTTCTTTCCTCCAGGTTGCCCTAAACGATTGCCACGAATTACTCAGGCCGCCGACCTCGCCACTGTTGAATGCCAAGCGAATCGGCGCGGTGCCCTTATACCCGGATACTACCTGGATCGGTAGGCCCAGAGCGATCTCGACGACCTTGGGGGTATCATAGGTACCGTCACCGGCTGCGATGGCGCCAAATTTAACCGCTGTCTTGGCTGCCAACCATTGCTCTACGCCTGCAATGCCCGTCGTCTTGGCTACGCCGAAGACAAAATTGTCCTGAGCAGGCACCCCGATGTATTCGAACCTGAGCGCATCGAACTCAATGCCTGGCTTGCCGAGGAGCTGCTGGAGGAATTGTCCACCGACGAAATGGCCGATGGTAAGACCGTCGGGCTTGGCTACTTTGAAGAGATGGTTTGCGCAAACCAATCCCCCAGCGCCGGGCATGTTGTCGACGACGATGGTCGGGTTGCCGGGAATATACTTGCTGAAATGGCGGGCGATAAGGCGAGTGTAAGTATCGTACCCACCTCCCGGCGCGGTCCCAACTATGATTCGGATCGCTTTCCCCTCGTAGAAAGGTGCGGCGCCATGGGCGAATTGCGCACGGGCGCCGACCGCAAACGAGAGAAGAACGAAAACTGCCGTCCAGTGAGGCAAACCCATAGGAGAATTTCTAAAAACTCTGTTGGACATTTTGTTGATCCTTTCATGATGTTTAACAGCTGCGACAATGCCAACGTTGCGGCGAAATCGTAGCGGGTGGTTTGGCTTTCCTTGGATCGAACCCAGATTATTTTGGCGGCGCTCCACGGGTTGAAAACGGCATTTCATCAGGTCAAGAACTCGCGCGGATCGGTAATTTCGCCTGCAACAGCCGCAGCGGCGACCGCGGCCGGGCTCGCCAGGAAAATCTCCGCCTTCGGGTTTCCCATGCGACCCGTGAAGTTACGGTTTGACGATGAGATACATTTGTCTCCGTCCGCGAGAACTCCCTGGTGCCCTCCATGACAGACCGCACAGCCGCTCGGCAAGATTATCGCGCCGGCTTCCTGAAAAATTTCCATGTAGCCCCTGCGCATGGCTTCCAATCCTTCCTGTGCGGAAGCGGGAACAACCAATAGGCGGACCTTAGGATGAACTTTTCTGCCCCGCAGAATTGTTGCCGCCACCTCAAGATCATCCGCTCGAGCGTTGGTGCATGAACCGAGAAATGCTTGATCGATCTTGGTGCCCGCGGCCTTTTCGATCGGGACTCCTCTATCGACATCGCCTGGAAGAGCGATCATGGGCGACACAGCCGATGCCTCAATGGCGATTTCTTGTTCATAGTTTGCGTCGGGATCGGGATAAATCGGCTCGTAAGAAACAGCGCCTCGATTTTTGAGATATTCCTGAGTGGTCCGATCGCAAGCGATGACGCCGCACTTTCCGCCCAGCTCGCAGGTCATGTTGCAGAAGACGAATCGCTGCGAAACCGGTAAGTTTTCAATCAACTCTCCGCTGAATTCTATAGACTTATAGATGAGGCCATCCCCCTTGACTTGTCTCAGCAATTCAAGAACTACGTCCTTCGCGTAAACGCCCGGATGCAAAATACCCGTCACGGTAACTTTCACGCTGGCGGGAACCCGAAGCCAAAGTCGCCCCGTTGCCCAGAGGAAGGCCGTATCGCTTTCACCTATTCCGGTGGCAAAGGCTCCCATCACGCCACAAGAAGTCGTGTGAGAATCCGAGCCGACTACGATGGTTCCCGGAAGCACGAGCCCCTTTTCCACCATCACCTGGTGGACTATGCCAACGCCGGCATCGTAAAAACGCGTAATACCTTGTTGTTCCGCAAAGCGCCGTGCTACTTTGTGATCGTTTGCTTCCCTAGCGCTGTTAGCGGGGATCCCGTGATCAAGGCAAATAGCGATCTTCGACGGGTCCCAAACTTTGCTGGCCCCCATATCGTTGAACGCTTTTATGACAAGAACCGCGTAGTCATGCGAGTAGGATAAGTCCGGGCTAACTTCGATTATCTGTCCTGGAACTACTCGAGACTGGCCGGTCTTCTTGGCCAAAATTTTTTCTGCGAAAGTCTCCCTCATGGTTGTTACCTTAAACGGAACCGCCCGTCATCTCACCCGATAACAAAAGCTTTCCATAATTGATCAAGCCTCCGGCCATGATGATTTCACGGATAATCTGCGGTGGCGCCAGGAAATTACATTGGCTGGTGCGAAAGCGAATCTCCCGGCAGTCAAGATCGATGGTCAGCTCATCACCATCCCGAACGGCTTCCGAATCAACTGACAACGCAGCCTCGATAAGTAGGATTCCTCTATTAATGGCGTTGCGGAAAAACAGACGACCAAACGATTTGGCAACAATAGCCCGTATCCCGGCCTCCTTCAGCACCGTGGCGCTGGACTCCCGGCCGGTTCCACAACCGAAGCCGTCGCCAGCGACGATGATTTGACTCATGGCTACTTTTTTGGGCAGTTCGGGACTCAAACCCTCCAACACATGCTCAAGCATGATCTTGACGGGTAGCCGCGCATAAGCGGCAGGGAGAATGATATCGCCACTGACCCTGTCCGGCAGGCGCAGGACCTTGCCTTTTATTACCACCCTTCACCTCGCTAGCTGATTTTTTCGTTCCAAGAATTTTTGCTTCGTCATCGAATGCCCTCCCGAGGTATTGGTCGCCGTTTTTAATGTCTGCCAAACCCGAAATAGCTGAGATTTTGTCCGCTATCTTCCGAGACAAAAAGCGGGACAAGCATAACCGGTTATTTCGCCTTGCTTAGGCGCCTCAGAATGTCGGATTATTGTCGGGTGGAGCGACAGCGAAGCCATTCACAATCAACCCGATCAAGCTGTAATGTCCCGCAAGCGCGACCGTCTCGATTAGCTGTTGGCGACCCAGTTCAGCCAGCCCGCGCTCATATAACTCGTCCGGCAAAGCCCTCGTGCGCAGTAGCGCGCGGACAATTTCCACGAGCAGGCGCTCGCGCGCCTTCAGTTGCTCCAGCGCGCCGTTGGCGCGCACCGCTTCGATCGCCTCCGTTCTCGTGCCCACCTCACGTCCTCTAGCCTCGTGCCGTGCCCAGGGGTAGCGCGCCCCCATTTCGCGCGCGGTGGCCATGATCACGAGCTCACGGTCGAGCGCCGGCAGCGCGGCGTTGAAACGAAAGTAGTCCTCCAGAGCCGCTACGCGGTCGGCGAGAGTTGGCAGATGCATCAATACTCCGAAGGGTCCACGCACTCCAGTACGGACCGCGGCGATGCGGTCCCAGACCGCTTGATCGTCCGGCGCCAGCGCATCACGGTTGACAGGCGGCAATCGGCTCATGGCTCCTCCATTTTGTTTTCGGGTACGTCATCATATTTGACTCAAGCCAATCTTGGGCATGTTCGCTTTTAGCGCTTCTGTAGTTTTCGTTCAATCCTCGGCAATTACTAATGCGTTCGTTATTTAGAGTCTATGTCGCTAGTGTGCGACCGAGAGGCGAGCCCTTCCGATCGCGGTCAACGGTTCTCTGCCTTGCCGGCCACCACCCCGTCCTCTCCATAGGTGGAAATGCCCGCCGGCAGGGCCTGAAAACAACCTTTGCGCTCCTGTG
>DATBLC010000364.1:0-12510 GCA_036555515.1 Binatia bacterium
GCCGGCCACCACCCCGTCCTCTCCATAGGTGGAAATGCCCGCCGGCAGGGCCTGAAAACAACCTTTGCGCTCCTGTGCCCGCGCTCTCCAGGTCTCACCCCTCGGTCGCTGTTTGGTTACTCAATTGTGGACTCCTTAAAAGCTGTAGACGCGAAACCCACAGATCAGGGCCGGGGCAGAGCTGCCGCGAATTCTTCGATCAGCGCGTTGAAGCGCTCCGGCTCGTCGGCAAATAGGGCGTGTCCTGCTTCGGGAAAAATCTCGATGCGAGTTTCGGGCCGCTTTTTCTTTAAATTTTGCGCCTGCGCTTGGAATTGCGGCGTTACCGCGTAAAGGAGCGGCTTATCGAAACCGCGCACTATACGCTTCCAGTGTGCGCGTT
This sequence comes from Binatia bacterium, assembly GCA_036555515.1. Taxonomy (GTDB): domain Bacteria; phylum Desulfobacterota; class Binatia; order UBA9968; family UBA9968; genus DATACQ01. The sequence goes on from DATBLC010000364.1 coordinate 383, forward strand.
CATAGGGATAGGACAAGAGCGCGAGGCTGTCGTTGAGCGTCATGCGTTTCGCGCCGCGCACCAGCTCATCGATTTCCCCTGCTGGTCGCGGCTTGGCGAAAATGGCGCGGGCGAATTCCCTGAGCATTTTATCCCGCTCGCCGCGCAGCCGCCTGGTAAACGAGCCACTGGGCGGCGGCGCGGGATCTTCGCCGACGGAGCTATCGACAAGCACCATCCCCGCCAAGCGTTCCGCGCCGTGAATATGGACATATTGAAGAGACTCGATGGCGCCCAGCGACCAGCCGACTAGCAAAACTTTGTCCAGCAATTGCAAGAATTCGTGAATATCGCGGGCACGGCGTTCGGCAGTGTAACCCGATCGCGGTATTTGCGAGTGACCTTGCCCGCGCGGGTCGAAAGCGAGAGCGTGATGACGGCTACCGAAGGCTTCCAGTTGGCGGCGCCACAAACTCGCCGGCATACACCAGCCGGGAATCAATGCGATGGCTGGCCGGCCAGGCGCCGAATGTGCGCGGCCGGTTTCGAGAAAGGACAAAAGCACACCGTCGCTGGTCTGGAAAGTACGCCGCGCGAGATTGTCAGGAGCGCTGGCCATGCTCGTGCTGTCTAGCAGCAGCAGCAAAATCCCAAGGCGAATTGCGCCGGCACGGCTCGCACCGGCTAACGGGTTGCGATCAAAAGGCCGGACATTTTGCCGCGCCAATGATATCCGAACGGGAACGGGAGCTCGGGTAAATCGCCCTTTGATTCATAGGCGCCTTCAAGATCCGCCTGGTAACCGTAACGCAGCGCCTTGATCGGCCGGTTATAGCGCCCGTAGAGCTTCACCTGCCACGGCGGTTGATTCAGGCATCGATAAGGCAATCCGGTGTCGTCCTGAACCACGTAATCGGCGCCGGCGAGAATCGCCTCACGGGTTTTCTCGAATTGAGAGTCATGCAGCAAATAGGACGCGGATTTCAACAAGACTGAGGTCGGACGATTCTGCTTGACCCAATCGAGAAAGCCCGGGTAAAACTCCAGCGCTTTATCCGTGGCGTCCACAGAAAAATAATAAAGCCACTGCGCTGCGCCGCCGCGGGCGCCGGTGAAGTGGATGCGCACGGCGCGCATGATCCGGCGCGGTCGCTTGGCATCGGGCATGTCATAGGCGCGCGTCAGCTCGGGAAACAGATCGATGGGCTCAATCCTGACGATGCGCCGGTCCATAAGCGCCATCATCGTAGCCATGACTGGCACCGTGCCGCGAATCCAGGGCGTGCCCAACTGTTTGTTCATATAGTCGGTAATGAAATAGTTGCGCTCAAAAATGTCGCGAAACGCGCTGCGCACATCCTCAAGGAGTCTGCCGAATTGCACGGTAGTCACCGACTCCAGGTCGGGCAATCCGCCGGGCCGTTCCAAACTGAAAAAAATGTAGCGCGGATGATCCGGAAACAGCGCATAGGCATTCACGAAGTCCGGGCCGCTGAACGGATAGAGCATCGTTTTGCGCGCCGCGCTGCCGACTTTAACTTCCTCTCTGCGCCAGTGCTCCATGGCGCCAAGCTGCCCTTTCACCCGGCTCCATTGCGTCGTCATCCATTTTTGGTGCTCGGCAAAAGCGTCCAGCTTAACCAGCCGGTCGATGGCGGGGTCGGTCGAACTGGGCGCGATTCCCGCCAGAATCTGCGCGGTTGCCGTGGCCCGGCGGTTGAATACCGGCTCCTCGGCCAGCGCCGTATCGGTAACAACCAACGCAATGACAAGCGCGCCGCCAAGTCTATGCAAGGTCGGCAAAAACGCGAACCGGGCCGGCAAACGCCAGCGCGCGCTGATTCCAAGTCGGGTTTCATCGTAAGTTATGGAACTATGTGCTGCCATGAATATGTCCACCCTCTGACCTATTTGACGAACCGACTGAGGTTTCCGTCAAAAGGACCGAGGTATTCTATAAGTGCCGTGAGTTAATGCAAGGCTAAACCAATGTCGTGTCTCAGATATTCGTCACGCGATTCAAACGTCATTCCGGATTTGCACGGCGTCCTGGTTCAGAAGTTCGATGAATAAGTCAGAGCGCACTATCGGCGCTGCGGTTTGCCCTTCCCATCGCCCTACGCTTGCGCTAAAAGACCGAACAATAGCCAATTAATGCTGCTATGTCGAAAGGAGCTTCAAGTGTCGGGTTGGAAAGCGCGCATCGGCTATCTGTCACCATCGGTTTTTGAAACGCCCTCGGACTGGGATCTCATCCTGCCGAGAGGCTTCACCATCGTTTCGTCGGGCTTGAACGTTCAAGCCCACACCACCGAAGAATTCAATAGAGCCATCCAAGCCCTCGGCGCCGGGCTGGGTGTATTCAAGGCCGAAGAATGCGACGCGATTCTCATGGGCGGGATCACGTTGGGCACCCAGCGCGGCTACGCTGCGGAACAACAAGTGGTCAGCAAACTATCCAAGCAAGTAGGTTTGCCCGTCAGCACCGCGATGAGCGCGACGGTAGCAGCGCTCAAGCATCTGAGGGCCCGAACCACGGTGATTGCCACCGCCTACAAAGAAACCATCAACCAGGCGGTAAAAAAATATTACGAAGACGGCGGCGTGGAAGTCCTCGCCATCAAAGGCCTGGAAGTTTCCAAGCCGGTGGATCAAGCCAAACTCCCGGACTACGCGTCCTACAAAGTCGCCCGCGAACTGTTTCGCGAGCATCCCGACGCCGATAGCCTATTGATCCAAGGTCGCTGGCGCTCGGTCGCCTACGTGCAGGAACTGGAAGACGACACAGGGAAGCCGGTTGTCTCCAGCACCGCGGCATCTCTGTGGTGGGTATTGCAAGTGCTTGGCATGAAACCGCCGATCGAAGGTTTCGGTAAGCTGCTGCGCGGGTGATAATATCTGTTTGTTTACTTGCGTTGGTAGCTTCCTGGGCTACTTTTTGGGCGTCAAGTCAACCAACAATGGTACCGTTACTGTACTATCCGCCTAGTTTTTACCGAGGAGTTGTACCGCGGTTTAGTCCAACAGTTCCTTCACCAGGCTCAGGACAGTTTTATCCTCCCATCGCTCCTTCGGCGATCAAATCCCAGGCTTGATTACTACCGGCCGTTAGAGATAAAAGGTTATAGCTTAACGTACAGAAAACCGCGCCCGGTGGAATCCTCGCCGCACCGGTGTCCCGTTGCGGTTAGAGCCGGACGGCTTGATCAGTATGAACGTTGCCGCCGAGAATCTTTCCAAGGAGGTCAATATGCCCGTTGTCTATCATCGTGATCGTCCGATCATCCGCTCCGCCTCCGGGGAGCTATCACTGTCGATGGTAGTAAACCGCGACGTGGGTGCTTCTTCGCTTTCAGTCTGGGTCACATGCCATGAACCCGGCGAGGTCGTACCTCTGCATACTCACACCGTAGAAGAGGTTTTGACATTCATTTCCGGCGAGGGAATCGCCACTCTGGGTTCAGAAACCATTCCGGTTTGCGCCGATATGAGCCTCGTTGTCCCACCGGGCACGCCGCACGGCTACTGCAACACCGGCGCTGATCCGCTTCGACTCGTCATTACCTTGGCCGACCCCGACGCCCGGCTCGGCAAGCTTGTCGATACGAAAGCCGCGCTCTCGGCTTAAACCCGGATTCCGACTGAGGAGACGGCAAGCGAGGTGGAACCCTGGAGTAGCGAAGGCGTCCAACCGTAAAATTTCAAAGTCATTTTGCGCTTTCGCACTTCGTTGTTACGAGCTCTAACTAACGTTCCGTCGAAGCACCGCTGCTCGATGTCTGCTCAAAGGCAGACGGGATCTCCGCCACAGGCGGATCAGCCTTCGGCTGAGACTTTGCTACGGAAGGGTTGCGCCTCGCGCTTCATGTCACGCGCAACTGCGGAATCCGGGTTAAACATTCGATGGGTTGCGGCATTGCCGGGCGCGATACTCTGCGGCAAAGTTATTCCCTTGGCAATCTCCTCGGCGGGTTTTTTCCGATTGGCCAAAAAAAACGGGCATCCCTACCTAGGTTAGGATGCCCGTTTCCGACGCTATGGCGTCGCTTAACTTTCCACTTTTCCCGCTATTGCCCGCTTACCGGCGAAGTTCACGGCGCTGTCTTCGATCAATGCTTTACGGCTGTGTGTCGAGACTGCGTTGGTGAAGTTCTTCCTTTCTTGGCTCTTTTGCTTTTGAGCCGGCACCGAGTCAGGTGCGTTGATCGAGAACTTGATTCAGGCAGCCCGATGCTCAACGACAGTCGCGATCGAAGTGCCCGTGCCCGCGGTCGGCGGGCCAGAGTAGCCCGGTGGACTATCTTCTCCTCTCATCGACTACCTCCCTGATCGGTAGAGTTTCCGACGTGTGCACTCCGTCTCCGCTCTACGGGCCCTGAGTTGGAGACCCAGGACTCATTAATTTTTTAACGCCGGACCAGAGTCATGTCAAGAGTTCTACTGCCCCTTTAGCGTGCGCAAATAATCTGCGCTAATCGAGATATCCGCGTTGGCGCCAAAAGCGCTCAGCGGCCGGGTGTAAGGGCACCTCCAGGCGGCCTTCGGGAGTGTCGCGCACCATACGAGCCAACGGCAGCGGACCTTCCTCGGCCCAGGGTATGCGATCTTTGCTCGCTTCCAGCGCGCTGCAAAAATCGGCTACCAGGGAATCGGCAGTGTCTTGGTGGGTGTAGATCGGCCAACCGCTAAAGTCGAGGCTCGGCACGTCGGCGGCGAGTTTGGGGAAATCCTTTTTCTCGATCCCGGCGCGCCTGAGACCGGCGGCTTCCAATCGCTCGAGCAGTTCTTCTTCCAGCGGCAAAAAGTTCATGCCTAACTCAAGCGCCATATTGCCCCAGGTGCTGGCGCCCTCGTCGAAGATCGCGTGAATCTCGCCGCGGTGCACCGCGCCGATGCGATTGTTGCCGTAGGCCATGCCCGCGTCGTATCTGACTTCTCCGCCCCACGAAACGATGTCCTTCAAGCTAAACCCCGCCGCGGCAAGCACGTGATCGACGATAATATGCAGCGAGTGATCCGGCTGGCCGCGCAGCGACACTTTGAGCGGGAAGCGGCGCTGGCGAATTTCTGAAAAGGAATGCAAACCGGTGTCGGACTTCACTGCGAACACCATCTGGTCGCGCGACGGCAGCACTGCGATGATGCGCAGCGCCAATGGTTCATTGAACGGCGCGCTGCCCAGATCGGCGAGCTTGAGCATCATGCCGGGGTTGATAATGGCAAACTGGACTTTCTTGGCGGCGACTTCATGAATAGTCGCGGGACTATCGCTGGCGAACAATGTGAGGGGCCATTGTTCCGCGCCCTGCTCGCGCAGGCTCACGCGCGCCTGGAGATAGGGCCAGTCGCGCCGGTCGACGAGCGCGGCGGCGACTTCGAGCATCAAACGCGAGCGCGTCGTGTGCGGATGCGTGCGCATGCGCGTGGGCTTTAAGAAAAATTCGTTTTCGCTCATAAGCAATTGACAATTTCGGAAGATTCGGGACTTATTTTCCTTTCAACTCGCGATACGCTTCGCGCGCCAGACTGAAGTCCACCACCTGAGCTACCGGTACGCGTTGCTTGCCGGACAAGAGTTTCAAGCTCTCCTCGATGCCCTCCTGTACCGCATGGTCTGTCGCAAGACCATTATCGGACCAGGTCTTTAGCATCAGATCGAAAGCTCGCTCCGCAACGTCGCGGTCCAGCTTCCATCTAGCGGCAATGAGCCCGATGGATTCCCCCCGGTGCGTCCGAGTGTATGCCATAGCGCGAAAAATCGCCGTGATCATTTTCTTAATTTGATCCGGGCGCTGCTCAAGCCAGCGGTCGGACACGCCGAGCCCGCCACTGATGCTCTCGAGTCGTTCTCCCATGAAGGCGAGACGCCGAAGACCCATCTTTTCCGCCTGAATATCCGCGGGAACCGTCAACGTCGTGGCATCGACGACGCCGGTGCGCAACGCGACCAACCGGTCGGGGGTATTGCCAATAACTCGCAGGACCATTTCCTTGTCGGCGTCGACGCCGGCATCTTTGAGCAATCGCCTAGACAAAAAAGATTCACCGGACGTCAGCGTGGCGACGCCCAAAACTTTGCCCTTAAGCTCTTTCAACGAGCGAATCTCCGGTTTCGACATCAACGAGAATAGCGGCCGGTCGTTATAGACCATGACGTTCTTGACCGGCAAGCCGCGCACCGCCGCGGCGAGGGTAGTGCCGGCGAAAGCAACGTATTGAATGTCGCCCGATATCAATGCGGTAACCGCTATCGTCGGAGGTATATTGATCAGCTCGACGTCGAGAGCCATTTGCTCGAATATCTTGTTCTGGCGGGCAACGACGAGCGGGAAGGGAATCAAGCCACCCACTGAATAACCGACGCGCACTCGTTCGAGCTCCTGACCGGCGGCAAAAGCGCATTGCGCCGCGAGCGCGGCGGTTGCCCAGAGCAGGCCGAAGCAAAGGAGTCTGCATTTCATCCTGAGCATCTCATTAAGAAGTTCAAAAGTAAGTAGGCATCCAGTTACCGAGGAGCACATTGCGTGTGCGGTTCAAAGTTCAACGTTCAACGTCTTCCCACTACCCGACCTTGAACATTGAACCTTGAACCGATTTTTTCATAAGTCAGTTCAACGACGTTACGGCCAGCGGTTTCGGTTTTGCGGCCGTTTGGCCCAGTAGTCTTCGAAAGCTTTCGCTCCGGCGCGCTCGTAGACGCGCCGGTGGGTGGCCTGGTCCGCCTCGTGCGGGACAACGCGCTCCGAATATTGCAGATGCAGCACTTTGCCATCGGCCGCCGCTTTTTCAGCCGCCAGCAAGTCTTCTAAATATTGGCGCAGTTCGCCGTGATTGGCCATGTTGCTGCGGAACATGAGCCGGCCGTCTTTATGAATAACGAAAAGCGCGTTGGGCCAAACCCCGTAGGCGCGGTGAATTCTACCATCGAGATGATCGACGATGATGGGAAATTCGACTCTCTCCAAACGTTGCAGGTCGCGCGCGTACGCAATTTTCTGTTCGAGCGACCCATGGGCTAGGTAATTTTCCGCCGGATGGGACTCCCGGGTGTAGAGCAATAAAAACGCCACGCCGCGGGCGCTGAAATCCTTTTGCAACTGATTGAACGCCGGCGCCTCGAAGGCGCACATGGGACTCGTCACCGCGCCGGTCATCATGACGGCGTGACGCCGGCCGCGAAAATCGCTGAGGCGGACGGTTGCGCCGTCCAGCGTGAAGGCTTCAAACTCCGGCGCGCTTACACCGACCTTCGCGGCCATGGTCTCGCCGGGATTCGTTGACGACGGTGCGGCGGCCGCGAAGTCTTCAAGATTATAGGCGCGCTCTTCTTCGTTCATCCTTAGAATTTCAATCGGCGGCTCTCCTCGCGATAAACGCCGATGGCCTCGTGCAGCGGTCGGTCGGTGGTGGAAAATAGAATCGCCGGCTCGCTTGCGGACGCATTCTTGTGCCTGTGCCAGCTCCAATTGGGCACCACGAAAAAGTCCCCGGCCTGCCACTCGAGCGTTTCGCCTTCGACTTCGGTTACACCGTTCCCCTCCACCGCATAGTAAAGCTGGTTCGAGGTATGGCGGTGTTCCTCGGTTAGTTTATTAACGTCCAGCAACTGTATCCAACAGGAAAAAGTCGGAAACGTCGATCCGCCGGTGACCGGGTTCCGGTACTCTAGACATTTACCGTCAAAGGGGCTTTCGCTCCCAGGTAACATCTCGTTCAAGGCGCGCCGGGTTCCCGGCCATTTATAAACCAACGACTTCAGCGGCTGTCCGGGAGGCGCCAGCAGACCGGGATTGCGCAGCGTAGTGTCCACCGGACTATTGTAGAGCCTCACGTCTTCCGCCGGATGTGGCTCCTGAAAGGTAGTTCGCAACATGCGCATGAGGCCGGAGTCGAGGCAGTCGATCCAGACGGCGTCGCGGTCGGTTTCGTTGATGTGATTGTGCCAGCCCCAGGTCGGCTGAATCACCAGGTCGCCGCGCTCCATGACGCATTTTTCACCGTCGGTGATGGTGTAGACTCCGGAACCGCCGTCGATAACGAAACGCATGGCCGCGTTGGTGTGGCGGTGCGAGTAAACCGACTCGCCGGCTTTCACCAGTTGGACGGCGTAGCCCAAAGTAAAGCTGGTCCCCTCATCGAGGCTCGGATGCACCAAGGTGATGGCGCGGCGCGCGCCCTTGTAATTCGTCGTCACCAGCCTGCCCGCGGCTTCTAATCCGGCGCGGATTTTGTCCCACTTCCAAAGATGCGCCCTGCCAAACGGGGCTGGCTTGCGGTTCATGCGCTCTTCGCGCACCCATAAGCCCTTCATCGAGTCTTTCGCCAATTCCGCGTCCAGCGCTTTCAACTCGGTTACTTGATCAAGTGCCATCACTATTCCTTCCCGAACTAACGATCGGAGAGCCTGAAGTACTTGACCGCGTTGCCGACCGTCATTTTCCATCGTTCATCTTCCGGCACGCCGGCAAAGTTTTCACTGAGAACTTTTCTCGAGTTGGGCCAGTCGGATTCAAGATGCGGAAAGTCGCTGGCCCACATGACTTTATCGACACCCAGTTCTTGGCGCGCTATGCGGACGCCCACCGGATTGCGATTGAAGCCCCAGAAAACATTCTGCCGCGCGTATTCGCTGGGCATGCACTTCAAACGCGGCAGGCCGAGCACGCGCTCGGCCCAAAATCGCTGCCGGCCATACTCGTTATCCATCTGATCCATCCAGTTGGGCACCCAGCCGATCTGCACCTCAGCGACATAGATATTGAGCTTGTTAAAGCGCTCGAAGACGCCGGCCCAAATCATCTGTACGATCTGTTTGCTGCCGCGAAAGCCGTATTTATTGAAGCGTTCAATGACGTCCGGCACATGGTGTTCGGGATCGGTGGCCTTGGGATACTTAAACGACGGCGCGGCGACCGCCACCGCCTGCGGTCCACGGCTACGGCGCGGGAAGCCGAACTCAACGTGGATGGTTAATGCCATGCCGAGATCGACAACCGCCGCCCAGAAACGGTCGTCTTGCGGCGTCGGATAGCGATGACCCGCCGGAAAATTATCGATAGCCACGGCCTTGAGGCCGATCTTCTGGCAATGTTCCAGTTCCGTCACCGCGTCGTCGATGTTGGTGATCGGAATCACGCCGACGCCGATCAGCCGTTCCGGCGAGAACGAGCAATATTCCTCCGCAAGCCAATCGTTATATGCCCGCACAACGGCCTTGTAAGCATCGTCATTTTGGATGCCGCGCCAGAAGCCCGGCCCAACATTGCCGGCAAAGAGCACTTCGGCATCGACGCCGTCTTTCTCTTGTTCCCGCAAGCGCTGCTCCGGCGAGCCGGTGCCCGGCGAAGATTCGTAGTTTTCCCCCGGCAGCGGATCGAATGGCCGCCGCTCTTCATAGGGCAAGCCACAAGAAATATTTGAGATTAAACGCTCCAGCGGCTGGCCTTCCTGTAGCACCGCCAAGGTGCCGTCTTCGAGAGTGATCACCTTGGGGGCGCGGTCCCTAAACTGAGCCGCCACCCGCTTGGCGTACCGATCCGGTCGAATTTCCAGATGGGAATCTGCTGAAATACAATTATATTTCACGTTAGCTTGCCTCCCATGATCCACGGCTCTTACCGTTCAAAGTTAAAGGTGGGGAATTTGCCTGAACATGCGCGTCGGGCATTAAGTCCACAGCCGTGGTAAGCATTTTCACCCACCAACCTAACTGGGGGCTTATCACCAAAATCATAGCTTCGCAAAATGGCACAGATGACTACTTACTTTTGAACTTCTCAACAAGTAGGTCATTTGAGATAACCGCGCTCGCGGTAAAAACGCTTCGCGCCGGCATGGAGCGGCGCATCATACGGCGCCTCAGCGTCGTTGGCGCAAAGCTGGGCGATCCTAAGCGGTTTATAGTTGTCCGTCGGGATCATTCGTCGCCGGCTTTCAATCGCCTCGCAGAGCGCATAGGCGACTTTTTCCGGCATATCCGCGTGCACGATCATCGGCCAGCCGCTAAAATCCAAGGTTGGGACGTCTTTGCGCGGCCCCCGAAACTTGGCCCCCGCCATCAGCCTCGGACGAAATCCGAGGGCGCGCATCTCTCTGAGCACCGCTCCTTCGATGGGCAAAAAACGAAATCCATTTACCAGCGCGGTGTGCGCCCAGCTCTTTATGCCTTCGTCAAACACCGCATTGATGGCGCAGCTTTCGATCGCGCTACGCCGGCTCGGGTCACTCGGCCTTGGCGCCGAATGTATTCTGCCGCCCCATTTGGGAATATCATCGAGTGAAAAACCCGCGGCGCCCAACACGGCGCCCACGGTAAACATGGTGGCGCTCGCCGCCAGCGCGCTGCGCGGAATATTGCCGGTGGAAAGCCGCAGCGGGATGCGCTCTTTCTTAATCTGTTCCAGTGAGGTTATCCCCGTGGAATTATGCACGGCGAAGCCCATGACGTCATAGGATGGAAAAACCGCAATCGCCCGCAGCGGCAATGGTTTTTTGAATGGGCCTTTGCCCCGATACGCCATGGTCAACAGCACTGACGGATTGACCCAGGTCAGGGAAATCTCTCCGGCGCTCACGGCCAAAATCTCGCGAAAACTTCCGGTAGCGAACGATAGGGAGATGTCTCTGTTGTTGGGCTCGTTGGCGTTGAGCGAGAGTCTCAGCCGCCTGCCGAGCCGCGAGTCGGTTTGCAGAACCCCTTCGGCGGCTCTTCTGGATCGCCATGACAGAGAAGTATCATAGAGGCCCGCGGCGATTTCCAGGAACCCCTTGGCACGCTGAATTCCGGAATTGTATCTTTTGGATTTCATTTGGCGCGCGACCCTTTAAGCTAATACGAACGTCCTAAGTAAGTTGACATTCGAGGGAGCGAGCCCTCCGTCCGTGGTTCGATGTTGGCCTCATGTAACAATTGCCAAGACGCTTGCATCAGTCAGGCGACTGGCCGTCTTCGGCCAAATAGACAATTTGCGGCTCTCGTGCCGCGGGCGCACTTTTCGTCTCCGCGAGGGACGCGCCTGCTAAATCGAAGCCCGCGAGCAATTCGTAGAGCTTGCCCATCGCCGCCGGACTATTCAATCTGCTCAAGCCGCTGGCACGCGCCATTTCTTGAATTTGATTCGCCATCGACGCCAAGGGCATGGGAATTCCCAACTTGGCTGCGACCTCCAGTGCCTGACGAAAGTCTTTATAGCTGTTACTGAGCGCGCCGCCGTAATCGTTGTTGCGCTTCATAAATTCTTGCATGCGCAGAGCCGACGCCGCCGACCCGGTGGTTTGCAGTAGTTTCAGAAACAATTTGGCGTCGGCGCCCTGCGCCGCCAGCCAGGAGCAGATCTCCGCGCTGATAATGTTGTTTGTCGTGGCATACAAGATGACCGCAATCTTAAATGCTTTAGGCATCCACGGCTCGGGCAGGCAGATGATCGTTTGCGCCAAGTCGTTCAGGATTCGAACCGCCGGCTCGATATCGGACTTCCTGCCGCCGATCACGATGGAGAACATTCCCTTCGGAATCGTTACCGCCGGCGCGCCGCCGGCGTGAATCGTGCCGCCGAGGAAAGCGGCTTGTCTTTCCTTGAAGCGCGCCTGGATTTGCCGGGCACAGTCCGGATCGGTGCCGCTCAGATCGATAAGCGTTTTCCCCGGCCTCATGGCCTCGAATACCCCGCCTGCGCCGAATACGGCCTGGCGAACTTCGACCGAAGACGGGAGAAGGGTGATTGTCACATCCCCAACCGCGTCAAGCGCCGACTCAGCTCCGCGCCCGCCCAGTTTGACCACGGCTTCGATCGCGCCCCGACTAATGTCGAAAACCGTTAGCCCATAGCCCTTGGCCAGTATCCGCTGAGCCATGGGTTTACCTGCGTTGCCCAGGCCTATCAATCCGATCGATTGCATCCGTTCTCCTCTGTCCTTTGCCCTTCGCTAAACTCAGCGTGGTCCTTCGACAACGGCTCAGGATGGTGAGCAAAAGTCGAACCATGAGCCAAGCCCAGCCACGTTTCTTCGACTTATTAAGGAGTCCACAATTGAGTAACCAAACAGCGACCGAGGGGTGAGACCTGGAGAGCGCGGGCACAGGAGCGCAAAGGTTGTTTTCACGCCCTGCCGGCGGGCATTTCCACCTATGGAGAGGACGGGGTGGTGGC
>DATBLC010000365.1:0-3384 GCA_036555515.1 Binatia bacterium
TCGGGTCAATAGATTCTACGCGCTGTTTTCCACCTATCCTCATTTGGAATGGCTTGCGCCGACGCTTGAAATTGCCGATATGGGGGCGCGATTACGGGCCGAATACAATTTGAGGACGCCCGACGCAATACAAGCAGCGACTTCTGTAAATGTCGACGCCACGGGTTTCTTATCTAATGACCCGGATTTCCGAAAGGTGCCGGGACTAGAAGTCTTGATTCTAGACGATCTTCTGTAAAGCAACGTAGTAGCTGCGGCTAAAAGCGGTGAAAAGCTTTGTCATCCAAAATGCTAACGGCCGACAGAATAACTTCGTCGTGATCGCCTACCGGGTTATTATTCTCTGCAAGGGGCGGTCGCTGGATGGGGCGCCGCAAGGCGAGCGTTCCAGCTCCGCTTCGTAGGCACAACTACACACAACTCGAATTAAGAAATAGGGGAAATAACCGGCAGAGTGTAGATCCACACGTAAAGCGCTGACTTACGGTAAATATCATTCTGCTTGAAGATTCGGCAGAGAGCCCGTTTGAACTTGGAAACCGGCGTCCCGTAAGGGACCGCACGTTCGTATCCCGCCCCTCCGCCAATTTGGAATCGTTATCGCGATCATCCGGGACTCCAGTTGCGTTACGGGCGGAGGGCGTACGGGGAATTCTCTTGGCCCGTAAGCGGAGTTGTGACTAATCCAACGGGTAGGAGTGAGAAATGAGAGATGGTAAACGCTTCGCCGGCTCTAAGGTGAAACGGAATCAGGACCTCGCCACCAGTTTGGAGAAGAAGCCCCTGGATAGCCGCTTCCTTCAACGATCATTGTCTCAGGGCAACCTTCTGTGGGTGGCGGAACATTTCGAACTAGAAGGTTGTAGCCGCGTTTCTTGTTCGATTGGGGCTGGCAAAGATAATCCCATCCCGTGTACATGATCTGCGAATCGACAGGAGACCAAGTCGGGAGAGTTTCTCGACGATCGGGTGGATTTACGGTGTTTGTTTCAGTTATGTTCTTGGTGATTACATTGCTTACGGATCCTGAACTATCAAAATCAAATTCAATCACCCAAATATCCATGTTTTGGTCCGGCGGCATAAGAGCACTGACGGCGACCTTGTTTCCGTTGTTCGCCCACGAGGTATTCATTATGGGACGACCGTTTATGAGCGGTGATTCCTGAACTTGTTGAACAAGGCTTTGCCTGGCGGTGACCTCGCAAACGGGTGAACCATTTTCGCCGCAGTCGGTCCCTAACGTAAGAATTTCTACATCGTATGGAATTGAGACATTATTGTTTACCATCGTTTTCACTACGAGTTTTTTTGCGTCCGGCGACCAAGAAGGGGTGAGCTCGCTGATGGTCGGAGTGTTGGTCAAATTGATGATGTCCGCATCATCGCGGCGACCAACCGTGATATCGCCGCAGCCGTGAAGAATGAGACGTTCCGGGATGATCTCTATCATCGCTTGAACGTCGTGGCGATCACGCCGCCGCCGTTGAGAGAGCGCAAGGAGGATATACCGACATTGGCAGAATTTTTCCTGCGCAAGTTCTCGATCGCTGCTGGCCATAGCGTCACCAAGATAAGCGAGGAGGCGCAGGCGCGGATGATGGCCTATGATTGGCCGGGCAATGTGCGGGAGTTAGCGAACGCCATTGAGCACGCGGTCGTGCTTGGGTCGGGAACTGAAATCGCCGCGACGGACCTACCGGTGCGCCTCGCCGGTGATGCGCTGCTGCCGCTCGCGGAGAATCTATCGTACCGCCAGGGCGTCAATGCTGCGCGTAAAGAATTGGTGCTCAAGGCATTGCGCAAGACCGACGGCAACCGCGCCGCGGCGGCCCGGCTGCTGGGGCTTGAGACCAAATACTTCCTGCGCCTGATGAAGTCGCTGCAAATCGAATAAAGCGGATAGCCGTTTCTTTCCGATTGTTACTCCGTCCTTCCTGACTGGCAAATTGGAACCATCGGCCTGACCGTACTCGATTGATCGACGACTGCGGCTTGAGAGGATAATATACGTAGTGACATTACTACACTATTGCGGAGTCTATATGCGGATGGGATTACGGGAAGCCAATCAGCGGTTCTCGAAGGCGATTAAAGCCGTTAAGTCGGGTAAGGAGGTGGTTTTAACGGAGCGGGGAAAGCCCATCGCGGTGATAAAGCCGATTGCGCGCGAAGAGACCCTCGAAGAGAAGATTCGCCGGTTGGAGACGGAAGGTTTGCTCAGGGCGCCTTCTAAACGCGGCCCCATGCCGGCCCCGAGCTGGAAGCCAATTCGCGTCAAAGGCAAGCCGCTGTCGCAGATTATCAGCGAGGAGCGCGACGAGCGGTGAGTTTTGCTTATTTCGATACGAGCGCCTTGGTGAAGCGTTATGTTAGGGAGCGAGGCTCGGCCCAGGTTCGCTCTTTGCTTCGCCGATACGAATTTTTGTCATCGGCGATCACCCCGGTCGAACTGTTATCCGCGCTCGGACGGAAAAAACGCACCGGTGACGTATCGAAAGAAGAATTCGGGACGCTCTTGAGCAGGATTCAGAGCGAATGGGTACGATGGGAATTAGTCGAGGTTACCGGCTCGATCCTAAGCCGGGCCGAAGAGGTCATTCAGGGAGCCTTGCCGTTGAGAACATTGGATGCTCTTCATGTCGCTTCATCGATGGCGTTTCAGCGGCGACTTCGGTGAAAATTCCATTCGTCACAGGTGACGGCCGTCAGCGAGATACGACGAACCAACTCGGCATGGATGTAATCTGGGTAGGTTAATAAGCGAAAGAAGAGAACGGTCCTTGGCTTATCTTCAGCGCTGCTTCGTGCCGGAGCGGTAGAGGGTCTCTTTGACGCGCTCGGAGACGTTGGTTTTTCGCCCGCGGTGTTTAGGCAGCCTCCGCATCAACTGGATGAGCTTCTTGGCGGCGGCACCGGGTTTTCCCCGCGATTTAGATCGGCTGCCCATGACCAAAAATGGTTCTCCCCTCTTTACACCTTAAACCCGTGCTCGCGGTACCACTTCTCCGCGCCCGGATGAAGCGGCACGTCGCGCGGGGTGGCGTCGGTATTTTCACCGAGCTGGCCGACGCCGGTGTAGGAGTCTTCCCAATAGATCTGGTCTTTGCGCGCATTGATGGCGTCGCAGATCTTGTAGGCGTCATCGTCAGGCAGTGAGGCGCGGGTGTAAATCGGCCAGCCGCTGTAATCGATGCAGGTATGGCTTTCCTCGAGGCCTTTGTAACGCCCGGGCCGGATTTGGTATTTGCGCCAGCCCAGCTCGTCGACCAGATACTTGAACGCGTGATCGTCCAGTGTCATCGGTTTCATGCCTGAGGCCAACGCGGCTTCGAACCAAAGCACCAATCCTTCGTCAAAGACCGCATCAATCGTGCCTTCTCG
>DATBLC010000366.1:0-31269 GCA_036555515.1 Binatia bacterium
CAAATCGGTGAAGAACGGTGAGGGCTTGACTTCCTTTTCATAGGTATCGAGGATAATTCTTCTGATCGCTTCGGATTTTTGCTTTGCTTCCTGCTCCGACATTTTGATATGTTCAGCCACGGTTCGCTTCCTTTCTCGACAATGTGGAACGTCCTACTAAAAGGACTTAGCCGAAGCGCGAATGAATTGTCAACGGCGGCAGCCGTCGACCGGGCCCGTTCCGGTACTGCCGGGCCTGTGGCGCGCGCTGCGATGCTGATTATGTTCGGCGGGGACAACTACGATGATGTCGGTAATCGGCCGTAATATTCGCCGCATTGACGGCGCGGAAAAGGTGTCAGGCCAGGCGATATACGCCGGCGATCTCCGTATGCCGGGAATGGCCTACGCCAAAGTCCTGCGCAGCCCGCTTGCGCATGCGCGGATTCGCCGCATCGACACGAGCAACGCCCGCGCGTTGCCGGGCGTACTGGCGGTTGTTACGCGCGACAACTTGAACGTCGTCGCGAATTCTTTTGGCGCGTATGTGCGCGACCAGCAAGTCCTAGCGACAGATAAAGTGCGCTACGCTGGCGACATGGTCGCCGCCGTCGCTGCTACCGATAACAGCATCGCCGAAGAGGCAATCAAGCTGATCGACGTAGAATACGACGAGCTTCGCGCGGTTTTCACTGTGGAAGACGCGCTAAAAGAAGGCGCCCCGCTGGTGCATGAAACCCTCGAAGGCCGTAAGGATCCCGGCTATGGCCGGGGCGGCGCCCACATCGTTCATGACAACAGCAATATATGTTTTCATTTTCGCCACGAGCGGGGCGACGTTGAGCAGGGGTTTCGCAATGCAGATCATGTCTTCGAAGACACTTTCTCGTTTCCCAGCGCCCAGCACTATCCCATGGAGCCCCATGTTTGCGTGGCGCATTTCGATAGTGAAATCTTGACCGTGTGGTCGGCGACCCAAAGTCCGTTCCCGGTACGCCAGGAACTGGCCCGGGTCTTCGGCCTGCCGTTCAGCGCGGTGCGCGTCATCGTCCCGTACGTTGGCGGCGGTTATGGCGCCAAGAGCGGGATCAAAACCGAAGGCATTGCCGCATGCCTATCGCGCATGTGCGGGCGGCCGGTGCGTCTCGCCTTCGGCGCCGACGAAACGTTCACGACAATTTGCCAACCGCGCGCCAAGATGACCGTAAAAACCGGAGTAAAGAAAGATGGCGCTTTTGTCGCGCGCCACTGTGAAGTCTATCTAAACGGCGGCGCTTACGCCAACTCCGGCCCATCGGTTACCGAGAAAGCGGGTTACCGTGCCCATGGCCCCTATCGGGTGCCGAGCGTGCTGACGGATGCTTATTCGGTCTATACTAACACGGTCCCCGCCGGAGCGTTCCGCGGCTTCGGCGGTCCTCAAGTGGCGTTTGCCTACGAGACGCATATCGATATGATAGCACACCGTCTTGGCATGGATCCCTACGAGCTCCGCATGAAGAATCTGCTGGAGAAGGGCGAAAGTTTTTCCGAGGGCGACACTCCGGTTGACTGCGATCTCAAGGCCGGCCTCAAGCAAGTAGCGGATGCGATTGGCTGGAACTCGCGCGAAAAAAATCGCCCTGCCGCCGGAACCAAGAAGAGAGGCATCGGTCTCGCCACCGCGATGAAAGACGGCGGTGGCACTAATAAACCCGCCAACGCGGCGGTAAAAATCTTCAACGACGGCAGCGTGCTGCTATCCACAGGCTCCGTGGAAGTCGGCCAAGGCATGCGCACGGCATTTCTTCAAGTAGTGGCTGAAGAATTGTCGGTGCCGACGGACAAAGTTCGGGTGGCGGCTTTAGACACGCATTACACGCCCTTCGACAAGGGTACCAACGCGAGCAGCGCGACCTCCGTCATGGGACGAGCGGTGTTGCAAGCGGCGCGCGACGCGCGTACGCAATTCATCCGCGCGGCCGCGTCGGTGTTCCGGGCCGACGAACAGCAGATTCGCCTGGAAAATGGTATGGCCATTTGCGGGGAGCAGAGATTGAGTTTCCGCGAGATCATGCAGCGTCATTTCCAGGACACGGAAGGGGAGATATGGGGCCGCGGATTTTTCAAGGTTCCCAAAGATGGAAACATCCCGCTGGGTTCGCCCTCGCCCTTTTGGGAGATCGGCTTCGGCGCAGCCGAAGTTGAAGTGGACGCCGACACCGGCGAGGTCAAAGTTCTCCGCTATGTGTCGCTTACCGACGCGGGCAAGATGATCAATCCGTTGCAATGCCATGCTCAGGACGAAGGCGCGGCGATCTTCGGACTTGGGCAGGCGCTGTTTGAAGACCTCGCTTATCGAGACGGCCAGCTCGTCAACGGCAGCCTGGTGGACTATCGGTTGCCGCGGTTCACCGATCTGCCGGATATTTTTACCACGTTCATCATGGAAGGCGGCGGCGGACCGGGGCCGTACGGCGCCAAGGGTATGGGTGAAGGCGGCATTCTCGCTGTCGCCCCCGCGATTGGCAACGCGGTTTACGCCGCCACCGGAATTAGACTGCAAGGCGTACCGTTAACGCCCGAGTTGGTTCGAAACGGCATGACGAAAACATAATGGGTTGCCGGTGAATGGTTGTTAGAATGAACAGTCGAAGGATTTAAGGGAGTTCGGTATTGGAAGCAAAAATCGAAAGTCCAAAACCTGAAAGCATTGATCACGGCGAGGGAGCGCCAAGAATCGATCTTCGAGAAAAAGTCACCGGCCAGGCGCACTACATTGAAGATATGCCCGACCTGCCCGCGACTGCCTACGGCGCGACGCTTCTCAGCCCTTACTCTCACGCGCGAATCTTGAGCATCGATGCTGCCGAGGCGCTAAATATGCCGGGGGTATTGGGCGTGGTGGATCGGGAACATCTCGATGGCATAGATCCGCGGCTCAAACTCGCGCCCCATGAGCATCTGAAAACCATCGACGATCAGGACTTCGTCGCCATCGACAAAGTGCGATTCGATGGCGATCTGGTGGCCGTGGTTGTGGCTGAGGACCTGCGCACGGCCGAGCGGGCGCTGGAGAAGATGCACGTCGAGTACCAGCCCCTCACGCCGGTCTTTGATGCCGTTGACGCCCTGGCCGATGGCGCGCCGGTTTTGCACGAGGAGCGCGGCACGAATCTTTTGGCCGAAGATAGTCTGGCCTGGGGTGACATCGACGAAGGCTTTCGCCAGGCGGACCATGTCTTTGAAGAAAGCTACGCTTCGCCGTCGATGTTCCATTATCCGATGGAACCCGTGGGTGGCTGCCTGGCTCAGTACGTGAACGGTGAAGTCAATATCTGGTTGCCGACCAGTTCGCCCATGCGCGATGCCGCCGAGTTCGCGCATTTCCTTGGTCTCGAACCGGATAAAGTGCGCGTGCGTGTGCCCTTTATCGGCGGCGGCTTCGGCGCCAAAATTCCCACGCCCTCGATCTTTGCGGCCGTGTTTCTCGCCCGCAAGATTGGCCGGCCGGTGCGTCTAGTCCCCTCGGCTGAACATAGTTTCCGGCAAAACGCGCGTCATGCCGAGGTATTCAAAGCCAAGGTCGGCGTGAAATCCGACGGAACGTTAGTCGCGTTGGATGTCGATCTCATCGTCGACACCGGCGCCTACACCACCGGTGGCGCCACCGCGGTGCATAACTCGGTGATTTCGGCGTGGGGTTGTTACCGCATCCCGCATCTACGTATCAAAGGCCGCTGCGTCTACACCAACAAGGTTCCCGCCGGCCACACCCGGGCGACGGGCAAGATTCAAACCACCTGGGGAATCGAATGCACCGTAGATAGCGTGGCACGCCAGATGGGCATCGACCCCTACGAATTCCGCAAGAAAAATGTCCTGCTGCGCGGCGATTTTGTCTGCAAAGGCACGCCGCGCATGGACACCGATTACCTCGATCTGATGGCGCAGGCGATCGAGGCTATTGGTTGGGACGGCCAGTCGAATCTCGCGCCGTCCGGATCTACCGCCAGCGGCACAGCGTGGGTGCGCGGGCACGGCATGGCGCTCAGCCTGCGCCATGGTTCGCAAGGCGGGGGCCGGGCTTATGCGATGGTGACAATGGATGCCCGCGGCCGGTTGACGATTCAACATAATGCGCCGGAGATCGGCCAGGGAACGCATAACTTGTTCAGCGTCGTAGCATCGCGGACCCTCAATATCCCGCAAGGCCAGATTAGCGTGCGCCCTCCCGACACCGCCGTGCAGTTGCCCTTCGCGGGCGTAAGCGCGCAGCGCACCACGATGCAGATGGGCAATGCGGTGCACAACGCCTGCAACCAGATAAAGCGAGAACTGTTCACCCTGGCGGCACAGGTGAAAGGCGGCAAAGTGGAAGAGTGGCAGATTGTCGAAGGACGGCTGTGCTGGGGTGAAACAAGTTTTTCCATCAGTGAAATTATCAGGTCGTTGGGCGGCAACGTCGCGCTGAAGTGCGTCGGCTATCACAATGTGCCGCCAATGGTGAAAGAATCGGCGTTTAGCGGCATGGATCACTGGGCGCCCAGTGGCGCCGCCATCGACCTCGAGGTCAATCGCGATACCGGCGAGTTGCGCATTTTGCGCTACGCGGTGATCGCCGATGCCGGCAAAGCAATCCATTATCCCTCCGCCAAAGCGCAGGCCGATGGCGGCGCCGTTATGGGTTTTGGCCACGCCCTGTTCGAAGAAACCATTTACCAGGATGGCCAGTTCCAAAACGGCGATCCGTTTCAATATCGGCTGCCGCTTATGAAGGATATCCCGGAAAATTTCCATTCCTCGATGCTCGAAAAGGGCGACGGTCCTGGACCGTTTGGTTCGAAAGGGATGGCCCAAACTTCGATAGTGACGGTTGGGCCGGCCATCGGCAACGCGATTTACGACGCTCTGGGCGCGCGGGTTCGCTCGCTGCCGATTACGCCGGAAAAAATTCTGCGAGCGCTGGGAAAGTTATAGCATTGGATCGATTCGATCCTGGGACCGGCATTCATGTTGCCATCATTACAACTAGTACAACCGACAACCGTTGCCGAGGCGTCTCAGGCGCTCGGTGACTTTGGCGAGCGGGCGAAGGTTTATGCCGGCGGCGCGGAGTTGCTGCTCCTGCTGCGCCAAAAACTTCTTGAAGTCGAAGTCCTGATCGATATCAAGAAGATTGGCGAACTGCATCAACTTAGCACCACCGATAACGGTTTACGCATCGGTGCGTGCATGACCCACCAGGCGCTGGCCGACGATCTGGTGGTACGCCACCACGCGCCGGCGTTCGCCGACGCCGAATCGCAGGTGGCTAACGCCCGCGTGCGCAACCAGGGCACCCTGGGCGGCAATCTCTGTTTCAGCGATCCCCACTCTGATCCCGGCACGGTTCTGCTCGTGCACAACGCATCGGTAAAAGTGGCCAATTACAAGGGCGAGCGACAGATTCCGTTAGATCAGTTTTTCCACGACATGTACGCGACGGCGCTGAGGCCGAATGAGATTTTGACCGAGGTGGAAATTCCGCCGTTCCCCGGCGGCATGAACAGTGCTTATCTGCGCGTGCATCGCTATCAGCGGCCGACTCTGGGAATCGCCGCCGCCGTAACCATGACCGACGGGGCAATCGCCGAGTGTAGATTGGCCGTCGGCTGCGCTGGACCGAAGCCGCTCCGGCTGGCGGAGCTGGAAACGAAAGCCACCGGAGCGACCGTAAGCGAGGCACGAAATTTATTCGCGGAGCAAAAGAATTATCTGCGCGAGCTGTTGAAACCGGTGAGTGATTTGCTGGGAAGTGCTGATTACAAGCTTTATATGACTTCGGTCATGCTCGGCGATGCGCTGGAGCGAGCGGCGCGGGGCAATGGCGCCGAATTAAATTCACTATCATGAATGCGCTGTCTTCTTTGCACGTTTCCCTTTCGGTCAACGGCACGCCGTGGTCCGGCGAAGTGCCGGTAGAAGAAACGCTGCTCGAATTTCTCCGCGTGCGCCTGGGCCTTACTGGCACCAAGCGCTCCTGCGAATCCGAAGTTTGTGGCGCCTGCACGGTGCTGGTTGATAATCGGCCGGTGAGTTCGTGCAACTATCTGGTTTTTGAAGCGCACGGAAAAGCGGTGCTGACTATCGAAGGCGTTGCTCAGCAAGACAAGCTTGATCCATTGCAAGAAGCGTTCGTGCGCAACATCGGCGCCCAATGCGGTTACTGTACGCCGGGACAAATCATGGCCGCGAAGGCCCTCTTGTTGGAGAATCCGGCTCCAACCCGCGCGCAAATCGCCGAATGGCTCAGCGGCAACATCTGCCGCTGCGGCGCATACGGCGCCATTGCAAAATCGATCATTGAAGCGGCCGAAGCCTATCGACAACCAAAGGATTGATAAGAATTCGCCGATGGTCGAGCCGTTTCGTTATTATGGTTTGTATATGTGAGGATTGTGTCGATGGCACGAAAATTGACAGTGCTGATACTGCCGATCGTTTGGCTCGTAAGCGTAGATCTCGCGGTCGCGGCCGACCACGTTCGTTTTGCCTATCCCGCGAAAAGTCTAAATTATCTTCCTGTCACGTTGGGGCGGGACAAAGGTATCTTTCAAGTCGAAGGCTTGGAGTTACAAATGGTTCTGGTGGCATCGACCATTCAGGTAACGGCGCTTACAACGGGGGATATCGATTTCTCAGGTGCGCAAACACAGGTCATGGCGGGAGCCGCCCGCGGCTTGCCGGTTAAGGTCGTGGGTTTTCTTACCATCAAGCCTTCGTTTTGGTTGATGGCGAAGCCCGAGATCAAATCGATGCCTGAGCTCAAAGGGAAAATCATCGGCATTACAGCTATTGGCTCATCCACCGACACGCTGGCGCGCTTTCTCTTGAGAAAAAATGGCTTGGCGCCGGACAAAGAGGTGGCCTTGTTCGGAACCGGCACGACGTCAAATATCCTGACGGCTATGAAGGCGGGCACCGTCGACGCTGGTGTGCTTTCGCCGCCTTTTAACGCGATGGCAAAGCAAATGGGATATCGCACGCTGGCATACTTCGGCGATTACGTCGAACAATCGTTATCGGGCATCGGCACCTCGGATAAAATGGTCCGCGAACGGCCGGAGATGGTGAGACGAATGCTAACCGCTACGATCAAAAGCCTGCGCTTTATTCAGCAGCGGCCCGCAGAGGTGGTGCAATTTATCGCGAAAGAATGGAGCGTGGATGCAGCCTCGGCAGACGAGCTTTACAGGTCGATGCTGCCGGCGTTTTCCAGGGACGGCGGTATGGACGAAAAAGGGATTCGCGATGCGCTCAAACGCGAAACCGATCGTATGGCGCTGAAAGAAGAAACGCCGCTTTCGCGCGTATTGGATTTGCGATTACTCCGCGAAGCGCAAAAAGGACTCTAAGGAAACGTTCAATCACTCAACGCGCAATCGGTTCAGTTGCCGGGTGGCGAAAGATCTTGATGCCTGCTGTCTTCTCGATGTAGCGACCAAAGCGGATTTTCGACTCCACGTCGTCGATGGGGACGCCGCCTGGTTTTTCCGCAAGCGGCTCGATCTCGAGCACGGTGAAGGTGTGGCCGGGTTGCGAGACGATCTTGTCAAACTCGGCCTTGAGCGCGTCCATGGAATCGATGGAAAAAACCCGCTCAATGCCGACTGCCCGGGCGATGGCTGCATAGTCATTGCGGCGGCTATTGGGGAGGGAAACGGCGCCGGTGGCATTATAAACCCGATTGGAAACCAGGAAATGCTTCAGGTTCGGCAGATCGAGATCGCGCTCGACCATGAGCATGCCGGGATTCATGACGAAAGCTCCGTCGCCCATGAAGACCCACACCGGGAGCTTGGGCGCGCCCATTGCTATGCCGGCGCCGAACATGGAAATCATGCTCATCGACGCTCCTAGATAAAATACGCGGTCCATATCGTGGGTGGTGCGCCACCATGTGCCCGAGGTCACGCCGGCGGAAGTGATCACGACTCCCTCTTCCTGTCGGCTCGCGAAATAGTGAAAGCATTCCTTGAGATTCAAATTTTCCTCCTACGATTCGCCACGCAATACCGCTTCGGTGAACGCGACCACAACCGGGCGATTCATCACTTGGGAGTGCTTGAATGCCTCTGGGATGCGTGCGATGGTTTTTTTCTCTTCCACCAGCAGGTAGGGCAAACTGATGGAGTCCATGAGACGAGTCAGGTAAAGGCCGTTCGAGATATGGTGGGGCCGCGGATCGCCGAAGACTCCTCTCAAGGTTGTGAAGATAAACATCGGAATGTGATAGGTATAATTTATTTTAGTGAGCGCGTAAACGCAGGTCATGAGGCCGGAGGCACCCATCAAAGCCATAGCGGGAATCCCGCCGAAAAAGGCACCGGAACAAAGGCCGATGGCGGACTCCTCCCGATTGACCGGCACGTGCTTGAAGCGGTCGTCCTTTTCCACCGTGCGGATGAGGTCGGCGATCCAATCGTCGGGGAGGCTGGCGACCAATTTGATGCCACTCTTGGCGAGTTGTTCGATAATGGCCGAGGTGGCTTCCTTTTGCTTGTCGCTCACGGCTGGACCTCCCGGCAAAGGCAATTGCAAAACGTGACAAACTCCTGATAACGATCAAAAGCAATTCTGCCATAACACTGCGTCAGGCGTGATGTCAAGAAAACCACCGCGGAGAGGAGTAAAACTTTATGCCGATGGGCAGCGGAAAGCGACGGGTTGAAATATTTGAACGATCGGCAAGGATGGCTTGGTGCAACGATGAAACAAGATGATGGCCTTAGAACCTGGCTGACGCAAGCGGACGAATTGGGCGAGCTCAGAACCATTGAAGGCGCCGATTGGGATTTAGAGATCGGCGGCGTGACGGACATCCTGACCGAGCGCGGCAAGTCACCGGCGGTGCTCTTCGATTCGATCAAGGGATTTCCCCAAGGGCATCGCGTTCTGGTTAATTCCCTTGGCTCAACCCGGCGGCTCGGGCTCTGTCTCGGCATGCCGCAAAACTTGACCTCGATGGAGTTCGTCGCCGAGTGGCGGCGCCGGTCGAAGAATTTGAAGCAGATTCCGCCTACCTATGTTAGGGAAGGTCCGGTGTTGGAAAATTTTCAAGGCACCGAACATGTCGACCTGCTGGCTTTCCCGACGCCGCGCTGGTTCGAGATGGACGGCGGAAGATACATCGGCACAGGCAGCGTGAATATAACTCACGACCCCGAGGAAGGCTGGACTAATCTGGGTACCGCGCGGGTGATGATTCACGACAGAAATACCGTTGGTTTTTATATCGCCCCTGGACGGCATGGCCGCATTCACCGCGACAAGGCATTCGCCCGCGGTGAGGCGTTCAAGGTTGCTATTTCCTGTGGCCACGATCCTTTAATTTTCCTCGCCGGCGCCCTCGAAGTGCCTTACGGCGTCTGCGAGTACGATTTTATCGGCGGCATTCGCGAAAAACCGGTGGAGGTGCTCAAAGGTGAATTCACCGGGCTGCCGATTCCCGCCACGGCGGAGCTTGTGCTCGAAGGCGAGTGCGTGCCGGGAAACGAGAAAATCGAAGGACCCTTCGGCGAGTGGACGGGATATTACGGCAGTTCGGCAAGGCCCGAGCCCATCGTAAAAATTAATAACGTGATGTACCGTAATAATCCAATCATTCTCGGTTACACCCGCAAGTGGCGGGCGCCGCTCAAAGCCGCGCTGGTGTGGGACGATCTGGAAGCGGCCGGTGTGCCCGACGTGCGTGGCGTCTGGTATCATGAGGCGGCCGGCGCGGCCTATCTGTTTCTTGTCGTTTCAATCAAACAGCGCTATCCGGGCCACGCGCGCCAGGCAGGTTTGATCGCCACCGAGTGTCACGCCGCGGCTTACTTGGGGCGATACACCGTGGTCGTCGACGACGATATCGATCCGACCAATCTGGATGAAGTGATGTGGGCGCTCTGTACCCGTTCGGACCCGGTAAAGGACATTGAGATTCTACGGCGCTGTTGGAGCGGCCCGCTGGATCCGATCATTCACAAAGACGACAAAGGCTTTAACTCGCGCGCGGTCATCGACGCCACCCGGCCCTACGAGTGGAAAGATACCTTTCCACCGGTATCCCGCTCCAGCCGAGAGCTGCGCGAACGAGTGTTAGGCAAGTGGGCCGATAAACTCTTGTAGCGCCCAAGGAACGGGAAGAAAAGAACGTTACCCAGGTTCGACAGGATCACCATCCTGAGCAATCCTCCGTGGTGGAAGAAAGGACTGACCGTGTCGCTTCAATTAACCATCGCCTGTGGCGACTATGACCGGACGCATCCGTTGATCGACGGCACAGTTAGGCCGGAGGGGATCGAACTTAACTGGCTGGTTTTGCCGCATCTGGAAATCTGGACGCGCATGCTGAATTACTATGACTTCGACGCGTCCGAGATTTCATTGTCGTCCTATATCACATCCCGGGCCATGGGGAAGCCGCTGACGGCGATTCCGGTTTTTCCGGCGCGAGCTTTTCGCCATTCCTACATATTTATTAACACCAAAAGCGGCATACGTGAGCCCAAAGATCTCGTGGGCAAACGCGTCGGCTTAGGGGAGTTTCAACAAACGGCGACGGTGTGGATGCGCGGCATGCTTCAACATGACTATGGTGTTAAGCTTGAGGACATCGAATGGCACCTCTGGACGCCGCGTCCGCGCATGGAAATGGAACTGCCCGAGCGCTACAGAATCAAGCGCATTCCGCCGGAGCGAAAGCCGGATCAGATGTTTTTTGACGGCGAGCTCGACGCGATCATGGTCCCGAGTTTATTTCCCTCGTTGTTCAACCCGCCGCCGCACATTCGGCGCTTGTTCGACGACCCGCCGAAAGTCGAAGCGGAGTATTTCAAAAGAACCGGCATCTTTCCGATCATGCACTCGGTGGCGCTGCGACAAGACGTATGGGAAAGGCATCCCTGGATCGCGCGCAGCCTATTCAAAGCGTTTCAACGCGCCAAGGAAGACGCCTATGCAAGACTGATGGATTTGTCGCCGTATAAAATAAGTCTGGCATGGTTCCGCGGGCCCGTGGAAGAGCAGCAGCGGATTTTCGGCGATGATCCGTGGCCATACGGTTTGGAAAAAAATCGCCATGTCGTCGAAACGCTTTCGACTTATCTCTACGAGCAGGGACTGGCCGATCGGAAGATGCAGCCGGAACAGCTGTTCGCGCCGAATACCATCGATCTGTAAAGCCGTCGGAAAGCTTCAAGCCTTGCTTGGTCAGGATATTGGCGAAATGCACCGCCAGGGCTGCGCCTCGGCTGACAGGAGACTCTCAAAATTTAGGCGAAAACGAGATTACCATCTTTGTCCCTGATCAGTCCTCTACCCCCGCTCGAAGAAGGCATGTTCTCCGGGCCGATTTTGAGATCGCTGACGTCAATATGGCCGTGATAGGTGTCGACCTCGAGCATTTCTGTACGTTGGCGAAACACCCCTTTTGGATCTTTGCCGTTGGCAACGTCTTCCATGGCTTTGTGCCAGATTCGCCGCATCATTATAACGCCGCGGTCCGAGGTGGCGAGATGTTCCGCTTTGCGATCGGGGATTTCGCCCTGAGATTCCTGTAAAACCAGGTCTTCGAGAGCCGGGACGCCCTCCCATCCTGAATATTTTCTGTCGTCGTAGGGTTTTTTCTTTACCGTTCCTCTTAGACCCGGCGGCAGTCCAAAGACGAAGGTCGCCGGAAAATTCCCTTTGCGGAACAAATTATAGCGAATGAGCTCGAAATGGGTGTCATCGATGATGCGTATCATCCCGCCGCCTTCTTGGCGTTCGTCGGTGAAATCCGGTGGGAAACCGGAGCGCACGCCGGAAAACCGCCAGTGAATCGGCATCGCGAGGCTCCAGGTATTGACGAATTTGACCTGCGGGTCGCCGGTATCCAAGACCGCCACAGTCTTCATACCGTAGTCGGTCTCGACATGCTCCAGCGGCAGGGGAGCCCAATTTTTTATGCTTTGATCGCTAAACGGCTTGAGATCCTCGGGCAGATCTCTCACCTCGAGCGCATGGAGGATCACGGCATGTCCCATGTCCGCGAAGTTCTCCATCCAGTTAAGATAATTGTAATTGCGCATGTCGCCGTCGGCAAGGCGCGCTTCCCCGTCGGTGCGAGCGAGGACGTCGATCTTGGCCAGGGGAGGCGGATTGTCTTTCTCCGGTCCCATATAGGTCCAGACGATACCGCCCCATTCTTCAACGGGATACCAAAGGTGACGAATATTTTGTTTGAGCGTGCTGTCACGGGGTTCTAAAGGAGTGTCAATGCAGCGGCCTTTCACGTCGTATCGCCAGCCGTGGTAGGAGCACATAAGACCGTCTTCCCGCACTTGGCCGTACTCCAACGACGCAAGCCGGTGCGGACAGCGAATGCCCAATAGTCCGGGACGTCCGTTACCATCGCGAAAGAGCACTAGATCCTCGCACAACATCCGCACGGCGATGGGAATATCTTTGAGCCTCTCCGATAGGCAGACCGGGTGCCAATAGCGTCGCAACATCTCTCCGGCTCTGGTTCCCGGTCCGGTGCGCGGCAGATCGTCGAGCAATTTCTGAAACCCGCTCGGCGCTGAAGCTGCGCTTTTCAATTCGGTAACAGCCATATATTGGATCCTTTGTCCGATTAATTTAGTTTTTTCGCAACTGCCTGACGAGCTTCCTCAATTCCGTTTCCTCAGCGCGCAAGCCCGCTTGCCCCTAGGCCACCCAATCTGCAATCCAAGATTTCCGCTGTGGCGATACGAATGTAGTTAACCGATGCGCGTATTCTTGTCAATTTTCGAAACGCCATTACTCCGCCACTCGATGGCTGCTGTCATCTAGCGAGCACGACTTATTTCTTCAATTGTTGCACACCACCCATTTCCTGGGGTAGGCGTTTAGCGATTCGCAGCCGTTTTTCCTGACGACCAATGTTTCGCCGAACTGCAGGCCCATCTTTTCGTCGTAGGTCATAAGATTGGGCTGAATGACGATGACCATGTTTTCGCGGAAAAACAACTCCCGCGATTCGTGGCGCTTGCGCGACTTGGTTTGGAAGATCGGCGGGTATTGATTAACGCCATGTACGAGATCATCGTAGGTGCTGTAGCCGCGCCTGTGAATGATCTCAGCCGCCTCTTCAGCCTCCGTCGTCGTCGCGCCGTCTTTGATGACCTTCGACAATACCTCGAAGGCTTCCATCGCTGCGTCGTGCATTTTTTGCCATTCCGGGGTTGGCCCCTCGCCGATCGAAAAGGTCCGATGAATCTGGCCGCTGTAGCCGGAGTACGCGCCGCTGATCTCGGTGATCAAGCAATCGCCCTTTTGCAGTTTGCGATTGGAATGAAACTGCGACGGCACGGGAAAATCCGGCTCGCGCATCGGCATACTGCTCATGAAGTGAATGCCGGCGTAACCGCCTTGCTTCAAATAAACCGGCTCGATGATGGCGGGAATCTCATCCTCGCGCAGGCCGGCCTTCAACTCGTTTGCCAGCGCCGCGATGGACTGATCGGTCAGCTTCGAAGCCAAGTGGATGCGTTCGATTTCCTCGGCGCTTTTTACCGTCCGCAGCAAGCGCAGCTTGCCGCCCAAATCGATGAAAGTTGCATTCGGATATTTTTCCCGCAGGCCGTTGTAGAGTTGGTAGCCGATAGGACCGGCCAGGCCGATTTTCTTTGTTTGCAAGCCGCGCTCGCCGATCAATTCGGTGACACTTCTGTTGGTATTGGCGCCGGCCCATCGGACGTCTTTGATCCACGACATGACTCTGGCCATCGGAAAATGATTGAACAGCTGCATTAGAATCACGGCTTCTTCGCCGCTCTGCATGAGCAGGTAGGCTTCGCGGCTGCTCGGCCAATCGCTGAGCCAGTAGATGTCCGACGCATAGCGGCCAGCGCCGTAGAAAAGCAGCCCGTCGACGTCTTCACGTTCCATCAAGCCGTACACCGCCTGATGCCGTCTTTCGAGCTCTTGGTTTGAAAATGTCGGATAGTCCTGTCTTTGGCGCATTGTGAAGCCTCCTGATAGCGACGAGCTTAGCTGTGTGTAGCATCGATGGGTTTGGCGGCGCAACCAGCGGTTCGCAGGCGGCCGTTAGAGCGTTGCGAAACATGAGGCAACCGGCAGTGGATTTCTGTGAGTCAATCGGATTGGCTCCTTTATTCCTTTATCCTCCCAAGAATACCTCGAAGCGGTTTAAGAAACTAACGATAGTCCCGATATTTCATTTGACCTAACCTCCGATTTCCAGGATCGCGTCATGCATGGATGATTCTATGGACGATCGACGCAAGAAGGGTTTGCGGAGGCGAGGCGGGTCATTGGCTATGAAGCGCGGATCGAAAAAACCATCGCAGAGGAAACAAAACGGCGCCCGCCGGCGCACTTTGCGCGCGCGAAATGCCCGCAGATCCATGGGACATGGGAAGAAGCTCCATCGTCTAACCGGGGTGCTCAAAGAGCTCGTGATTCGATTAACAAAAACGACGGTAGCTAAAGACCACTTAAAGGCGGAAAAGGCCAAGTTAAAAAGAACCGCCGCTGAGTTAGCGCGGGAGATCTCCGAGCGCAAACTAGCGGAGGAGTGGACACGGCGGCATGAAGCGCATTTTCGCTCCATGATCGACAGCGTCAAGGAGCATGCGATCATATTGTTAGATCACGAAGGGCGCATCGTAAGCTGGAACCAGGGAGCGGAGCGGATTACGGGGTATAGAACCGAGGAGATTCTAGGCAAACATTTTTTCTGTTTCAATCCAGCCGAAGACGTTGACAGTCGTACCGCAGATGAAATCTTGCAGACGGCGCTGGCCACGGGCCAGTGGGTTGGCGAGGGCTGGCGAGTGCGCAAAGACGGAAGCCGGTTTTGGGCGAGCGTCGTCGTCACTGCCGTACGCGATGGCACGGACGCTCTGCTGGGATTTACCAATGTCATGGGCGATCTGACTCGACGCAAGCAAGCCGAAGTAGCGATTCAGCGCGCCAAGGAAGAAGCGGAATCAGCCAATCAGGCCAAATCGGATTTCCTGGCTAACATCAGTCACGAAGTACGCACCCCCATGACCGGGATCATCGGTATGGCCGGCCTGCTTTATGAGACCGACCTGTCTTTGAAACAACGTGAGTATTGTGAAATTATCCGGCGCTCCAGTGAATCTCTGCTCACGGTGATCAACGAGATTTTGGACTTTTCCAAAGCCGAGGCCGGTAAGATGGAGCTCGAGATCATCGATTTCGATCTGCGCACCGCGGTAGAAGAAGTCACGGGACTGTTCGGCTCACAGGCGGCGGACAAAGAAATCGAGCTGATCAATTTCGTCCGATATGACGTGCCGACGGCGCTTAAGGGAGACCCTGGACGGCTGCGCCAGGTTCTTTCCAATCTGGTCAACAATGCTCTCAAGTTCACCGTCAAAGGAGAAGTCGTCTTGCGGGTGAACGTTATCGAGCAGAACCCCGCAGTGGCCAACCTGCGATTCGAAGTGGCAGATACGGGTATCGGTATTCCCAAAGGCAGTATCGATCATCTCTTCAATCCATTCACTCAAGCCGATGCCTCGACCACTCGCAAATACGGCGGGACCGGGCTCGGGCTCGCGATTTGCAAAAAATTCGTGGCGCTTATGGGCGGTGAAATAGGCGTTGAGAGCGATAGCGGGAAAGGCAGTACTTTTTGGTTCACCGTGCCGCTGCTGAAACAACGCGATGCCGCGCGGCAAGTTCCCAAGCCGCGCCACAACCTCGCTGGTTTGCGGGCTCTCGTGGTTGAGAGCAACGCGACCAACCGCGAGGTTTTTGACCATTACCTTGACGCGTTAGGCATCAAATGCCGCTGCGCGGACAATGGCACGGCGGCATTGGAACTACTGCGCCGCGCCGCCGCGCACGGTGAACCCTATGATGTGCTGATCTTGGACTCTAAATTGCTCGCGATGGATCGTCTAGTGCTGGCCCACACGATCCGGCGAGATGCGACGGCCGGCGCTCCAAAGCTCATGCTCTTGACCTCGGTGGGAATACGCGGCGATGCTAAACTCGCCGAGGAGGCCGGATTTGACGCGTATCTGACCAAGCCCGTCAGCTTTTCATGTCTAACTGATTGCCTTGCCTTTGTGACCGGCGAAGCCCCAGGGGCGGGGGCTTTCGGTTCTCTGGTCACACGGCATACGGTGGCTGAGATGAAAGCGCGGAATCGGGTCCGAGTTCTGGTCGCGGACGATAATCACATCAATCAAAAGGTGGTGGCGAGCTTGTTGGAAAACATGGGCCACCGAGCCGACGTGGTCGGCAGCGGTAAGGAGGCCTTGGAAGCATTTATCCTCGTACCTTACGACGTCGTGCTCATGGATGTGAATATGGGCGAAATTGACGGCATCGAGGCTTGCCGCCGGATGCGTCTGCTGGCCAATGAGACCGGGCGCCGTACTTTCATTGTCGCCGTAACCGCCCACGCTATGAAAGGAGACCGGGAAAAGTATCTCAGGGCCGGCTTCGACGGTTACGTCTCCAAACCAGTCAATCCACAGGAGCTAAAAGCAGTCATTGACTCAAGAACCGGCGGTGATTCCTCGGTCACGTCCTCGAAGGTAACAGCGGAAACTTTGGACGTTCTTAATCTTTCGGAGGCCTTAGCCCGGATGGAGGGTAACCGGGAATTGCTCGCTGAGATTGCCCGAGCGGTTCTCGAGCTTTATCCGAAATTGCTCGAAGAGTCTCAGTTGGCTATTGCACGAGCGGACTGTGAACCGCTCGCACGAGCCGCGCGTACCATTGCCTCATCGGCCGGCCAATTGGGGGCGGGGAGGGTTCGTGCGGCCGCCAAAAAGCTGGAAGAGCTGAGCCGGCGGGGTAATCTATCTGACGCGCCTGACGCTCTGAATGAACTCGATAGCGAGATTCGCTTGGTCGAATCCGTCATAATCGCGCCGCCAAGCCCGGATTACTCATGGCTTCGCAATGAGGCGTGACGACCGGGATCGTAAAGTTTCGCGGCAACGTGTGCGTTTCTCGCGCTCATGCTAGGACCAACACGAATCACCGCTCGACGTTAGTCAGGGTAGCGAGTTTGCCCTTCCCGAGCCTCAGGGCGGGAAGCAGCAAAGTCGAATTGTCGCCCGGCGAACATGAGCAACGAAAACGTCGCGCCGCGCCTCCGAGATATTATTGCATGACCGGCACACAGCATTTTTTGAGCAGCCGCTGGACAACGCTTTTCCACCGTGACAATCTCTCAAGTTGTAATGGTTTTACGAATTCCATTCCTGGGAGACTGTCTATGAGCGGCCGCCAATTTTTCCGTCAAGTATTACCGGTTCTAGTTTTTTCACTCACCGTAGCGGCTGTTACAGCCGCGGCACAGTACACGAAGCAGGAATATGAACCGCAGGTCGGACAAGAGGGGAAAGACGTTGTCTGGGTGCCGACGCCGCAGGCGTTGGTGGACAAGATGCTCGATATGGCGAAGGCTACGCCGAAAGATTATGTCATCGATCTGGGATCGGGTGACGGGCGCACCGTGATCACGGCGGCGAAGCGGGGGATACGCGCGCACGGCATCGAATATAATCCGGACATGGTGGAGTTAGCCAAACGGAATGCCGCCAAGGAGGGCGTCAGCGATAAGGCCACCTTCGCGAAGGCCGATCTGTTTGCCAGCGATTTTTCCAAAGCCACCGTGTTAACTCTATTTCTGCTGCCGGAGATTAATTTAAAGCTCCGCCCCAAGATCCTCAATCTCAAGCCCGGTACGCGCATAGTATCCAATACCTTCGATATGGAAAACTGGGAGCCGGACGAGAGCGCGACGGTGGGCGAGGGGTGCAGCAACTGGTGCACGGCGCATCTGTGGATCGTGCCCGCGAAAGCGCAGGGAACCTGGAGGCTCGCGCAAGGCGAACTCAGGCTCAAGCAGACTTTTCAAAAGATATCCGGCACGTTGAACGCCGGCGGTAAGACCGCGTCAATCACCGGCGGCAAGCTGAACGGCGACCGCATCACCTTTTCCGCCGCGGGCGTGCAATACAGCGCGCTGGTGAACGGAAACGCCATGGCGGGTAGCCTGAGCTCCGGCGGGACCTGGAAGGCGACCCGCACCGCCAGGTAAAGTTTAGGATGTCTGGCTGAGACGCACGCCGGTGCCAGTCGTTCAAAACGTTCAAGACGTTTAAAACCCCAGAACTCACCACGAAGATCAAGAACCGCTGGGATTTTGAGGATTTCGAAGATTCGTAATTCGAATTTTGAAATCCAATTTCCATGCTCTGCGAACTCCGTGTCTGTGTAGCGAAAATCCTTAGATTCGCAAGAGTCGCTTGGCATTTCCCTCCAGCAAAAGCAGCTTGTCGGTTTCCGAAATGTCCAGCTGCTCGACTTTTTTGGCGGCGTCCCAGTCGCCTAAATCGTACGGATAATCTGTGCCGACCATGATGTGGTCCAAGCCGCCGAGGCCGATCAGATACTTGATCGTATCGAGGCGGTAGATCATGTTGTCGTAGTAAATGTTTTTCAGATATGCGCTGGGCGCCATCTTGGCCTTGGCCGCGCGGGCGCCCGCGCGCACCTGCCATCCCCGGTCGAATCGTCCCAGATGATAGGGGAAGAAGCCACCACCGTGGAGAATGCAGAGCTTTAAGTTGGGAAAGCGGTCGAATACACCGCTGTAGGTCATAAAGCCGAAGCACAGCGCGCTGTCGGCGGGATTGCCGCATATGAGTTTCAAGCCGTAAGGGTTCATTTTGTCGGCGCCGGCGACGTCTTCCGGGTGCATTACCACCATGACATCAAGTTCTTGTGCCTTCGCCCAAAATGGATCGTACTCCTCGGTGCCGTAGTAATTGCCGTTAACGTTGGTGCCGATGTAGCCGCCGCGGAAATTGAGATCGCGCACGGCGCGCTCCAAGACCTTGGCCGCGCGCGCCGGGTCTTGGAGCGGTACGGAGGCCAATCCTACGAACTTGTCGGGATGGCGTTTGATCAATTCGTATATACCGTCGTTGTAAACGTTGCACCAGTTTTCGCCCTGCTCGCCGGTGAGTCGGTAACCGAGGGTGGCGGTGTGCGCTTCCAACGCCGCCATAGCGAGTTTTGAGTCCTGCATCATTTTGAGCCGCTTATCGATGGCTGGAAGGTCCGGGTGCAGAACGAAGGGCGGGCCGCCGGCGAAGCAAAGCGACCGCTGCCCGTCTTTCTCGGTTAGCTCGACGCCAAGGTGCCTACCGCGGACTTTGGCTTCCTGCAAAAGACTTTCGGGAACGTAGTGATGGTGCACGTCGATGGCGCATGTATTCATGTTGGCGTGGATCTCTCTTTCGGCATTTGTACGTAATGAAAACTGCCGATCTCATCCTGATCCCTCTCCTCGACGGAGAGGGTAGGATGAGATCGGATCGTTTAGCGAGCAGAAAGAAAACTACTTTGAATCCGACGGCTAGTTACACGCACAGTTGCTGGCGGCGCACTTTGCCGGGAAAAACCTCGTTGCAACCGCCGTCTTCAACTACGGTTTGGCCGTTGACGACCACGGCTTTCATCCCCGGCGGATGGCGCTTGACTTCCTGCGCGTCAATGATGGCGGGCAGCTTCTCGCTGACCAGATCGTCGATCTTGTCGGCGTCAAAAATAGTCACGTCCGCGGGCATGCCTTCTCGCAGCAGACCGCGGTTGAGCCGGAGTTTCTCAGCCGGGAACCCGGTCAGCTTGTGCACGGCTTTCTCCAGGCTCATCAGATGCTTCTCGCGGCGCCAGTAGCCGAGCACTTTGACTGGGGCGCCGTGCCAGAAGAAACGGTCGAGGTGCGCGCCTACATCGGTGCCGATCAAGCTGGTTTCGGACTGAATCATCTGGGCGAGGAGATCCTGATGGGCATTGGCGAGGCCGTGATAAACGCACTGGGACTTGAGATCGTCCTCCAGCCAGGTGTCGAAGAACGCGTCCACCTCCGCCTTTTCCGTGAGCCGGGCGATTTGCGCGACGTTCTTGCCTTCGAGTTTTTTAAGTTCCGGTTTCTCGATATGTTCGAAAACTATGCGGTCCCATGCGTGCCATTCGGGAAATTCGGGTTTTCCGGCCCCCGCGATGCGTTCCTGTTCGAGTTTTTTTCTGATTTCTTTGTCCCCGAGCTTGCTCTTTAGATCGCTGGAGTTCTTGATCGCCTCCCAGGTGGGCAGGCCATTCAAGAAGAAGCAGTCGTTGATGGTGAAGCGGCGAATGTGGGTGTAGGGAATGACGACACCAAAGAGTTGTTGGCCGCGCTTCTGCGCCTCTTCCATGTATGCAATGGCCTTTGGGGCGTCGGCCTTTTGTCCGGGACGCTGGCGAAATTCATTGCCGATCTGCAGGCCGCGAATGCGTTTAAGCATGTCGGGAACGCCGCTTTCGGGCTGGAGCATCATCTGAAAGCCGTTGAATTGGAAGCAGCCGTTGTATTCCGCCGCCACGTTGGCCAGCTCGACGATCTCGTCATGATTGGCAAAGGTGCTCGGCGTGCCGGCGTGGATCGCGGGTCCGCCGCGCGGGCTGGTGGAAAATCCGATGGCGCCCAGTTCCATTCCTTCGCGCACCATTTTTTTCATGGCATCGAGTTCTTCTGGCTTAGCTTCGCGCTCGTAGGCCGCTTCGCCCATGACCGTGAGCCGAACCGGAGAGTGGGGCATGAGTGGAAGGCAGTTCACGGCGATATGGCCCTCGATGTAATTGAGATATTCACCGAAGGTGTTCCACTTCCAGTCCTTGTCGTCGACATACTTGTCCAGCACGCGGCGCAGATACTCGAGCAGCACCTTGCGCGGCTCGGGCTTGGGCGGCACCGGCGCGCAGGAAGCGCCGCAATCGCCGATGACTATACTGGTGACGCCGTAGTTCACCACCGGGTTGCCGTTTGGATACTGGACGACGAAGGCGTCCATGTGGGTGTGCGAGTCGATGAATCCCGGCGCCACGACATGTCCTTTGGCGTCGATCTCTTTCTTCCCAGGGCCGGGATTTTTGCCGATGGCGGTGATTTTTTCACCGTCGATGGCGACATCGGCCTCGAAGCCTGGGCTTCCGCTGCCATCTATTACAGTGCCGTTTTTAATTACCAGATCGTGAGCCATTAGGAGGGCCTCCTTGTGCAGTTAAGATTAATTGCTTATCCCACCGAAAGGGTTCGCCTGTCAACCGCTTGAATTCAGTTCCTAGTTTCGAGTTTCTGGTTTCAGGTAGATCGGATCACGGATGTGTCCGCTCCGCGTAGGGAAGTTGTGTTACGAATCCCAGAAGTTTGAGAATCTTATTGGGGTGTTTTTTAAAGTGGGCTGATTTGAAAATAGAAAGTCTGGGGCTCCTAGTCTTGGCCGTAATAGGAACTAGAAACCAGAAACTTTTCCCTGCTACATGGCGTCTTCCGGCCGCTCGTATTTGGCCTTGCCCATGCGCTCCTTGATCGTTGGGTAGGCGACGGTGAAGACCGTAAGCGCGATGAGGCCCATAACGCTTGGGAACGTTAGCCACTTGGCGCCGTAAGCAGCGGTGGATATCCATAAATAATTTTCGGCGATCTTACCCAGCGTAAGCCCCAGTATCAGCGGCGGCCGCGGCCAGCCAAATTTGACCATGAAGTAGCCGATTACTCCGAATAAAATAGTAGCTATGTTATCGTTGATATCGTTATTCGCGGTGAAAGAACCGATGAAAACCAGGAACATCAAAAAGGGTATCAGTAGCGAGCCACGAATGAACGTGACAGAAGCAAGATAATTCAAAAACATAAAGCAAACACCGGCGACGATAATATTGGCGATGATCAGCACCCAGACCATGGCGAAGGTCACGTCGAGCTTGGATTTGAGCATTTCCGGTCCGGGGTTTAGTCCCACGATCAACATGGCGCCCAGTAGCAGAGCCATGGCGCCGCTGCCGGGGATGCCGAACGCGATGGTCGGGATAAGGTCGCCGCCCCGTGTTGAGTTGTTCGCACAAGCGGGGCCGAGCAGGCCTTCGATGGCGCCTTTCCCTGCTCTCGATTTGTCTTTCAATCCCTGCACCGCGTGGGCGTAGGAAATCCACTGGGCCACATTGGCGCCCAAAACCGGCAGGACGCCAAAGTACACGCCGATCAAACTGCAACGCGTGACCAACCAGAAGTGACGGAATGTGTCTTTGACACCTTCCATGACACCGGTTATTTTTCCCGTTTTGCCGCCCGCAATGCTCGTGCCGCGCACCGCGAGATCGACGATTTCGGGTATGGCGAACAGACCCACGACAACCGGTATTAAATCGAGCCGGTCCCATAAATAAAGCGATCCGAAGGTGTAGCGCAACGATCCTGTTTGCGGGTCGACGCCGATGGCGGCGAGCATCAATCCGATGCCGCCGGCAAGCAGTCCTTTAATCAAGGATGCTCCCGCAAGCGTTCCAATAAAGGTAATGCCCATGATCGCGATGATGAACAGCTCGGGTGAGCCGAACAACAAAACCAGCGGACGCATAATAGGAATTGAAATGGCTAATGAAACGGCGCCGATCAATGACCCCACCACGGAGCTTGTGATCGCCGCGCCCAGGGCGCGGCCGGCCTCGCCATTCTTAGACATGGGATAGCCGTCCAAAATGAGCGCGGCGGCCGACCCTTCTCCTGGAATACCGAAGAGAATCGACGTCAAATCGCCGGTGGTGCTGGTGACGGCGAGCATGCCGAGGAGGAAGCAGAAGGCTTCGATGGGTGTTTTGATGGTATAGGAGAACGGCAACATCAGCGCCAGGGTCGACAGGCCGCCGATGCCGGGAAGCAGGCCGACCCAGAAGCCGATGAAAATCCCCAGCAGCATGTAGCCAAATGCCGGCCAGGCAAGAACTTGCCAAAACCCACTAACAAAGGCTTCAAGCATATGAAACTCCTAAAGCTCTATTCGACCTTTGGACCATGCTCCATATCTTATATTAAACCTTGGGTCAACCATTTTATGCCCGGAATACTGGAGTGGTGGAGTAAGGGAGTGATGCTGTTTAGGCCTCAACGCTCCAATACTCCTCTACTCCAGCACGCTTCTACTTGCTCAAGATGCGCTTGAGCGCAGCTGTCACATCGGGCGGTTGATTGATGATTTCCTTCGCCAGGGATTCAAGCTCCGTGCCGCCGATAGGCCCTGCCTCCCATTTGCGCTTTTTCAGCTCATCATTGAACTCGGGGTCTTTGAACATTCTAGTCCAGGCCTCTCGCAAAATGTTGACCCGGTCTTCGGGTAGCCCGGGTGTCGACACGATGGGCCGCGAGCCAAAGCCCCAGAGCCCCAGGTAGGTTGTCACCAGGCGGCGCTTGGGCTCGGCGATTTTGTATTGCTCCATCAATTCGAAAATCGTTGGTACGTCAGGAATTTTCCGGTGCCGTTTCTCTTCGGTCTGGAGCAGAATGCGGACGAAGCCGTTCTTATGCCATGTCAAGAACGGCTCGCGGCCGAAGAACCCTTCAATTGTGATGGCGCGGCAGTTAACTTCGCCGCGTTCCATGGCGAGATCTTGTTCGGCGCCGCCGGGATAACCGCTTATGACTTTAAATTTCAGCCCAAGAGCGTCTTCCAGAAGACGGGGAAGGTCATAGCCAGTGCTGCCCACACCGGTGGCTGAACACTTGGGTGGATCGCTGGTCTGGCGCAATTGATCCAAGCTCTTAAACGGCGCGTCGGAGCGGATATATAGCAAATGGCCACCGCGGTCAGGCGTGCCGATCCAGGTGAACTTGGGCCAGTCGAACTGGACCTCCTTGCGTCCAGTTAATTGCGCCATGATCAGCGCGCCACCGATAGCGCCCAACGTGAGCCCATCGGGTTTGGTCAGGTTATAAACATGATTCGCCGCGATCATCGCGCCCGCGCCGGGCATGTTCTGCACAACAAACTCCGGGTTTCCAGGAATGTGTTTGCCCATGAAGCGCGCGTAGGTACGCGCCCATTGATCGTGATTGTCGCCGGGTTGGTACCCGACAATGATACGGATAGTTTTCCCTTGGTAGAAATTTGCCTGCGCGAATACCCGTTCAAGGTTCAAAGGATTCAAAAGTTCAAAAATTAAAAGTCCGAAGACTGAAAGAGCCTTTAACGCTTGAACCGGTGAACGTTTGAATGGGAAAAGCCAATGTTTTTCCGACCGGTGTGTCATGAAAGCCTCACTTTCCAGCGATCATTTTGCAAACAGCTTCTTTATCCACTCGATCACCTCCGGCGGTTGGCTGACAACTTCCCTGGCGCGCGCCTGTAAGTCCTGACCGCTGGTTGGTCTGATCTCCCAGCCGCTCTTTTTGGCGTCGCCTAAGAAATCCGGATCCTTCAAGACTCAATGGGTTCAACAGTCCAAGGACCAGAACGGAGAAGAGGCCGAGAACCTTGAACCCTTGAACTTTCGACCTCTGGAACCATCTTTATTCCCGCCCGAGCACCCATTTCATTCGGTCGATGATTTCCTTGGGCTGTGTAACGACTTCCTTTGATAACGCTTGCAGCTCCTCTCCTTTCAACGGATCGACATCCCAGCCCCGTTTGGCAGCTTCGCCCACCAAATCCGGATCGGCGATGGCTTTGGCATAGGCGTCACGCAGAATCTTTACCCGGTCGGGAGGCGTTCCGGGCGCCGTGCCAATAGGCCGGCCAAGGGTGGCTGCGGTCAAGATGACTTTTGCCAGACGCTGGCCCGCCTCGGGAGTCTTGTACTGCTGCATCAGCTCGGTGAGTGAGGGGGCGTCCTTCAGTCGTGCATCGCGCTTTGCACCGGTTTGCAGCACGACGCGCACAAAACCGGATTTATGCCAGCGCCTGTATGGCTCGCGGCCAAAGTAGGTAGCGAGCAATGGTGACCAGCAGATGACTTCGTTACGCTCAATGGCTAGTTCAATGTCTGCCGCTCCCGGGTAGCCGCTGACGATTTGCGTTTTTACACCGAGAGTTTCTTCGAGGAGCCTGGGGATATAGTGGCCGGTGCTGCCCGTTCCCGTGCTGCCACACTTGGGCGGCTCTTTCGCGTTGCGTAAGTCCTCGATAGTTTTAGACGGTGAATCGGCGCGAATGTAGTGGACGATGTCGTTCTTTTCCGGCGAACCGATCCAATTAAATTTTGCCCAATCGAACTTCACCTCGGACCTACCCACCAGTTGATCGAAGTAAAGCGCTGGGTTGACAGCGCCAAGAGTCAAACCATCAGGTTTGGCGATGCCGTACACATAGTTGGCGCCGATGATATTTCCGGCTCCCGGCATGTTTTGCACGATGATTGCTGGGTTTCCCGGGATATACTTGACGATGTAACGGGCCATGAGCCGCGCCCAAAGATCGTAACCGCCGCCCGCGGTGGAAGAAACCACCATGGTAATGGTTTTGCCCTGGTAGAAAGATTGCTGCGCGTGGGTGACGCGAGAATTTAAGAGATCAAGCGCGTATAGCGTGATGAGCACCGGCACCAGCAGTGCCGCCGGGCGCAGACTTTTGAACCGTCGTCCTTTCCAACTTTCGCACGACGCATTCATTCTGCGCTCCATCACTCACGACCCAAAACCCAGTTCATCCGGTCGATGACGTTTTTCGGTTGAATCACGACGTCTTTCGCCAGGTCGGTTAACTCTTGCCCTGAGAGAGGATCGAGTTCCCAACGCCGTTTTTTAACTTCAGCCAGAAGCGCCGGATCTTTTAAGGTATTGACGTAAGCCTGCCGCAGCACTTGGGTGCGCTCCGTCGGAAGCCCGGGAGGGGCGACAATCGGACGCCCGAGTGTAGCAGCGGTCAATATTACGTGCGCCAGGCGTTTGCCGGCCTCTGGTGTCTTATACTGTTCCATGAGCTCATAGATCGTCGGCACGTTCTCGAGCCGGGGATCTCGTTTTTTCCCCATTTGAATCAGTACCCTTACAAACCCGGTCCTATACCAGCGAATGTAAGGCTCGCGACCGAAGAAGGTGGCAATCAGCGGCGACCAGCACACTACTTCGCCCTTTTCTACGGCCAGGTCGATTTCCGAGCCGCCCTGGTAGCCGCCAACTATCGTGTGCTTCAAGCCGAGTGTTTCCTCGAACAACCTTGGAATATAGTGGCCTGTGGTTCCCGTGCCTGAGCTGCCGCAACGGGGCGGCTCTTTCGCGTTGCGAATATCCTCTACGGTTTTGTAGGGAGTGTCTGCGCGCATGTAATGCAGCGGCACGTTTTGTTCCGGAGAACCAATCCAGGTGAATTTCGCCCAGTCGAATCGGACTTCCTTGCGCCCGACGAGCTGATCAAAATAAAGGGCGGGAAGAATCGCGCCCAACGTCAGGCCGTCGGGTTTGGCCAAATTGTAAATGTGGTTGGCCGCCACCATGGACCCAGCCCCGGGCATATTCTGGACAATTAAGCCGGGATTACCTGGCAGATACTTACCCAAGTGCTGAGCGAGTAGACGAGCCCATAAATCATATCCGCCTCCGGTAGTAGAGCCAACGATCAGCCGAACGGTCTTCCCCTGGTAAAAGGGAGTCTGCGCAGACGCCAGTTCAAGGTTCAAGGGATTCGAGAGTCCAACGACAGAAAAGGCAAGGAGTCCGAATATCTTGACGCTTTGAACTTTTGACTTCTTGAACCGGTGGAGCAGTGACCTTTCCATGAGTAATATCACCCTCTGTAACCCGATCTAATCACCATAGCCAGTCTTATTTTCCTATCAATTTTTTCACTCTCGCCACGATATCCGGCGGGGTGGTCATGACTTCTTTGGCGATTTTGTCGAGTTCCTCGCCGCCGGACGGGTCGATGTCGAGCCGGCGCCTTTCCGCCTCCGCCAAAAAGGCGGGATCTTTGATCGTTTTGTTAAATGCGTCGCGCATGATCTTCACTCGGTCCGCTGGTACGCCCGGGGGAAAAATTATCGGACGGCCGAACTCGTCGGATGCCAATACGACCTTGGCCAGGCGCCGCACACTTTCGCTAGTCTTATATTTATCCATAAGTTCGTTGAACAAAGGGACGTCTTTGAGCCTTGAGTCGGGTCTGCTGCCCGTCTGGTACAGGACACGAACGAAATTTTTCTTGCGCCAGGTGATAAAGGGCTCACGGGCGAAAAAGGCATTGATGGTAAATGCCCGGCAAACCACTTCGCCGCGCTCCACTGCCAGATCGATGTCAGATCCGGCAACGTACCC
The DNA here is from genome assembly GCA_036555515.1 of Binatia bacterium. Lineage (GTDB taxonomy): Bacteria > Desulfobacterota > Binatia > UBA9968 > UBA9968 > DATACQ01. The sequence continues at coordinate 27,098 of DATBLC010000366.1, forward strand.
CGAGACGATATCGAACTTGGTGCCAAAGGCATCTTCCATAAGTTTCGGCATATAATACGCCGAGGATGTGACTCCGGTTGCGCCGCATTTGGGTGGAGTCGTCGCCGTTCGAACATCTTCGATGGTCTTATAGGGCGCGTCGGCGCGCATGTACATGAGACTGCTCGAGCTGACCGGGCTGCCAATCCAGATGAACTTATTCCAGTCGAATTTGGCCTCCGGCCGCTGGATGAGCTGCTCGAAATATAGCGCCGGATAGGTTGCGCCTAATGTCAGGCCGTCCGGCTTTGCCGTGTTATAAAGCTGGTTCGTGCCGATGAGGCCGGCCGCGCCGGCGACGTTCTGAATAATAATGTTTGGGCTGCCCGGGATATGCTTCGGAAGAAATTCGGCAAGGAGCCGGGGATAGAGATCGTAAACGTCGCCCGCTTTGGCGGCGACCATGATGGTGACCGTTTTGCCTTGATAGAATGGCGCCTGCGCGAACAGAGATGAACTCCACCCAAGCGCGAGAACCAAGAAGAGAATTAAAATCATACAGTAGCTTTCTCCTTCCGCCGATATTTTTGACCGAGCATATCTCGCATGGCTGCCCGGATGCAACTTTGCCGGCAGCTTCTCGGGGTTTGCCCCTAAAGATTTTTCCTTCGCTGCACGGCTCGCGCGGATGCCGCGGTAACCTGCTTGGCCGACGCCTCGATCTCTGCGCCGGGCACTTCGGTAGTTTCTACTATTCTACGAGTACTTTCTTGACTCGCTCCACGACATCGCGCGGCTGATTCATGAGCTCTTTCATCAACGCTTGCAGTTCTTCGCCGGGCGTATACTCCATATCCATCTTGCCCTTTTTCGCTTCTTCGATAAGGCCGGGATCTCTCATGGCCTTGGCATAAGCCTCCCTGAGCAGCTTAACTCGATCCGGCGGATTGCCTGGGCCGGCCACCATCGGACGGCCAAATTCTCCGCTCGCCAAAACGATGCGCGTGACACTGCGCAAAACCTCGGGAGTCTTATATTGGTCCATGAGTTCGAATAGCGTCGGTGCATCGCCCATGCGCGGATCACGCTTTGGACCACTTTGGAGAATGTGCCGGTCAAAGCCGTTCTTGTGCCAAGTGTCGAACGGCTCACGGCCAAAATGCGGAGGAATGTCCATGCCCCGGCAAACTATTTCCCCGCGCTCCACGGCGACGTCGATCTCGCTGCCGCCCTGGTAACCCGTCACCGTGTTGAGCCTTGCCTTGAAGGCCTCATCCATGAGTCTTCCGAGGAGATAGCCCGTGCTGGCCGTCCCCGTTGAGCCGCATTTGGGCGGTTCGCTGGCTTTGATAATATCCGCGATGGTCTTAAACGGGCTATCAGCTCGGAAATAGAGCATCGTCGGCGCTTTTTCCTGGGTGCCGATAAATTCAAATTTACGCATGTCGAACTTGACTTCCTTGCGGCCGACTATTTGGTCCAAATGCAAGCTATTGATCGGCACCAGCAAGGTCAGACCGTCGTTTTTGGCCACGTTGTAAACATAGTTGGCCGCGATCACCGAACTTGCCCCAGGCATGTTTTGCACCACGAAGTTGGGGTTTCCCGCTATGTACTTCGGCATATAGCGAGACAGCAGTCGCGCCCAGCGGTCGTAAAAGCCTCCGGGTGTGAAGCCGACGATAACTCTGATGGTCTTGTCTTGGTAAAACGGCGTGGCTTGAGCCCTGAGCGACGAGGCGGAGGAAACGATCAAAAGGACGACGAGGATTAGCGTACCCATAACACTCCTATCTATTCCACATCCCGGGATGTGTTGCATTGTCGAAACCTTCAACGCCTGAGTACATTGGACGATGCTGAAGCATAATTACTGGCTCTCTTGTGTCACGCCAGCGACCGCAATTTTCAGCTACAATTCTGGGTGAAGCCGGCGATTGCTCTGTGGCAAAATGAGTTAACAATGGAGGATTGCCGGAACGGGTGCAATTCGAGTTACCGCCATCTGCACGCCGCCGTGAATTTTATTCCAGCCCCAGCCAGACAAAGATGCGCCCGTCGGGAAAGGGCAGTGTAAGGAGCTTTACGAAAAGCGCCCAAAAAAAGATAAAGGCGATCACGGTTAATAATATGGACGTGAACCAGGACTCTCCAGATTGAAACTTGAGGTACGAAAACATCATTAAGACTATGCTGATGGGGAATCCCAAAAGCCAAACCCCAAGCAAAAAGCTGAAAAACCAGGTAAACATCACTATAGCCCGCTTTTTGGCTGTGGCCGGGTCGATCTCCTTGGTAAACTGAAAATCCACCGGCGCGCCGTCGGAGGTTTCCTTGGGCTTAAATCCCTTCAAGTCCAATATGACCTGGATGGCGGCCAAGATCACCATCGGAAAGCCGATGGCCCAAGGGTAAAGCCGGGCCTGGAGGCGCCACTCCAGGGCGTAGTAAACCCAAACGATAAAAAAGATCAGTGCGCAAAGACTAAAAAGCGCCTGGGGTCTGATTTTCACGATGTGATCCTTCCTATATGGCCCAGCCGTAAAGTTTCATGGCGTTGGCGCGCGTAATCTTGGCTTTCTGATGCTCTGATATATCTGTTCTGCCGTGCACTGTCGATACCATGTAGGGAAAATTACCGTCCCAGTGGGGATAGTCAGAGGCGAATAAAATGGCATCTTCGCCGACATTTTCCAAGACATAAGGCAACGTGCTTTCCTCCGGCTCGGTGGCATAGAACCAATTCCCCGCAGTCATATACGCGCTCGGTTGTTTCTTCAATAGTGGCGCCTCCGATGGGCGCTTTTCCCATTCTTCATCCATGCGGTCCATCCAGTACGGAACCCAGCCGCAACCGCATTCCAAAAAGGCGATGCGCAAGTTGGGAAACTTTTCCGGCACGCCGCCGTAGATCAGCGCCGCGCAATCTATCAGCGTTTCCACCGGGCGCCCGATGGTGTGGCGGAATAAGAATGTGTCAAAGCGAATCTCGCCCGCCGGCCCCTGGCGCGAGTTATGGATCAACAGCGGCGCATTGAGCTTCTGTAATTCTTCGTAGATCGGCCAGAACTGGGGCTGGCCAATATGTTCCTTCAGTCCAAAGGTGCCCACCGTGATGCCCACGAGGCCGAGCTTGGTTATCGCCCGTTGGATTTCCTTGCATGCGGCATCGACGTCTTGAAAGGGCACCAGGCCCACGGCTTTTAGACGCGGGCTTTCGGCGCAGACGGAGGCAACCCAATCGTTGTAGCCCCGGCAGTAAGCGGCTGCATAGTCTCTCTCCGGTGTTTGCGTGATACCGAACCCGCTGGTGGGAAACAAGACAGAGATGTCGATGCCCTCTTTGTCCATGTCACGAAGCCGGGTCGGTACGTCGTCGACTCGCAAACCGAGCTTGCCAAACATGCTGGAGTCCCAGACGTCGTTGGGCAAAAGCGAACCTTGCCGGCGGCAATAGGGCTCGGCCATAAACTTGCGAATATCCGAGTCGCGGTCGCGCACATGACCGTCGGCGTCGATAACTTTCACGTCTGCTAGATTTGGCACTGTCATGATCGTCTCCTTGCTTAGGCGAAACGTATAGGGTGCATCAGCAGAATTATGAGATTTGCCGAACTCCGTGTTTATCAATTTTTACGTGAGCGCCCTCTCCGAGCCTGTTTTCCTCCGGGAGCGGCCTTCAGAGATAGATCGAGCAGCAGTTCTGCGCGGCAAAGTTGAACGTTGCGACGTAGATGTTGCGCCTTTCATCGGCGGCAATCCCCTCAGGATGCCCAGGGCTCGACTGCGGTAGGGTAGCAAATCGGACAATACCATCTTGATCTGATTGGGCGAAAAGCGGCATTAGAAACAGCAAAGCGCCCATAACGATGCTCGTCAGAAAAAGTCTCCGCATCATTGCCCTCCCGAGGTGTGACGACTATGAGATGCCGGGCTATAGCCCACAAATGGACTCGTTATGCGGCGGCTAATAGTACAGGGGAAGATAGTTGTCAAGACGTCGTTTCAGTACGCTGATTGGATTACAGGTCAACGTTCATTCGCCCTTTTTCACTGGAGTTACTAATGAGTTCGTTATTTAGAGACTATGTCGCTAGTGTGCGACCGAGAGGCGAGCCCTTCCGATCGCGGTCAATGGTTCTCTGCCTTGCCGGCCACCACCCCGTCCTCTCCATAGGTGGAAATGCCCGCCG
>DATBLC010000367.1:0-87545 GCA_036555515.1 Binatia bacterium
GAGGGAATGGAGGGTGTGCGTAAGCTGGAATATGGGATCAAAGAATTGGGCTTTGTCGGCGCCCATCTCTATCCTCACTGGTTCGAGCTGCCGCCGCACCACCGCAAGTACTACCCGTTCTACGCCAAATGCGTCGAGTTAGGCGTCCCCATTCAAATGCAAGTGGGACATTGCCTGGTTTATAGCAAGGACCGGCCACTCAAAAGCGTCGGCCGCCCGATCTACCTCGACACCATCGCGTGTGACTTTCCCGAGCTCAAGCTCGTCGGCATCCACACGGGCTGGCCCTGGGTCGAGGAGATGATCTCGGTATCCTGGAAGCACCAAAACGTCTACATCGGCTCGGACGCCTATGCGCCCAAGTACTGGAAGCCCGAGTTCATCAACTTCATCAATAGCTGGGGTCAAGACAAGGTCCTGTTCGGCACCGACTTCCCGATCATCGATTTCGAGCGGGCCACGCGGGAAGTCGGCGAACTCGGCTTCAAGGAAGCGTGCAAAGAAAAACTGCTGTGGAAAAACGCCGCCCGGCTATACGGTCTGGGACCCAAAGACGGCTTCGCCCTCGGCGCCCGATAATTTATCCCGGCTTGATGATTCTTTCGTAAGGGACTCTCTATGAAGTTCAAGACAAACGAAAAAAAAACCTGTGGCCCGACTTTGATCTTGGTCTTTTCTTTCGCTGTATGCTTGGGAATCAGCCGGGTCTCGTGCGCGTTGGATGAAGCTAAGATTCATGTGGCCGGAACGCCGAACATCACGAGCTTCGTCTATCATGTCGGAAAAGACAAAGGCTTCTACAGAGAAGAGGGTATCGAGCTACAACCGATCATGGCCGGAATGCTCCAGGGAATTCAGGGGCTGATCGGTGGAAGCTTCGACTACAGCCAGATGCTCGGGCAAGGCGGCGGTGCCATCTTGAGAGGCGCCCCGCTCAAGATCATCATGGCCTTTGACACCCGCCCCTCGTGGTTTCTGCTCGGCGGCAAAAACATGAAGAGCCTTCAGGATCTAAAAGGCAAGCAGTTGGCCGTTTCCAGTTTTGGCGCCGCTCTGGATCAGATGACGCGCGAGCTACTTCCGAGATTTGGCATGGAACCCATGCGCGACGTCGTGCTGCGGGCCATCGAGCCGCCGCCCAACCGGTTGGCTGCTTTACTGAGCGGGGCAGTGGACGCGGCGGTCCTGACTCACCCCGAAACGATCATCGCGCGCAAACAAGGCTTCAGCGAATTGATTTTCTACGGCGACCACATCGAGTTCGTCTCGGCAGGAGTGGTAGCGACCGAGCGAAACATCTCTCAGAAGCCCGATTTCGTCCGCCGTTTCATTCGTGGTGCCTTAAAGACGTTTTACTGGATCAAGGCCAATGAAAAGGAAGTTGTCGCCCGGCTGGCCAAAGCCACGAAGTCTTCCGAGAGTGACGGCCTCGAACTCTACAGAACCGGAATCAAGCTTTTTTCCCGGGATGGTACCATACCTCGAAACCTCCAGGAGCGAATGATCTCCATGCAGCGAAAGGTCCTTCAGGTAGAAAAAGAGATCACGCCGGAGACCGTCTACGACTTCAGTTTTGTCCGCGCTGCAAACAAAGAGTTAGGAAAAGGAGACTCACTATGAGCACTTCGGACCAGCCACTTCTGATCGCCAATGTCAATTACCATGTCGGCCACTGGGTCGCCATTTACGTCGCCGAAGAACAGGGTTTCTTCAAAGAGGAAGGTCTTACGCGTTACGAGTACGAGCGCAGCGGGCTCCTGCCGGGACCATGGGAGCGCGAAGGGCTTGGCCTGGCAATAAAGGAGCATGGCGTCGACATCGCCACAGCGGTGGATACGGAATCGGCCATCGCTCAGAGGCTTCAGGGCGCTGACGTCTACATCGTCGGTGGCTGGCGCTACACGCCGTTTCTCAAATGGTACGGCTCCAAACATGTCACCGATATCAGTAAACTCCGCGGCGGCAAGATCGGCGTCCGCGAGAGTTCAGCCGACGGCGGCGGCCTCGTCGAATTCTTCATCGAGGAGGCGCTGAAAGCGGCCGGCGTCAACCCGGAGACCGAGGTGGAACAGGTCCATGACCCCGTATTCGGCTACCGCAACAACCCGGCCCACATCGAAATGCTGCGCTCGGGAAAAGTCAATGCGATCACGTCTTCACCGCCCTTCTCCGATCAACTCGAAAAAGAAGGTTATCCAGTCATCCTCGACCCCAATAAAGTTTTCCCCCGCCGTCCGGGCAAGGTCACCGTCGCGCCCCGAAGAACCATCGAACAGCGGGGAGAAGAGCTGAAGGCTTACTTCCGCGCCATCATTCGTACCTTCTGGTTCATGCGCGATGTAAAGAACTTCGAATATCTCCACGCCCTTGAAACGCGGCTGAGAAAGCTCACGCATAACGAGGACGAGCAGCGCCTGTTCATTGCCTCAGCGCCCGATCGGGTTGACAGTTGGGCGCTGCCAATGGATGGCGGCATAGAGCGTCAGGCGCTCGAAAGAATCATTCAAGAGATGGTCAAAAGAGGCAGGCTGGCACGCCCGCTTGCCGTCGAGGAAGTATTCAGAGACGATGCGGTGCGGGATGCTTACCGGGAGATCAGCAACCGGACAAAGCTCAAGCCTGCCTTCGATGCAGCCATGGCAACCGTAGAGAAATATGGGTTCTAAGAGACAGAAAAAAAATTAACCGCAAAGAGCGCAAAGAACACAAAATGGAGAATTACTAATGAGTTCGTTATTTAGAGACTATGTCGCTAGTGTGCGACCGAGAGGCGAGTCCTTCCGATCGCGGTCAATGGTTCTCTGCCTTGCCGGCCACCACCCCGTCCTCTCCATAGGTGGAAATGCTCGCCGGCAGGGCCTGTATGACATCCGTTCGTGGTGAGCCCAGTCGAACCATGAACGGAGTTTTCACACAGTCTGACAAAGGAGAAATCTTCTCGATTCCCTCGTATTACGCGGGATGACGGGCCTTGCGCGGTGACTCTGTGTTCCTGGCGCGATGAAAAGAGTTAGAATTGCAAAAAGGATCCAGCCTATGAGCGTCTATCAAGTGCAAAAGCTTCTTTTCAACCTTCATAACGATTTGGAGCTTAAAGAAAAGTACAAAGAAAACCCTAACGAGATCTTAAAAAAATACGATCTGGCGGAGTCCGAGCTCAAGGCGCTTATGGAGCCTGACGTAGGAAGTCTCTACCGGATGGGAACCCACACTTACCTTCTGTGGGCTTATGGGACACTCATGGGGGTAAAACCCGATGTCTATTTCAAACAGCTAGGCCGAGATAAAAACTGATCGCGGAGGTCACCAATGGGAAAAATCGTCCTGGGACTGGCAGCGCCGCATAACCCCAACATCACTTCCGAACCTGAAAAGATGAGCGACCCGATCAGAGACAAAGTCCATGGCGCCTTTGACCGTCTGCAAAAGAACCTCAATGAAGCCTCGCCGGATTGCCTGCTCGTGCTCACCAGCGACCATGTGACCAACTTCTTCTACAACAATGCCCCCATGTTCTGCCTTGCCGTCTCCGATACTTGCACCGGGCCTGCGCCGAAGGAAATCCCGCGCCTGGGAGTGCGCCGCTCTACGCTGAAGGTCGATACGACAATGGCTAACGGACTCCTGCACTACGGGATAGAAAACGGCATAGACTTTTCCTTCTCTCAGGAAATGATTCTGGACCATGCCTTCATGGTGCCACTTAGTTTTGTCACGCCGCGCATGGATTTGCCGGTCGTACCCTTCCATATCAACAGCCTCCTTTCACCCCGTCCATCAGCGCGGAGATGCTACCGGCTGGGCCAGCAGTTGGGTGAATTCATCGGCAATCATTACCACGGAAAAGTGGCGGTCCTCGCCAGTGGCAGCTTCTCCGGCGACATCGGCGGGCCAAAAATGGGTTCGGTGGACACTGCCTTCGACCAACAATTTGTCGATATCGTCAAAGAGGGAAAGCCGGAGGAGATGGTCCGCAAGGCGACCCCGCAGACCATTGAGCGGGCCGGAGTAGCCAATGAGATCCTGATATGGATCACGCTCTTGGGCATGATGGGGAGTCTGAAACCTTCCTTTACCGAGTACGTCTGCGAAAAGGGTTGGTCCACGGCCGCTACTCTCGCGACCTGGCATCCGGAAAAACGCTAAAAATGTAATACCCGACGGCAGGCTTCGCACTCATCGGGCTTCACCTCCATCAACCGAGGGGCAATTTCGCTTCGTGATCTGCTAAGCCCGGATTCCGCAGTTAAACTGGAGCCCGGAAACGAGGTGGAACATTGGAGTAGCGAAGGCGTTCAACTGTGAAATTTCAGTGTCATATCGCGCTTACGCACTTCGCTGCTACAAGCTTTAGCGTTCCATACAAGCATTGCTGATCGCTGTCTGCTCAAGGGCAGAAACCCATCCACTTTGCTACGGAAGGGTTCCGCCTCGGTTCCTGCGGAGCGCAACTGAGGAATCCCGGCTAAGTGCGCTGAAGGCCTGTACCGAGGACGGATTCGGGGAGCCGTATGTCTGAATCGATAGTGCTATGTATAAGCACGGCGGAGGCTAGCAGAATCAAGCCCATGGCCAACATGAAACCGTCGTAGCTACCGGTCATGTCGAATGCGATGCTCGCAAGCATGGGTCCACCGGCGGAGCCGATCTGATGCACGATAAAGCTCAAGCCGAGAATGAGTCCCGCCATTCTCGGTCCGACAATTTCGTAAAAGAGCACGTTTTGCACGGTGATTGTGCCAAAAGTCGGGCCGATAGCCACTGCGACGGAGACGTAGAAGAATAGCTCGTTCGGCAGATCGAAAACCAAGACCAAAGTGCCGAGACCGCGCACCAGGTAGCTGAGCGCGAGTACTCGCACCCTGCCATAGTGGTCGGAGAGCCAGCCGAAAAGCAGTGCTGATACCGCCGCCGCGCCGCCGAAGACGCCGAGGGCGATGGCACCGGTCGCCGCGCTGAAACCCTTACTCATCGCGAACGCCACGAGATGGGCGCTCTGAAAGAAGGCGACGCCACAGGAAAAACGCGCAGCGAACATAAAAAGCATCGGGCGATTGCGCAGGTAAGGAATGCAACTCCTCCAACTCGCCCGGTCATGGCGGCTCGTTCTACCGTCATCCGGGTCGCGGGCGCCGAGCCACGCGAGCGGCAACGCCACCGTAACGAGCAAGACCCCGGTCGCCAACGCAGCAACACGCCAGTCGAACGTCTTGATCAAAAAATAAAGCGCGGGGGTAAAAAGCAACGGGCTAAGCGGCGCGGCCGTCTGAATGACACTGACGGCGAGACCCCGATTTCTTGCTTCATAATGCTTCGAGACCAGGAGCGAGATGATAACGAGTCCACAGGCTCCCATCGCCAGCCCGACCATAATGCCGTAGGAGAGAGAGAGCTGCCACAAATTTTGCGACAGGCTCATGCCGAAGAAACCGGCCGCCATGAGGAGGATTCCGCCAAGAACGACCCGGCGCGCGCCGAGGTCGTCGGCCAGCTTGCCGAACAGCACGGCACCCACGCCCCAACCAAGCATGCCAAACATGTAAGGTACGGTAACCATCGTGCGCGACCAGCCGAATCCGGCCTCGATGGGCCTGAGAAACAGGCTGAACGAGTGCATGCCGATAGACGTCATCGTGACGACGGCGGCGCAGAGTAGCAATACAATATTGCGGGAGAATTGCATGCCGAGGGAAGAGTGAACTTAACATTTATGCCAGATGATCGCGGAAATCGCTATAGAGCAAGCTGGAAAGTTTTAAACTGCTCCAGCTGCTTACTTTCCTTTGGCAGGCAGTGGACTCACGAGATCGCGCTCGGAAAGATGAGCGACGGTTTCGCCGGTCTCCGTAAAGGTTCGGGTCACCTCGGCACTCGTGTATATCCACAGGATCGTGAGGTGCGACGTCCCGACGTTCACGAATCGATGTGGCTTATCTGCGGGGACCAGTGTGGTATCGAAAGGACGCAGGCGGTGCCGCTGTCCGTCAACCTCTGCCTCGGCCTCTCCCTCGAGGATCGTCACCTGCTCGTCACAGTTATGCGAATGGAATGGAACCTTCGCGCCGGCCGGGAAGCGGGTCAGACCTGTGGTCATGTGCTTTGCGCCGATCTCCTTGGTGACCAAGGGGATCGTTCGGATGCCGTTGCCGCGCTCGACAACCGGCAGCGAATCGATTTTCAAAATATGCGTATCGGCCATAGAGATTGTTTCCTTTCGCAGGCATTCGGAGGAGTGGCTGCTTATAGCCTCTGAGCAATGCGATCAACGACGGTTCTATCCTTATCCAAAAGTTAGCACCGGCGCTACCTGCCGAATAGCTCCTTGAGGATTTTCTCCTCTGCCGCAATCCGTGTGGCGGATTCCTCGTTATCGCTGTCCCAGTACTTAGTTTTCGGCTTAGGAATCGAATAGGCGGGCAGGTGGTCGGTAGGAACATCGACTCGCCGGCTTACGGCATTTACGCCCTTGCTCCAGACGATTTGGCCGTCCTTGGAGAGGAGCCAGTTGATAAAAACCGCAGCAGCATTCGGATGGGGGGCGCGATTCATCAACCCGAGACTGCCAAAACTCGCAGTGATATGGCCACCTATATCCTTAAACTCCTCTAACACCGAGAACTTGAGCCCGCGCGAACGGAGCTGCTCCAGGACGCCGCTGCTCGGCGCGAGAAACATGGCATATTTCCCATTGGCTACCGACTCGATCCCCCGTCGCTGATCCCGCTCGATCACAGCGTGCGCCCGAATTCTCCTGAAATGTTCCGCTGCTTTTTCCGGGCCGAGCGCAAGCCAGATATGCCGGTAGTAATTCGCGCCCGGACCTGGAACTATCGGATCGTGAGTGACGATTTTACCTTTCCACTTGGCATCTACCAGCTTATCAAGCTCATCCACCTCTCCTCGCTTTACTTGTCCGGGATCATAGATGATCTTTGGCGAGACCATACTTACGAATATCAGATTGACCCGGCCTTCTTTATCGCCGAAATGGTGCCGGCCGTCCCGCCAATTTTTAACGTCTGTCACCTCCGGAATAACCAGAGAGCCGCCGATCGGATCGAAAGGCTTTATAGGCTTAAGAACTCTGGCGATCGTGCTAACGCCGCCGACAAACACATCGACGCTGTAAATACCACCGTCTCTCTCTGCTCTTATTTTTGGTCCCTGCTCGCTGCCAGCGCCCCCACTGTATTCGACGGTTAGCTCGGGAAAAGCTTTTGCGAAGCCCTGCACGATGCCGTTACGGATTTGCGCTCCGGGCGGCCCGTAAACCACGACTCGACCCTCCTTTTTAGCCCCCGCAACCAGGCTCTGCCATTTGTTCTGCCAGTCCGTGCCTGTTTGAGCTAAGGCAAAATCAGTATCGACTGCATTCACAGCACACAGAATCAATGCCAAAATAAAAACACCAGCGTGGTTGCGTCCCAGCATCAGTGCCTCCTCTTGGGCGCTTTAATTCGCGCCGCGTGTATTAGACTGATTCGCATTGTCAATATGAGCAAAGTCGCTATTTGAGGGGAAAGGAATGAATGGGCATCATGGTTCGATAGAGAGCTTCCCCGGGTCCCGGTAGTAGTGGCGATAGAACCAGTCCGCGATTTCCCAGCCCGTCGCCCGCCAAACCCCTTCGTGAGAAAGTATGTATTCCAATGCCTTGTCCAGATATTTGATGCGAAAAGGAAGTCCGATCACGAATGGGTGTAGTGGGATGCCCATCACCCTGCCGCTTTTCTCTCCTTCCCTATAAAGCGTGTCGAACTGGTCGCAAAGCATCTGACAGTATTCTGCCGGAGTGTGATTGCCGCGCATGAACACGCGAATGTCATTGAGCCCCTGGTCGTAGGGCACCACGAGCATTCTCCCTTGGCGCACCCGCATAGGGACGGGCTGGTCATCACACACCCAGTCACAGACATATTCGAATCCTTCGCTTGCCAAAAGATCCGGCGTATTGAAACTCTCCGCCAACGCGGGTCCCAGCCATCCCCTTGGCGGTTTCCCGGTTGCCTTGGTTATCGTTTCCTTTACTTTCCTGATTATCTCAATCTCTTCGCCTTTGGGGTAACTGGTGATGCGCAGATTGTTTGTGACACCGTGGCCGAGCCACTCCCAGTCCCGTTTCTTCCCCTCTTCGATGATAAAGGGATGGCGGTCACAGACGTCGGAGTTCAGCAAAACACTGCCTCGAATGGCGTGTTTATCAAAGACTTCCATCATGCGGAACACCCCCACCCTTGAACCGTAATCCCGCAGCGAGTAAGCGGAGATCTCCGGGACCGTAGGGTTGGGCGACTCCAGGATAGGTTTGTCGATGTGAAAATATTCGATATTGGGACACACCCAAAGGGCGACTCTTGCGTTGTTGGGCCACTCGAGCTTCTTGCGCGTGACAATGGGATCGTAGTCGTAGCGAAGGTTGTCCACGTTCTTTCTCCGAGATTACTGTGATGTTGCGTCAAACCGAATCCGGTCCGACCTGGAGACCGCGATGTTGTAAGAATAGGCAGGATGCCCAAAGCGCCACAGCGTCGCGGCCGCTCCTGGGCCTTCTCGAGGCGCGACACAGTCGAGTGGGACAACAACGCGGTAATTCCGCACGCTGAATCCCAATACCGCGTGGTTCACACAGACGGGAAGCGCCACCCCAACCACAACCATGGTCCAATTTGGAGCGGTCATGCGCCGATCAGCCAGGTACGCCTCCAGACCCGTATGAGTGAAACAGTCATGACATTGTTTTTTAAAAATCGGCTCACCCCTTAGCACCTCCAGCGGCGGCGTGTACTGGACCGCCCAGGTTCCTTCTATAAGGTGCGGCTCCTGGTGAAACGCCGTGACCTCGAGAGCGCCAGGTTCTCGAACAGACTGAACCCAAATCACCGGGACGCCGCGTTGTCGCGCGCCGCCGAGCAAGGAGGAGGCGTCGCGCACCGCTTCTTCCGCGGCTAGGCCGATATATTTCTTACCGCTGGGTGCGCAAAATTCATTTTCCATATCGATCACTACGATCGTTGATTTGGCAGGATCTATGCTGATGTCTCGGGGCTCCGGCATTTCAAGCTCGACGGTCAGCTTCATACTTCTCCTCCATCGCGCTCCACGGATGGGGTTTCCGCAGGGTGTATCCGCCAAACGGCATCCGATTCGCCCAGAGAAATCAAAATCGAAAAAAACGCTCGCGCGCCAAACGTAATGTCTAGCAAGCAACCTGGCAGCCGCCGGTTCGGTCAACGAAAGTTACATCGAAAGCCATAGCGCGTCAATAAAAGTGTGCCGGACCGCGTGCCATTTGCGAAGCCGCTCAACTCTCAGCCCGCCCGGGCCATCACCCGCCTCGCCCGAACCACTTCTCTTGCTTGATCCTGATCCTCTGCCCGGCTCACGCCCCGGGCGACTTCTAATTGAACTATTACCCACCGGCGCTTTCGGTTGACAGTTTTCTCGGGCGAATATAGAAACACAATCGCCCGCAGGAACGGAGGTCAAGGTCCATGAAAGATGCCGTGAGAAAACTCAATGACGAATACCGATTTAACCTAAGCGAGCAAGAGATCGACCTGGTGGCAAAGCAGGCGGAGGACGCCGCCCGTCTATTCCAGCCGCTGCTCGAAGTCGATCTCACGGACATAACGCCGCTGGCGAAAATTGATAAACGGGTAAAAAAGACCGCCACGAAGGGGAAAAAATGAAGGCGTTAGACGTCGAAGGATTTACGATAGACCAGATTGCTCCCCTGATTAGAAAGAAGCAAATTTCTCCGCTGGAGCTGACCAGGAGTTATCTTGACAGAATTAAAGCACGGAATCCTACCCTTAACGCCTACCTGGCGATAACAGAAGAGAGCGCCGTTGCCGCCGCCAGAAAATCCGAACGGGAAATCGGCAAGGGAAATTACCGCGGGCCGCTGCACGGCATTCCGATTTCCATCAAGGACAATATCGCGGTGAAGGGCGTGACGACAACAGCCGGGTCGAAGATCCTGGCCGATTGGGTGCCGGACTTCGATGCGACCGTGGTCGAGCGGCTCAAGCAAGCCGGCGCCGTCATTCTTGGCAAGACCAACATGCACGAGTGGGCCAAGGGCAGCAACAGTATCAATCCCTTTTACGGCACGTCTCGAAACCCGTGGAATACGGGGAGAATTCCCGGAGGATCGAGCGGTGGTGCCGCTGTCGCAGTGGCGGCCGGCCTTTGTCTCGCGGCCTTGGGCACCGACAGCGCCGGCTCGGTGAGAAACCCCGCATCACTGTGCGGCACGGTAGGGCTCAAACCGACCTATGGCAGAGTCAGTTGCTTCGGCGGGGTCGCAGGAACCGGCGGCTACACGGTTAATCATTTCGGCATACTTACCAAAACCGTCAAGGATTGCGCTCTGGTCCTGGGGCGTATCGCGGGAGAGGACCCCAACGACCCGCTGAGCTCGGATGAGCCCATCGCCGATTACACCAGGCCAATCGGATTGCCGGTGAAAGGGATGAAAGTCGGAATCGTCAAGGGATACTTCGACGAATGTCTGACCGGCGAAGTGCAGCGCGCATTTGAGGAAGCGCTAAGGATGTTAAAATCCCTCGGCATGAAAATCGGCGCAGTCTCCATCCCTCACATTGATCTGGTTCCGGCGTTGCACGCCGCCAGCAGTCGCCCGGAGGCCAACTCCGATCATGACCGGTATTTGCGCACGCGCCCGCGTGACTACAGTCCGGGACTGCTCTACAGTCTCATCGCCGGGCTTTTGACTCCCGCTTCCATATACGTAACGGCGCAGCGAGCCAGGCGGCTGCTCTGCCAAGAGTTCGACGCTGCCCTCGAGAAAGTACAAGTCATCGTCGCGCCGACCTTGTTCAGCCCCGCCCCCAGCATCGAGGACTGCGAGCGCGGCTATATAGAAGCAGACGGCAAAACCATCAAGCTGCAGGATCGAGGCGGAAACTTTTTGACCCGCTACACCATACCCTTCAACGTCACCGGACTGCCGACGATAAGCATTTGCTGCGGTTTCTCGTCGTCGGGTTTGCCGATCGGCATGCAGATTGCCGCGCCACCCTTCCAAGAGGGTACACTGTTTCAAGTGGCGCACGCCTACGAAAGGGCCGCCGGCTGGTATAAAAGAAACCCACCACTGTAGTGTAGCGCCGCGCTCGCACGTTCGTGCCGGGTGAAATCGCCAACCCCCTATGAGAGGTGGGGTGCTGGCTGGTGTCCTGCCCCAGAAGTTGGCAGAAGAACTCGCTGGACCTCCAGCGTCATGCCCGCGCAAGCGTGCATCCAGACGTAGTTGATTTTCCTGGATTAAGAGTCGGCTCCCGTTTTCACGCGGGTGGGCGGGATGACGATTGAATTATTCAACTAACTTCAGAGAGACCACACTAGCCGAAATCAGTCGACTTTGCAGAGACCCACCAGACAGTGAACAGTTAAAGCGTGCCGAGGCAAGCAACACTGGATAGCGCACGTGCCCTGCATCAAGTGATGATCCGTTGGGATAGAAAGAAGTGGCATTGACGACGGTGAACACAACCGTAAGGATTTGGTTCTACGCGTCGGCAAGCTCGCCAGCATTAGCCGCCGAAATCCCACGTTACGTAGAGGTCTCAAATTCTGCGATTCCGACGAGCCCGACATGAAATGACTCCACCCAGTCAACAACCTCCAATTTGCGAATCTTAAGTATTTCTTATTGGACAGATGACAATCGAGTCGTTTATATTACTCGGTGTTAAGGACAGACGTGAACAGAGGGAGCGGGCCGAATCTTTAGACCTCAGAAATTGAAACATTTGCCTGTGCGTCTACGGTAATCCCGATTCGGAATCACGGGCGCCTTTGCGCTTACCAAGCTCGGTCGACGATGACGAAGTGAAATTATTAGGTTACGCAAGTCTGACATCCGGTTTGCACCAGTTAAATTCGGTTGGAGGCGCCTATGTCAAAGTACTCATTTGAAAGGATGTTGCCGGGGCAGTTTGAGTCAATGGCGCAGGCCTTGTTGGAGAAGCTGTATCGCGTCGATGGAAACTTGATTCAGTTTGGCGCGGGTGCTGACGGCGGTAGAGAAGCAACATGGACACAAGAGTTAGTCATGGAAGGGGTGTCTCCGGCACAAATGACCTCATTCAGAGGCTTCTTAAGCACGCGGAGAGCGATGCTCTCGAGATAGTCGCAATTCTCTTACTTGGTGGTGCACCTTTAGCTGAAGAGACAGAGATGATAATTCGAGAGCAAGTTCTGGCGAAGCTAAGTAGTCGATCGGAAAACGAGGCAGTCACGGAGTTGTTTCTGCTTGGTCTTACCTTTCTTCAACCAAACATCGTTGAATTTTCTGCGTGGCACGAGCCGCAAGATATCCGTTTAATCTGGCACCGGCGAGAATGGGTGGTAAGCCGTATTATGGACCGGTTTAACGACGAAAGGGAGCGCCATCATTTGATAATAACGAGTGGATTTCAAAATAAGACGCCAGCGCTCGATTACCGAGCGCTCTATCAGCGGTTGGAGCCGTTTATCTTGCAAAGAGGAGATTTTCCCACTGTGATCGCAACAGCCGCTATTGAAGTCAGCCATGCAGCCTTATAAATCAATCCCAGACTGTACGGACCAGACCGGATTCCTGAATCTTTTCGTCGCTCGTAATAAGCGGCAGGCCGGCGACTCTGGCCTGGGCTATGATCAGTCGGTCGTAGGGATCCTTAATGCCGACGAGCGCGGCGGCTTCGAGAAGCAGGGCCGGGTCGTTGATTCCCAAATCGATGTTGTCCGCCTGTCGCAAGGAAACGACCAAATCGCGGAATGGCAACGGTAGACGAATCTTACCGGCCTCGGATAGGAGCATTATTTCTTCGAGGACGGTGAACGGCACCAGGACCGTATCCCGTCCGTGCTTTACCTGATCGAAAATTTTCCGAGCTCTCCGACCAAGACGTTGTCGTCGGCCGGTGACGTGATGGACCAGTGCATGGGTGTCGGTTACGAACATTATGGAGTATTCTTGCTGATGGCATCCAACCGCGACTTCCGCAATTCCCGAATAGCCTCGTCAATATCGCCAACCGCCGTGGCGATCCCTTCCAGGTTTATGATCCTCTTCCCTCTGACGTTCTTCATGTATTTCGCCGACCCTGAAAGGTGGCGATATTCGTCGATCCCTATAATAACCGCAACCGGTTTGTGGCGCTTTGATACGATATAAGTTTCTCCTTGCTCGGAAACCCGATCGACGATTTCGCTCAGCTTCGACCGAGCTTCTACGAAGCTCATGACTTTCTCTTTTGCCATGGTTCGTCTCCTTGTGTACAGAGTGAGTGTACACTCCAGTAATTCAGGGGTCAATTTCCGATGGTGATTAGAACGTCGGCCAACCAAGAGGTGTCGCGTCAGGCCATTCTTTCGGCAGCCGAGAACTCGGAGACATCGTCGTTTGCTCCTGACGGCTCGCGCTCGACTGAATAACTAGTCCCTTCAAACGCGCAAAGCTTAACTTGGTACCCTTATACTTTTATAGCGCTTGCACAGAATCAGCGTTCGTCGTAGCGTCACCGCAACAGCTAGAGGTTGGTACTGAGGTCCCGACGTTGCAGGTCATAGATTTTCTAAGACAAATATTTTTTGGAGGTGCATATGGAACAGCAGCTCATCGATGCTGATGGTCACGTGCTCGAAGACGAGACCCTCATGGACTACCTGGAGGAACCTTATCGCAGTTGCAAAACCCAGGGTGGAATCATCGGACCGATACGAAATGTTCTGGGCAATGTATTTCCGACCCTGGATTTCCTTCACCTGGCTACCTTCAAGCGCAGCGACCGGGCCTTTGGCGGCGGGAAGCGGGTCGGACCGGATCAGTGGGTGGAATTTCTCGACGTGGCGAAGTTTGAATATGCCTTTCTTTACCCGACCGTCGGACTTGCCATGGGCAATATCGTCCATCCGGATTGGGCATGCGTGGTGGCGCGGGCTTACAACAACTGGATCCACGACCGCTATATGAAGCGCAGCCCGCGTCTCAAAGGGATGGCGCTCCTGCCCATGCAGGACGTGAGCGAGGCGGTCAACGAGTTGCGCCGTGCGGTCAAGGAGCTTGGCATGCCCGGGGCAATGCTGCCTTCCCGTGGGTTGCCTTTTGATCTAGGACATCGGACCTACTGGCCCGTCTATGCGGAAGCCGAGAAGTTGGGTTGCGCGCTCGCCGTGCACGGCGGCTGCCATCACGGCATGGGGCTCGACACCTTTGAGACCTTCGTGCCGATCCATGGGCTGGGCCACCCGCTTTCCTTGATCATAGCGTTCTCGGGTATGGTCTATCACGGCGTCTTCGATGAGTTTCCGCGGCTGCGCATTGGTTTCCTAGAGGGTGGCGCCGCCTGGGCGACTTTCTGGATGGACCGAATGGATCGATCGCATCACTACTTTGGCGAGTTGAATGCCCGCGGCAGATATAAGGGACCATCCATGCAGCAAAAACCCAGCGAGTATCTCAAGAACGATAATGTTTTCATCGGTTGTGAGGGTGGCGAAGACGGGTTGGATTACCAGGTCCGGCGGACGGGAAACTCGCACTTCCTTTTTGCCAGCGACTTTCCCCACGAGATCGGACCTGAAGACATCATGCACGAAATTGAAGAAGTGCGGGAATATCCCGGTCTCAACGACGCGGACAAGGCAGCCATTCTTGGCGGCAACGCAAGACGCTTTTACCGGGTTCCGCAAGGGCAATAAGAATGCAAAGGGAGGATGTATGGAAAAGCGAAATATTCGCTATGGGATATCGTTGATCTTGTGGGCGTGTTTTTCGCTGTATCTTGCAGCCCCGGTCATGGGAGCCAAAATCGACTGCAGCCCAGTCACCAATACCAGCAACGACCTTCCGCGCACAGCCACTATAGGAACCAACCCTGCTGGTACCGGAGCGCACTCACTCGGCAGTGGTCTTGCCGTAGTCGGAAGCAACACGACGCCTATTTCCGTGCGCGTCCAGCCCTTTAACGGTCCCAATGCCTGGATGCCGCTCCTTCAGGGCGGCGAGATCGAGTTCGGCGTCATGAACATCCTCGACGCTCAAATGGCGCAAACCGGCACTGGCAACTATAAGAAGCCGAATCCGGGTGTCCGTGTGGCTTCGGGAGGCGTATTCCCATTTACGGTCGGTTGGATTGCCCGTGATAAGTCAGACATCAAAGAGCCAAAAGATCTGAAGGGAAAACGCATGGCCTGGGATTACGGCGGTCATGCCATCACACAGACTTTACAGCTAATCTTCCTGGAGGCTGGAGGCGTCAAGCCAACGGACCTCATCCAGGTACGCGTATCGAACATCAATGATGGCGCAAGGGGTGTCGCCGAGGGAAAGATCGACGTAGCTGAAACAGGGATCGGCATCGGACTAGTGGAGGAAGTGAATGCTGCGGAGCCCGTTCGGTTTCTCAGCCTGCCCAACACGGATACCGCGAAGGCCATTCTGGCAAAATCCGGCGTTACGTTAGTCAAGTCCGAGCCGGCAACCGGAATCAAAGGCGATACTTACGTGATTGGCTATCCGCTTCATCTCGTGAGTTCCACGCTGGTCAGCGAAAGGGCCGTGTATACTCTGGTGAAATCCTGGTGGGAGAACCTGAGCGAACTGCAAACCAAACACCCGTTGTTTAAGAGATGGACGAAGGAAATGCAGGCCCTAACGAACTTTACAATACCCTATCATTCTGGTGCCATTAAGTTTTATAAAGAAGTGGGGGTCTGGACTTCTCGGCACGAAGCCCGTTCAAAGGAAATCTGCCAATAGAATTCCATGATCACGAGGAGTTTGTCGGAGAAAGTTAGAAGTTGCACCTATCATAACTAAGCGTCAGAGGAGGTCGCGCTTGATGCGGCGCGTCCAGGTCCGCGTGCAGAACAGCTCATCGTCTTCGTACGCGGCAAGTTCAGCCTCCAGCACAAAATCGTCGGGGCTCGAGGAGAAACGGGTGCGCGTCTCGACGCGAGTCTTCCACGCGCCGCGCCGAAACCGGGTCTGTTGAATTACCTCGGCTTGGGCCAGGTTCGGGTCCTCTTCGCCGATGCGAAAACGCTTGAGCATCGTATGGCCGACCTCCAGGGCGATGGCCTTGATGCGCCTCAGCTTTGCGCTATCAACGTCACCGCGACCACTGGCAACGGTGTAAATCGTCTCGTCGGTGGCGCGGTCCCGTTCGATAATCCGTTTCAGCGGGGCCGGCCGGAGCTCGGTGGATTCGGCCGCCGCGCACTCGGGCGATTCCAACGGCCTTAAATCCACATCTCTCGGGTCCGCCGGGCGCACCGGTAGATCGAAAAAACTCCGACCGGTAAATAGGCTTACCGTCACAGGCCCCGGCGCCGGCCAGGCAATCGGCCAATAGCTGGTGGAAATGGCCAAGCGCAGTTTGTGGCGCGTGGGGAAAGAGTAAGCCACGTCATTGAGCGGCACCTTTACAAGGTAGCGCTTCCCCGGCTCCAGCGGTTCCGGCTGCTCATGGCTATCGCGGTGGGTGAGGTTCAATAGTCCATAGGTCACTCGGGTGGATGCACCGCCTGGAGCGACGTCGTTCAGACGCAGTGCAATAATCGCCACGGGTTGATCGGCGGCGATCTCCAACGTAGCAACCGGGGCGCCAAGGATTTCCATTCTTTCCCGCAAAGGCTCGCTATCGAACGTCAACGAACAACCGTCGTCTTCACGCTGGTCCAGCGGCGTTTCTCCCGGCGCGCCGAAGCCGCACCATTCGCCGCCGTCGAGCCCGGTCGTTTGCGGCGAGCGCACGTCGAGTTGTGCCGTAACGGGTGTTAAGCTCGTGCTCAGCCGACTGCCATCGAGGCAATAACGTTTGACGGTGATTCGCGGCGAGGGCCAATGGGTTTCCGCTACCCAGCGACCGGGGCGCTGTTTGTAAAACGGCTTGGGCGGGACGCTTTCCTGCATCCAGACACGAAACATCGGCTCTGCCATGATGCCCGTGTCGGCGCCCTTCAACCAGCAATCCCACCAGCGCAGCGCCTCCTGCAGAAAGCCAATGGCGGGGCCGGGCACGCCATCGTGCGGATAGAGATGGGCCCAGGGTCCGATCAGACCTTTGCGCGGGCCTTTGAGCCCGGCCAACAGCCGGGGTATTGCATTGCTATAGGCATCGGCCCAACCGCCTATGGCATATACCGGACAGATGACGGCGCCGAAGTCTTCACACACGGATCCGTGCTTCCAGTAATCGTCGCGCCGAGGATGTTCGAGCCACAACTCGGGGAAAAATACCGCGTGTTCGAGACGCTCGCGCCACATGGCGCGCCAGCGCTCGCCGACGATCTCAGGATCCGGTGGATAGGCGTTGTAGCTCATCAACACCGAGCCCCAGGTCAGGTTTTCGTTCAGCAAGCAGCCGCCCATGTAATGAACGTCGTCGGCGTAGCGGTCGTCCGTGGAACAGACGGTGATGATCGCCTTTAGCGCGGGCGGGCGATGCGCCGCGATTTGTAAGGAGTTGAATCCACCCCAGGACTTTCCCATCATACCGACCGCGCCAGTGCACCATGGCTGTCGCGCGATCCAGCGGATCACTTCCAGAGCGTCCTCGTGTTCCTGTTTGGAGTATTCGTCGAGTAAAAGGCCGTCTGAATCGCCTGCACCCCTGAGGTCGACACGCACGGCGGCATATCCATGACCAGCGAAATAGTGATGCATGGGCTCATCGCGCGCGCGCGTAAAGTCGCGCTTCCGGTATGGGATGTATTCCAGGATCGCCGGCACCGGCGCCGTCTCCGCGTTCGCCGGCAGCCAGACGCGCGCGGCTAGACGACACCCGTCCTGCATCGAGATCCAGCAGTTTTCAATGACGCGGACAACGCGAGGAAACTGGTCGATGATCTTCATCCACGCTCCGTTTACGCGGCATTATACTCGATTTTTACCATGCAATCCGACAATTTTCCTGCGACTCAGCTATGGAGTTTGAAGAGGTCGGGCTGGACAAGTCCCCAGTTGATCCTGACTTTTTTTTCGAAGGCGGAACGTTATCAGAAGGATCTAACCGCTCTTTGTAAGAAGGCGATGAAGAGATTTATGGTCGCAATAGGCGCGATTAATCCGGCGATTTCTGAGGATGAAACATGCAGTTCAAAGCTCCAGAGCGGGCCAAGTTGGGCTTTGAACATTGAACTTTGAACTTTGAACCGCCTTTTCTTGGAAAAGCGCGGCGAGCCGCTCGCGGACTTTGAATCCCACCTCGAGATTCCAGCAGTTGACAATGGCGAGCCTGAACCCGCCGGGCGGCATCGAGTGCATCTCCGGAGGTTTATCGTCGTGAAAAGTCAATTGAATGCTCGAAACGCCCTCCCAGGTAAGAAACTCGTTCAGCGCTCGGTGATCTGGCTTCTTGTAGCGAGGACCATGGGCTCCGAACAGCACGACGCTGTAACCTGTCCGGCGGGAGTCATCGCGATAGCTCCAACGGCCGTTGGCGTAGAGATCGACGACCGCCTCGATCCAACCCGGACCATAGAGGTCGGGCCACTGGTCGGCGAAGCGCAGGTGAGCCTCGATAATCCTGGCGCCAATGGTTTCGATATTCACGCAACCTGTATAGCCTTTCAGGTAGCGCCGGAGCCAATCGCCGCAGTACCGTTCGATCTCAGGTCGGGCTTCGCCGAGAATTACCCAGTGGTCGAAGGTGCCCTGTTCCAGTGTTTTGCCGATGGTGTGACGCCACCATACCGGCTCGCCGTCGACGACGGCGGCATCGGTGCTCACGTGCTCGCCGGTGAGATACGGCATCCACATATGTCCGGGCTGTACCGCTGCTTTGAACTGTTCCGGTGTTTCGATGATTTTGGTCCCGCTACCCATGCCGCGCAGATTGTAAATCGGCTTGCTAAACACGGGAAATTGGCGCGGCATGATATCATGAGGGGCGTTGTTCAACCCTTGCGTTTCACATATCAGCAATTTGTTATAGATCCATCGGTGCTTGGGGAATAGCTGGTAGGCTAGTTCGTCGTCGGTGGGAATGACGACGTCATCCGGGCAAGAAACGGCGTTGAAATACTGGGTGCGCCAGGGATCTGACTCTACGATCGGCATTGTTGCACCATCCACCGGGAAGGCCCGGTGCCTTGCCGATCACTATTTTCCCCGTTGCGTAAACGTTGTGCCGGGCGAGATCCGGCTATACACCGATCCAATTGAAAAACGATATTCAGTATCATTCGCTCTAGCTTTCCGGAACTCGACAACTTTGTCCCAGTCATGAGAACTTTATGCGCTTCCATTTCGCGCGCGCAAAGATGAAAATACACCCAAGTATGAGATAAGGCCTCGAAAGATTGACTATTTCGGATTCTCGTGCGGCCCTTCTCCAAGGCGATTGCAGTGCTTGACCGTTGTCATATCGCAAAGCGCGGGCCAGGAGAAGAAAAAGACGGCGGGACCCAGGAATGGCCGTGCAATGACGCGCATCCGGGCTTTTCTTGTCAGTTTGGTGTCATGTGTCAGAAATTTGACTATGCAATTTAAGAAACGCGTTACAGAGACGAAGTAATGCGTCAGCGGCCCCTCAGCCCTTGACAAAACTCACGGGGCGAGCGATACACGCCGTGTTGAGAAGAGATGTTGCGGGCGCATTGGCGAGAGTCGAGAGTCCCCCGCCCGAAGAGATCAAATAGTCACGTAGCAGGAGGTCAAAAATGCAATCATTGCGTCTCCTAGTCTCGGGCATAACCGCCGCGCTCGTGCTTCTTCAATGGGTTCCTCATGCGCTGGCCGCGCCGCTGGATGACTTAATCGCCGCCGCCGCCAAGGAAGGCACCCTCAACTTTTACGGCCCATCCAGTCTGAAGGCTGACGGCGCCCAAGCCTTCGCTCAGGCCTTCAATAAGAAATACAATTCCAATATCAACGTGATTTTTATCCCCTCGGGGTCGATGACCCGGGACGTGGGCAAGGTCGCGACTCAAGCAGCCACGGGCGCGCCTCCCGAATGGGATGTCATGGTCGCCACCGATGCCCACCATGCAAGTCTTTGGCTCCGCAAGCTGCACAAACCCTTCAACTACAGATCGTTGGGAGTGGATGAAAAATTGATCGATCATGACAGCAGCGCGATCTCGTTTGTGCACCAGTACATCGTGCCTGCCTACAACAACAAACTGGTTTCCCCGCAGGATACGCCAAAGAGCTGGGAAGACCTTCTCAACCCGAGGTGGAAGGGCAAGCTCGGTGTGACCACCGCCACGCACCATTTAGGGCGGCTGGCGACCGGGCCCTGGGGCGAAGAAAAGACTACCGCTTACGTAAAAGCCATGGCGAAGCAGGACCCAGTTGTGGGCCAGTTGGGACCCACCTATACCCGGCTCCAGCTGGGCGAGATTCTGGTCGCGTTCACTTTGACCGATAGCTATATCCACCTTGCCAAAGAAACGGGGGCTCCGGTCGCTGCTGCGGAGGAGGTGCAGCCCGTAATCGCCCCCTCCTATCACGTGGGCGTGCTCAAGGGCGCGCGGCATCCCAATGCGGCGCACCTTTTCGCGGTCTTTATGACCACCCCAGAGGCGCAAAAGCTTTGGGAAAAAGAGGGCGGCGTAAGCTCCTCGTTGATTCCCGGGACGGCGTACTATCAGAAGGCCAAGGGCAAACAGATGATTTACATGAGCAAGGAGCATGCCGAAAAGGTGGAACAGCTTGCCAAGAAGTTCGGCAAGATGCTGGGCATCCGCTAACGAAACCCGCGTAGAATATAGGCGATAGTAGGGATTCGGGAACTCGCGCAATTGCCCAACGCGACAGGGAACTAAATCCTGCTCTGCCGAGGCGCTATCCACGTTGCGTTAAAATTACCGAATGTAATTTTCTCCGGGCGGGAGGCGTCTCTATTATCTCAGTCGCTTGCGTCAACGTGCGACTGGAATCCTCGGTCGTTGGGCAAAAATCTTCCAACCCTTACATCGTAGCGCGACCTGCTTTCTCACTGACTAATCTTTTTTCTTGCGAGGGGATATGTATGAACCAAATGGTTTTCATTCATGGACCGGGGGCGGGAGGTTGTGCCGAATCGTTTGTCCATCAGCTCAAGCACTATCCGGGCAGCCTCGCGCCAACATTGCCCGGACATCTGGAAGGAAATCCCTGCCCCAATGTAGAACGCTATACGGAATGGTTGCGCGGATGGTTATGGTCCAAAGGCAAAGGGCAAGAATTAGTGCTGGTCGGTTACACGCTCGGCGGTTGTATTGCACTCCAGTATGGACTGGATTATCCCGACGAGGTCAAGGCGCTCGTGCTGATGACCACGGGCATGCGACCCAGGGAGCGACGGCCGGGCACTCTGGAATTTCGCTTGAAGGCCGCGCAAGACGCGGAAACGTACAGTGAATGGATCGACACCATGCGCCATCAATTCTTATTCATGGAACAGGAGCTAGGCGAACGTCTTGTCGAGTGTCATCGTAAGGTTGGACCGTTATCGCAGTACCGTGATTTCGTTGTTATCGACCAATTCGATGTCAGAAATCGTATTAACAGTCTTAAACCAGCGCTCCTGTTAATAAAGGGGGCGGACGACCCCGCTGCACTGCCGGAGTATGAGCTCGAGATTCATGAAGCGGTGCCCGGCTCGCAATATCTGAGGTTTAAAAGTGCCGGCCATTTTCCTTTCGCGGAGAGGCCGGCTGAAGTCAACCGAGCTATCGACGAATTCCTGGCATCACGCACGTGATATGACCGCGTTGCGCAGGTTCCAGACGTTCCAACCGTTCCAGTCGTTCCAACCGTTAAAGGCGAGAATCCGGAATGAAGGATTCGGAGATTTCAGTGCCGAGGCACCGAGGACGCGGAGTAAAGATTTTTGATCAAAGCATACTCCGAACTCTGCGCTCATCGTCTCTGCGGTGAATTCTCTTCTTTATGCACCTTGTGTGCAAATCTCTTTTGGCTCACTCGGGTGCATTTGGCACCACCGTTAAGGAAATCAATTCGCTGATCTGCCCGACGTCGTCCAACCGCCGCACGCAGGCCAAAAGATCGTCGATTTGCCGCTTCGGAAGCAGCGGCTCTGCCAGCGGACGAAATTTGCGCTCCTGTTCCTCCTCGGTCATGAACCGTTTGAAATGGCCAAGGTGGTAGGCAACTTTGGTGGAGAGAACCTTTCCCGAGTTCATCTCGACGTCGACAATGTTTAAGGGCACGTCCGGCCATGCGGCGACGGGCTCTTCGCCGATCCGCACCTTGATTTTTTGCATGAGCGACCGCACCTCTGAGCGCAAAAAGTACAACTGGTCATAGTGGCGAATCTCGACATTACCTTCCATCAGCGCAACGGCCATTACGAAGGGCAGACTATGATCGGCGCTCTCCCTGGTTTCCGGCCGCCAATTCGCTTCTCCCGAACCCATGACTTCGTACCCGGCGGGAAATGTCTGCAGGCGAATCTCTTTAATGTCGTCGAGCTCTGTAATTTCCGATCGCAAGCCAAGGATCGCCTCAATCGCGCTTTGAGAAAAATACCCCGCGGGAAATGCTTTCAACCGCGCTTTCATGATGCGGTAGCTATCAGCGGAGTCCGCGAATGGCCTGATCTCGAAGCGGATCCCCGCGCTGTTGAAAAACCCGGTCTTGCCTTCGAATACTTCCCCCGGTCCGGTCATTCCTTTGCCGGCCAGCATGGCGCAGAAAACCGCGTTTCTCGAGGCATTGGCCAAGGCACATCCCTTCCAGTGGGAAATCTGGCCTCTTCTCACTTGCTCGAGGCTGATATGAGACGTGAGCGCCAAACTGATCGCATTGGCCATCTGCTCTCCGGTATGGCCGGACAGTTTAGCCGCCACTAAAGCAGCCGCGATGACACCGTAGGTCGACTGATCCCAAGCACGCCCCGGCTCTTTTGTCCCGGCGTCGATCAGTCCACAAAATATTTCATAACCCAAGACCATACCGAGGATTACGTCTTTTCCGTTGCCGTTTCTTGCATCCACAACGGCCAAGACCGGAGCAAGGAGGTCGCTTGGATGGCAGGTAGGCGAACCGGCGTAGGTGTCGTTAAAATCGAGATAACGGATCATCACGCCGTTGGCGAAAGCGGCGAGGTCCGGCGAGGTTTTCTGGCCACTAACCATAACGGTGGACGGTTGGGCCGAAGTCATTTCGGAGGCGACGGCTCTAGCAATCTTGGCTGGTAGACTCGCGGCCCCGCCGAGGGCGCACCCTACGGTATCCGCGACGATTTGCTTGGCGCGGCGTATCACATCCGGCGGCAGATCGCGGTACGACAACTTCAGCGCATAATCGCAAAGATGAGTGAGGAATCGGTCGGACATTTTTCTTCAGTCGAATCGTAGCGAATTTCACCTTGAGTTTTACCAGCGCTGCCGACGCAGTCATCATATAACCAGCATCGTCGCCGGTTCAAGGTTCAAGTTTTTTAAACTGGTGGGCGGTCAGACCGTTCCAGATGTTTCACTGGTTCAAATCGTTCTACTCGGCCCCCTCCGCCTCCGCCCGGGGTTCAAGTCGTTCAAAGACTGACGAGCACAACCACCAAAAAAGTTTCGAGGAGGAAGAGGAGACAGAGTTCCATCTGATTGATCGGAATCGACCGAAAAGGTAAAAAGAATGTCATGTAATTTACGCTGGCCTTAAGTAGTCATCAAGGAGAAAAGCCGATGGGAGCGATCGACGCCGATGCTCATGTGATCGAGACGGTACAGACCTGGAGTTATCTGGAACAGGATGAGCGACGTTTCATGCCGCAACTGATGACGCAAAGTTTCGGGGCGGACCTTCTCAGCAACGAAGGAATCGCCGTGCGTGACTTCTGGGTAATCGAGGGCCGAGCGCACGGCAAAGACCGCAACGTCGGCACCAACACCTCGCAGGAATCGCGCGAGATGCTAAGCGTCGAGGCCCGCCTCGCCCACATGGACGATCTCGGCATCGAGACTCAGGTCCTCTATCCGACACTTTTTCTCCGCCCGGTAGTGCAGCAAGCCGAGCGCGAACGCGCCTTGTGCAAGTCCTATAACCGCTGGATGGGCGATCTTTGGCGCCAGGGCAAGGGCCGGTTGCGCTGGGTAGCGAAGCCGCCGCTGCAGATGCTCGAGAAAGCGCCGGTTGAGGTAAGGGATGAACTGGGATGGGCCAAGAACAACGGCGCCTGTGGTATCTTTATGCGCGGATTGGAGTGCGAGCGGGCGCTCGGCTCGCCCTATTTTTACAGGCTCTGGGAAATGTCCGGAGATCTTGATCTACCCGTCTGCATCCATTCGGCCAACGGCAGTTTCCTCCATCATGACTTCTTCGCCGAGGACACGACTTTTACCAAGTTCAAGCTGGCCGTAGTCGGCGCCTTTCACACGCTTCTAGAAAAAGCAATCCCGCAAAAGTTCCCGAGGGTGCGTTGGGGCTTTGTTGAGGTCAGCGCGCAATGGGTGCCCTATGTTTTGAACGATCTGGCCGACCGTTATCGGCGTCAGGGAAAATCTTTTCCGACCAACGCCCTCGCCGTCAATAACATGTGGGTAGCTTGCGAGAACACGGACGATTTGCCCTACGTCTTGAGTCACGCGGGGGAGGATTGTCTGATGATCGGCACCGACTACGGCCACCATGATCCATCCACGGAGCTCAATGCCATTCATCTGCTGCGCAACGACAAGCGCATCGCGCCGGCCGCTGTCAAAAAAATTCTTGAGATCAATCCGCGAAACTTTTACGGACTCGACTAACGACAGTTCAAATCGTGCCAAACGTTCCATTAGTTAGGCTCCGCGCGCCATCCTCCACCCCCGGGCCCAAATGTTGCAGACGTTCCAATCGTTCCACGAGGGTCCGCACGCCCTCATCCACCGCTCAGGTTCAAATCGTTCCAAATGTTCAAGCCGTTCACGCCGCTTGCAGAATTAAGCGAACCGGCCATTAAAACTTTGGCAACAAACAACGGGGACCGGTATGTGTGTGATTCTCCTCGACAACAGTGGACATAGACTTCAAGCGTGAGAAAAATTGAAGGTTCCGTTTTCGGTTCCGCACCCTGACACCCCTGTCAATTCTCTTTCGCAGCCGCGTTGGATTCGGCTCCTTCCCGTCTGCGCAATAGCGATAAGCCGAAGGCCAGTACACACAGACCGGCTGCAAATAGAAAAACTTCTTGAAAGGCCGGGACAAACCCTTGGAAATCTGCGGGCACTTCAGGGGAGCGTTGTTCCGAATAAAACCGCCGCCGCTCATCGAAGATCAAGCTGGCGCCGGTGGCACCGAACACAATGCCAAGCGTGCGCGCCATATTGTTGATGCTTCCGGCTACGCCCTGTTGAGTGCGAGGTATCGCGCCCATCACAAAGCTCATGTTCGGCGCTTCAAACACGCCCAATCCCAAGCCCACAACACCCAGCGCCACGGCCAGCGAGAGGTAATCGGCTCGGGCGTCCAAGCGGCTGATCATCCACAAGCCGAGCCCTTCCAAAGCCAGACCTAGAGAGCTCAGGCGGG
Source organism: Binatia bacterium (assembly GCA_036555515.1). Taxonomy (GTDB): domain Bacteria; phylum Desulfobacterota; class Binatia; order UBA9968; family UBA9968; genus DATACQ01. The sequence continues at coordinate 25,472 of DATBLC010000367.1, forward strand.
CGGTGCCGAATCGGTCGGACAACCGGCCGGTCACCGGAGCGGCGATAGTGGTCATCATAGCGACCGCAAGCATCAGAGACCCGCCGGTCGTGGCCGGATACCGCAGCACATCGATGACGTAATAGGGCATGAGCAACCCGATTGCGAATCTCGCGCAGTTGGCCAGCACGGTCAGCAGGTTGGCGATGATGAACGAGGGCCGCCGAAAGAGACTCAGGTTTACCACCGGCGCCCTCGCCCGCGTCTCCGTCACAAGAAATCCGCCAAAACAGATTGCGGAAACCAGCAATAGAATGACGACGTGCGGAGATGTCCAGCCCAGGGATCGGCCGCGACTTATCCCCAGTAAGAAACCCCCTATGCTTCCGGCTAGCGTTAGCGCCCCCAGGAGATCAAAGCATTGCGCTTCCCGGCGTTCTCGAAACGGCGGCAACTTTACCGCAGCGAGCCAGGCCAGAAAAAGAGCCGGTAACAGCCTAAACAAGTAAACTGCCCGCCAGCCGAATCCATCGACCAGCAAGCCGCCTATCAGCGGACCCAGGGCATAGCCCGCCGCGGCACTCATCTGGAAAATTCCAAGAGCGCGGCCGCGCAATTCTCCAGGGACGGCCAGAGTGACCAGCGCCGGAGCGGACGCGGATACAAGGGCGGCCGCCACGCCCTGTCCCACTCGAGCTACGACGAGCCAGGCGAAGGTCGGCGCCAATCCACACCCGACAAACGCAACAGCGCTGGCAAGCAATCCCCAGGTCAATAAGCGTCCATGGCCCCAGAGATCAGCGAGCCGTCCGCAACCAAGTAAGAGACTGGCGTGGGTCAATACGTAACCGACCACCACCCACTGTATTGAGGCCACCTCCAGCGAGAACGCCGCCGTGATGGCTGGAAACGCGATGTTGACGGCGCTATCGAGGGAACTCAGGAGTGTGCTCAGGTTGGCAACGACTACCGAGTACTGAAATAGTAGCGAGTGGGAACGAAGCTTTGTGGATTCCTTGGGCACGACAGGCTCGCGAACGCTCCGGCGCCATTTGCCGATGACTTCCCGACCCTTATCGGAAACATTCAAAATGTTCCAGCCGCTAAAACGGTTCGACTAAGCCCGCGCCTCTTCATCGGCCCCGGATCACTTCGTTCAGCGAAGCCATGTGATCGTGTCTCGCAAAACGATATTGTATGATTGCGAGAGTTGGTCCCAATCACGATGGCCGGCGCGGAAATTCACCAGTTTGCGCTGGTCGATGAAATAAAATAACTAACGGAGTAAACAGTGTGAGTATCGACCATTCGAAATTATTCCGCCGCCGATCAACCGATTTCGCTCTCGGAGTTTTACTGTCGCTCGTCGCGTTACTCCCGGCATATGCCCAGGCGCCTAGATCGCCCACGCCGGCGCCGTTGAGCGGAGTTGTACAGGTCGAGACGGTTGCCAGGGGACTCGAGCATCCCTGGGCATTGGAATTCCTGCCAGACGGCCACATCCTTGTTACCGAGCGTGCCGGGCGATTGCGCATCGTCACGCGAGACGGCCGCCTGTCGAAGGCGCTAGATGGCGTCCCGCGGATCTTTGCCCGCGGCCAGGGCGGGCTCCTTGATATCGCGCTGGATCCACGCTTCGCCGAGAACCGTCTCGTATATCTATCCTACGCGGAGCCCGGTGAGAGCAACACCGCCGGCACGGCCGTGGCGCGCGCACGCCTTGGCGACGACCGGCTTACCGAGGTCCGGGTGATCTATCGGCAGCAGCCCAAGGTGGAAGGCGGCAACCATTTCGGCTCCCGCCTGGTCTTCGCTCGGGACGGCACACTCTTTATCACTCAGGGCGATCGCTTTGCTTACCGCGAGCGCGCCCAGGATCTATCGGTAGGTTTTGGCAAGATCGCGCGCATCAATCCGGACGGGTCGGTCCCCAAAGACAATCCTTTCGCCGGCCGCCCCGGCGTCCTCCCCGAGATTTGGTCCTATGGGCATCGCAACGTTCAGAGCGCGGCGCTTCATCCAGACACCGGACAACTGTGGACCGTGGAGCACGGTGCCCGTGGCGGCGATGAGCTCAATCATCCCGAAGCCGGCAAGAACTACGGCTGGCCCGTCATCACCTACGGTGTAGATTATTCTGGGGCAAAGATCGGCGAAGGCACGGCCAAGCCGGGCCTGGAACAACCGGTATATTACTGGGATCCAGTCATCGCGCCGTCGGGCATGACGTTCTATACGGCTAGGGTATTTTCCGGTTGGAACGGCAGCATCGTCATTGGCTCGCTCACCCCGGGGCTGTTGGTCAGACTGGAATTAAAGGACGGACGAGTCGCTCGAGAGGAACGATACCTCGCCGAGCTGCGCGAACGCATTCGCGACGTAAAACAAGGACCGGATGGCCTGCTCTACCTGGTGACGGACAACAACGACGGACGCATCCTCCGCGTCAGGCCTTCCGCACCGCGCTGAACAGCCCAGCCGACGGCGATAGCCATCCGGCGGCCGCGCGGCCCTAGGTCGCCAACAGATAGTCTTGATTGATGAAAGACCCGCTGTTTCTCGATTCAATCGCAGCGGTGGGCATGCATGTCATTACGCTGGCAGAAGCGCAGGTACTCAAGTCGGTTGTCGAATTGAGACTCCAGGTAGACCAGGCGTCCGGCGGGGCGCGTCGAGCAGCCGGCGAAAAAAGCTGCGCTAAGAACTACCGCAAGAACAATGGATTGAATTTTCATGGCACTTTCCTTTCACGGGATCAATGATGAGGTGGCATCGAGGCCGACCTCAATGACCCATGAAGCTAAAGGCGTGCCGTGCGGATGTACGACGGGTTGTCACGCGATGCTCCCAAAACGACATAATTGCCTTATATCGCGGAGGGCTAATTTCGGGCAGAATACGGGAGACGGGCATTTCGACCCTGGGAGACTAACCCACCATCTCCTCGCGGGGATTCAACGGTTTTGCGAACTTACAGACTGCCAAGGATTACTTCTGGCCAGCTCTCTTTGCCGCCCAGTAAGCCTTCAATTTGGCCGACAACTTCGCTCTGGTTGCCGCACTAAAAGTTTTCTTCTTGGCCTTGGCAGCGGGTTTGCCTGGACGCGTCGCCGTTTTAGCTCGTCGCAAGTTTACCCATCTTGCTTTTTGAGCGGCGGCAATTTTCTTCCTGACAGACGCGCTCATCGTCCGCTTTTTGGTTGACGCGGCTCCAGATTTGGCCGACACACCGAGGATGCTACCAAGTTCCTTGTTGAGCTTCTCGATTTGTTCTTTGATTGCGGCAGCCCGTTGGAGTTGGTTGATGGTGAGATCGTATATATCCATGCGGCAAGTAAATATTCAAAAAGCCAGTAAAAATCAAGGGCGCCGCAGAGGCCAGTATCCGGCAATGATGATTCAACGTAAGGGACTGGTCCGACAAAAGTCGACATCGACTGATTGAAAACAGAGATGTGTTGCCGAGATTACGGACCCGGGGGAGTCGGATGAAAGGGAAAAAAGAGATTACTGGCTCGAATAAGATCTCGACTTCGCTCATCGGACTGGAGAGATTTCACCGGGATTTAAGTGGAGCGCGGTCCTCCCGAATATTTCCACCTAGACGACAACGTCACATAATTTTCTTCCGGCCTTGCGAGCGAAGAGGGTATTGCGTTACATGTTAATTTCCGAGTCTCAAGTCTGGGGTCTAGAGTTAAGCCGGAACCCGAAACGGCGCAAGCTTAGCCGCCGCTCGCTCATTCATGCTCAACGTGAAAAACATCTCGGATGCGGTGCGCGCTCTCGGACCCGAGCGACTGAAACTGCTCAGTGTCATCACCGCCGGTCACTTCGTCATTCACTGGTTTCAACAGCTCTTCCCCGTCGTGCTGCCGTCTATCAAAGCCGGCTTCGGTCTCAATGATGTCCAGGTGGGAGCACTGACTTCGGCGCGGCAACTGGTTCAAGGCACGCTGGATTTTCCCGTGGGAATGATCGCCGATGCGATGGTGCGCTACCGCGCGCTTTTTCTCGCCGCCGCGCTTTTTTCTATGGGCGCAGGTTACGTCTTCATGGGAATCTCTGGCGCTTTTATTCTTGCTCTCTGCGGCGCGGGGCTCATCGGGTTGGGAACCGCGTTGTGGCACCCGCCCGCCGCCGCTTCGTTGTCAAATCGTTTTCCCGAACGCCGCGCCATGGCGCTCGCCGTGCACGGCATGGGTGCCACCATAAGCGATACGCTCACACCGCTCGCCGTCGGCGCACTACTCGTTGCGCTTCAGTGGAAAGACTTTTTGACATTGCAATTCATTCCCGCCGTGCTCGCCGGCTTTGTCATGTGGCGGGGTCTGACGAAATTGTTCACCGCAGACAAATCTCAAGCTTCGCGCTCCACACAGGTCCGCGAACTCTTGCAGCTGGCAAGACACCCGGTGTTTTTGGGCATCTCAGCCGCGAAGGGACTGGCCATGATGGGCCGTCTGGTGGTGATGACGTTTTTGCCCATCTACTTGCAGGAGCACCTGGGTTATTCGCCTTTTGCCCTGGGTTTCTTTGTCGCGCTGCTCCACGCGATGGGCACGATTTCGCAACCGGTGCTAGGCTTGCTGTCGGATCGCTTCGGGCGCAAGGTCGTGCTGTTTCCGTCCTTTATCCTGCAAGGAGCGCTGTTCATGCTCCTGGGAGTGGTCCCGGCCGGCCTTGCGCTGAGCATCGTGATCGCAGCCAACGGTCTGTTCTTTTATACGTTAATGAACATCACTTACGCGGCCGTCCTGGACGTGGCGGGCGCCAATATTCAAGCTTCGTCCTACGGCCTGGCTTCACTGGTCACGGAAATCGTCGTCGTTCCCACGCCCATTGCGGCGGGATATTTCATCGGCCTATACGGCATGAACGCCGCATTTCTTCTCGCCGGCGGGTTTGTCTTGCTCGCCGCCTTCGTTTTGCTGCCGCTAAACCTTTATCGCGGCAGTAAAGGCGCAGGTTGACAGCGTTTTCTCAGCCGCTGAAGATACGCCAGGAAATAGGACCGACTAATTTGCGTATTGTCCTTATCTTATTTTCGATTCTAGTCGTTGCAAGCCTTTGGGGTTTTTATATTTCCATTCGCCCACCCAAGATTCTATCCTCGATCACGCCCCGTGATTTGAAGATGGGTTATGAGGATGTCTCATTCAAGACGGCCGACGGCCTCAAGCTGCGCGGCTGGTACATCCCGTGCGCAAAAACCACCGGCAAAACCTTGATTCTCCTTCATGGCTATCCTGCGGACAAAGGAAATATCCTGCCGCCATTGGCATTTCTGCACGAAGATTTCAACTTGCTGTTGTTCGATTTTCGCTATCTGGGTGAAAGCGAGGGGAACTATTCCACCGCGGGAGCAAAGGAGGTGGAGGACCTCCTGGCCGCTATTCAATTTCTCAAAGTCCGGGGGATAGCAGAAGTTGGCGTGTGGGGTTTTTCCATGGGTGGGGCAGTAGCTTTGATGACCATCGAGAGCGCTTCCGGGATCCGCGCCGTCGTATCCGAATCGAGTTACGCCAATCTCTCCGACATGGCTTTTCAGCTCTTTAGAATTCCCCTGCTCAATTATCCCATGGCCTATCTTGTTCGGACCTGGGCCAGGCTCTTTCTCGGCATCGACTTGAGCGATATATCGCCGGCGCAGCGAGTCAGAGAGACTAAGATACCCGTTTTCTTGATCCATTCCTCTGCCGACGAGGTGATTCCCTTTTCCCACGGCCAGGCATTGCGCCAGGCCCTGGCAAAAAATCCCAACGCGGAATTTTGGTTCGAAGAAAGCAATATCCACGGTCAGCTGGGTTCGGATTACCAGCGCAGGGTGAGAAATTTTTTTCTCAGACACATGTGAAGTCTGCGCGCCGCGGTAATCAAAGAAGGACTGGTGATTTTGTTCCTATCGTATGCTTCGGGCGCTCGGCAGCGCCACATAAATGGCAATGACTGTCGCCGCACCCGCGATACTCATGGAGGCCGTAGCCCATTGCGCGCCGACAAAGGACGACAGCGCTCCGATAATTACGCCGCCCGCCAACAGCACGACATGGGTCATGTGAAAAACAGCCATGGTCCGGCCGCGGAATTCGGCCGGCGAATAAGTTTGGATGACCGTTTGCGCCAGTGCGTGGGAGGTGACGTGAACGATACCGACGATCACCATCAATAGCAGTGAAAAATAGAACCAGGGCGAGAACGCGAAAGCAACGATAATAATCCCGTACAACGTCACGCCTCCCAGCATAATATTTATCCGCGGCAACCGGTCGCCGATGGCAGCGATAAGAACGGAGCTGCTGAGGGCGCCTGCTCCCATCGCGCTCAGAAGCAACCCCTGTCCGCTGGCGCCGACGCCCAGAATGTCGCGAGCGAACACCGGCAACAAGGTCATAAACGGGATGATAAACAAAGAAGCGGCCAGCACAATAAGCAGACTCGCTCGGACCGCCACATTGCGCCAGCTGAACTTCCACCCTTCGATGATGCTCTGACGGAAGGATTGCTTGTGTGCCGAGCCGCCGTGAGTGCGGGAGATCGCATCCTGCCGTGGGCGCAACTTCATGGTCCATACCGTCGCCAAAAGATAAAAGATCGCCTGCGCGCCATAGGATCCGCCGGTGCCGAAGATGGCAATGAGGAAACCCGCCAGAGCAGGGCCGGTGCTGCGCGCGACGTTAAAAACAATGGAGTTGAGGCCGATGGCGTTGGTTATCTGCCGAAGTGGCACCGCATCGCCGATCATCGCTGCCCGCGAAGGTTGTTGAAAAGTCCAGACGATCGACATGCCGAAGGCGGTGAAGTAAACATGCCACGGTTGAATACTGCCGCTGAATATAAGCAGAGCCAGGGCGCTATACAGCACGCCGTCCACCACCTGGGCCACGATCACCTGGAATTTGCGCGAATAGCGGTCCGCGGCGCTTCCGGCCAAGGGCGAGAGCAGTAGAATCGGTATGGCCTGTATGCCGCGCACCAAACCGAGCTGAAACGATGAGTTGGTCAGCTCATAAATCAGCCAACCTCGCGCGACCTGATCCATCCAGGTCGCCATCGCGGTAAAAATCTGGCCATACCATAACAAGCGAAACTCGCGGTGCTGCAGCGCTTCCAAAGCCCGCAGCCGAAGCAAGGCTTCGAGAGGGCCGCGCGACCGGCGCGATGCCACGCTCTCCCCGGCTGCCGCACTTGCAGCGGGAGTCTCTTGTTTGTCAATTTTCGGTGAGTGCAGGATAATCTCCAGAACCGGCGAAACGCGACAGCCGTGTCGAGATCGCAAAGTCAGATAAACTCTTCTGCCTATATCACGCGCGAGCGGACAGCGTCCAGTTGCCTGCAAAAGGTGTAGTCATTCTTCCGCCTTCTTCTTCCTCATCCCGCCTTCGACCATCTTGTATTCGAATAGACGGCATTCGAGGGCACCGTTGAAGAGTGGCGTGCGCTTGGAGGCGGCGAGGCGGATGAGTTTCGGCAAGCGCATGTCGGCGCTAAGCAAGTAGGCGCGCCAACCGCAAAAGTGACTTTTTAATCGGTCGCCGAGCTTTGGGTAAAACTCCGCCAGCGCTTGCTGCTCGCCGAGGCGCACACCGTACGGTGGATTGGTGACGATGATGCCTTCTTTGGCCGGCGCGAAGATTTCCAAAACATCGGCCCGTTTGAGGCTCACTACCTTCTCCAATCCGGCGGCCGTTAAATTAACGCGTGCCGCTTTGAGCGCATCGCCGGAGCGATCGCTGCCGTAGATCGCCAGCGGCGCCTTTGTTTTTTTGCGCGCAGCACCGCCTTGCAGGAGCTCGCGCCATCGCTGGGCGTCGAAATTCTTCAATTTCTCGAATGCGAAGCGACGCCCCAAACCAGGAGCGATGTCCAAGGCAATGAACGCCGCTTCGAGCAGGATCGTACCGCTACCGCACATGGGATCGAGCAATGGAATGCCGGGAACCCAACCGGAAAGCCGAACAATGCCAGCCGCGAGATTCTCTCTGAGCGGCGCTTCTCCTGTAGCCATGCGCTGGCCGCGCTTGAACAACGGCTCCCCGGTGGTATCGAGATGAAGCGCAAAGTCGCGATCGGTCAAATAGCTTAATATGGGAACATCTGGTTCGCGGGTATCTACGCTAGGGCGTCGGCCGGAGAGCCGGCGAATTTTATCGCACACCGCGTCTTTGATTTTGAGGGTGACGAAATTGAGACTCGTCAACGGGCTCCTGGTCGCCGAGACATCGACGCGGATAGTGTGCGCCGCATCGAACCAATCTGTCCAAGGCAGGGCGTAGGCGGCGCGGTAAATATCGTCCTCGTTGCGGTAGGCGCCGCTCGCCACCTGCCACAAAACGCGGCTGGCGATCCGGCTTTCGAGATTGACGCGGTAGCAGAGAAAGAAGTCGCCGGCGAACTGGACACCCCCGCTGACGGCGTGAATCTTTGCCGCATCGAGTTGACGAAGTTCATCCGCCAAAAGTAGTTCTAAACCGCGTGGACAGGTGGCAAAAAATCTTTCCATGGCGAAGTATTCTTTTGAAGCAAGATGTCATATGCGGATGAAAGTTCAATGTTCTAGGATCAACCCGGATTCCGCAGTTGCGCTCAGCAGGAAGCGTGAGGCGGAACCCTTCCGTAGCGAAGTCTCAGCCGAAGGCTGATCCGCCTGTGGCGGAGATGCCGTCTGCCTTTGAGCAGACATCGATCAGCGGTGCTTGGATGGAACGTTAAAGCTCGTGACAGCAAGGTGCGTAAGCGCGAAATGACTTTGGAATTTCACAGTTGGTTTCACCTCGCTTCCGGGCTCCTCAGTTTAACTGCGGAATCCGGGTTCCAAACTGCGGACTTACGCTTTTGCGTGTCACAAAGAAACGGCATACGTTGCACATTGAACATTGAACGAGTAGTCCACTGATCGCGACCAGATGCCATTGTCGCCAATTTCGGAAGATGAAGTGACGACTGTCGATGCGAGGAGAATTTATGTCGATATACCAACTCGGTGAAGACATGCCGAACATTCCGACCTCGGCGTACGTAGCTCCGGAGGCCACGATCATCGGTAAGGTAACGCTAGGCGAACGAGCGAGCGTTTGGCCCGGCGCGGTGATCCGCGGCGACAATGACACGATTCAAATCGGCGAAGTCTCCAACGTGCAAGACGGCGCCGTGCTTCACGTTGACCCGGGATATCCCCTCAAAATCGGCGCACATGTCACCATCGGGCATCAGGCAATGCTGCACGGCTGCACCATCGGCGACGGTTCGCTGATCGGCATCCAGGCCGTGGTGATGAATGGCGCGGTCATCGGCAAAGACTGCTTGATCGGCGCGGGAGCGCTCGTGACCGAGGGGAAAATCTTTCCTGATCGCTCGCTAATTCTTGGCGCACCCGCCAAAATGGCCCGCCAGCTCTCGGACGAAGACGTTGAGAAAATGCACCGCGCGGCGCCTGGTTACGTCAAGCGGCAAGAAATGTACAACAAACAGTTAATGAAAATCGGCTGAATCGGTCGCTGCGCTCCAGTTCCAATCGTTCCAGTCGTTCCAAAAGTTCCAGTCGTTTAAGCTCCCTACCCAGGTAAAGATATGTCGCGAAAAAAAGTCTTATAGTCCTGCTAAAGCATTCGGCAGACACGATGACAATAGGATATAGTCTCTAACGCGGGAGGATAGCGCGGCCTGACGTCTGGAACTGCTGAAACGATTGGAACAACTGGAATCGTCCCGACCGTTTGAAAAGGCCTGAACAAGTCTTGATCATACTGTAATCGGGCGCGGCTGGGCGCCGCTGGTTTTTTTCAACGCTGCCCTGGCCGCATCGGTGACTGTGAACAGAGCCAGAGATTCGGAGTCGGTTTCCTCCACCGGTGTCAAGGCAAGATCAGTGAAAGCGAAGCGGTTGGGGTTGGCTTTGATCTCTTTGCGCACCCTGTTGAAGCGCAGCCATAGACTCAATATGCCCCGATGACTGCGCCAGACGTGTCTCAAGTATTTGAGGTGGAACAGGACCGGCCACTCCCGCGGCAAGCCGGGGCGGCGGTCGCGCCGGTATAACCGTCTCAAATAACCGCCTTCCAGAGGATGGACACCCTCCAGCGTTTTGCAGCCAAAAAACCACAAGCAGTAAAACATCACGTTGCCGGCGCTCATGCCGCAGGCGGCGGCGCGCCGCATGACCCGCTCGATATGCTCCGGTGTATAGTAGGCGTCCCAGACGCGGTGGTAGATCCCCTGCCATTCTTCGCGCGACATCCGGGAGTGACCCGTCGTCACATGTTCCAGGTCGTACTTGTTCATGTCCGGATCCATCCAGACGCCCTGGGCCGCAAGCTTCTTATGATCCTCCGAGCCCGGCAGCGGCGTCAGGCAAAAGAACTCCAGCAGATCGACCGGCAATTCTTCCTTGATGATCTCGATGTCGTTCAGGATGCTCTCCGGGCTATCGGCCGGAAAACCGAGTATATAGCCGCAATAGGTCACCACGCGCACGGCTTTCCAGCGCTGTAGCATGATGCGGTATTCGGTGATCTTGTTCTGCTTCTTTTTCGCCGACAGCAGATTGTCCGGATTGATGTTCTCGAGACCGATGAAAATCCTGTGGCAACCGGCTTGGGCGGCTTTTTCAATGAAGCGCGGAATCTTATGGCACATGGTATCGACCTGAATAATAAAGCTGACTTTGATTCCGTCCCGCTCGCGCAATTCTATCATTCGGTCAAAGATGGCTTCCCAATTGCGGTTGCGCGCAAAGTTGTCGTCGGTAATAAAAAAACTTTTCACGCCATTGGCGAAGTTCGCGCGCACGATCTGCTCCACGTCATCGGCGCTGCGGTGGCGCGATTTTCTCCCCTGCACGTTTATGATCGTGCAAAAGGAACACTGGAAGGGACAGCCGCGTCCCGCGTCGAAGGTGGTATAAGAACCCGCCGTGCGCGTGACCGCTGTCGGTGGCAGGATGGGAAAGACCGCGCCTTCCATCGCCGGCAGATCGTCCATATAATTATAAATCGGCTCGAGTTGCTTCGCCCACGCATCTTTCAACACCTGCTCAAGCCGGCCCTCGGCCTCGCCCGCAAAAATTGTGACACCCGTGGCCATCGCGTCTCTGATGTCGGCCGGCATTTCGGGAAGCATGGCAAGGCATCCGCTGACGTGAAACCCACCGATAACGACGGGAACGCCTGAAGCTCTAAGGGGGCGGGCGATATCGGTGGCGCGGGGGAACTGGTTCGACTGCACGCCGACAAGACCTACCATGCCGCCATCGGCCGCCAGCACTCGCCTGGCGATGCGCGACGGCTTGATCCGGGTATTGGTCTCGTCGAAAACCTCGATTTCAATATCGACTTCCGGGCCGAGCACGCGACGGGCCGCGCAATCGGCCGCCAGCGCATGTAATGAAGCCAGCGAATTGGACGGAATTGCCGAGCGCACCCACTGAATGACATAGCCGTTATCGTCGTAGTGTGACGGCTTGATCAGAACAATACGAAATATCTTGCGGCGGGCCATGATCTTATTCGATGCCCGGGTTCGAGCATCCTTCCTCATAAATACTGGATATCTTGGCACCGCGCAAACGGGCAGCCAGCTATCCTCCCCAAGCGCCGAGACAATGTCGTAAGGTCATTTTGAGATGCGCTAACCGAAGGATCTCGTCTTTGTAAGTGACTGAAATTGCGAAATGCGCTACTCAGCATGACCTCGATGAGGTTGCGCATATTACGGCAGAGTCTCTGGCGCGGTCAAAGATACAAGCCCGGGCTCTTGGGGGTTTGTCCGAAACGTTGAACTTGGACCCTTGAACTTTGAACGACCGAATAGTCTCGAACGTTTTGAACGCTTTGAACGACTGGAACTGCTTGAACGAGTCTTGATCAGACCGTAACCGCCCGTGATTGATGATGTGCGCCGCCTTTTTTCAGCGCAGCCCTGGCTGCATCGGAAACGGTGAACAGCGCCAGAGACTCGTCGTTCGTTTCCTCCACCGGCGTCAAGGCGAGATCGGAATAGGCGCTGCGGTTAGGATTGGCTTTAATCTCTTTGCGCACCTTATTGTAGCGGCGCAGTAGAGAGATGATACCCACATGAGTCCGCCACAGATGCCTCAAGTACTTCAGGTGGAACAGCACCGGCAACTCCCGCGGCAATCCGGGGCGGCGGTCGCGCCGGTACATCCTTCTTAAGTAACCGCCTTCCAGCGGATGGATGCCTTCAAGGGTCTTGCAGCCATAAAACCACAGACAATAAAACATCACGTTGCCCGCGCTCAAGCCGCAGGCGCCCGCGCGCCGCATGACCCGCTCGATGTGCTCCGGCGTGTAGTAAATCTCCCACGCGCGCCGGTAGACTTTCTGCCATTCCTCGCGCGACATCCGGGAGTGACCCGTCGTGACATGTTCCAGGTCGTACTTGTTCATGTCCGGATCCATCCAGACGCCCTGCGCCGCAAGCTTCTTATGATCCTCCGAGCCCGGCAGCGGCGTCAGGCAAAAAAATTCCAGCAAATCGACCGGCAATTCTTCCTTGATGATCTCGATGTCGCGCAGGATATTTTCCGGAGTATCGCCCGGAAAACCAAGAATATAACCGCAATAAGTCACCACCCTCGCCGCTTTCCAGCGTTGCAGCATGGTGCGGTATTCGGTGATCTTGTTCTGCTTCTTTTTCGCCGCCAGCAGGTTGTCCGGATTAATATTTTCGAGACCAATGTAGGCCCTGTGGCAGCCGGCCCTGGCCGCCTTTTCGATGAAATTGGGAATCCGATGGCACATCGTATCGACCTGCATGATGAAGCTGAAATTGAGATTTCGCCGCTCGCGTAAATCGATCATCCGGTCGAAGATCGATTCCCAGTTGCGATTGCGCGCGAAGTTGTCGTCGGTAATAAAAAAACTTTTTATGCCGTTGGCCAAATTGGCGCGCACGATCTGCTCCACGTCGTCGGCAGTGCGGTGGCGCGACTTGCGCCCCTGCACGTTTATGATCGTGCAAAAGGAACACTGGAACGGACAGCCGCGTCCCGCGTCGAAGCTGGTAACGGATCCCGCCGTGCGCGCAACCGCTCTGGACGGCAGAATCGGATAAACGGCGCCTTCCATCGCCGGCAGATTGTCCATATAATTATAAATGGGCTTGAGTTGCTTCGCCCACGCGTCTTTCAACACCTGCTCGAGCCGGCCTTCGGCCTCGCCCGCAAAAATCGTGACGCCCATGGCCATCGTGTCTCTGATATCGGCCGGTATTTCGGGAAGCATGGCAAGGCATCCGCTGACGTGAAAACCACCGATAACGACGGGAACGCCTAAAGCTCTCAGTGGGCGTGCGATATCGACGGCGTGCGGAAATTGGTTTGATTGCACGCCGACCAATCCCACCATTCCGCCGTCCGCCGACAGAATACGGCGGGCCATGCGCGACGGTTTGATCCGGGTATTGGTCTCGTCATAGGCCTCGATCTCAATGTCAACGTCGGGGCCGAGTACGTGACGCGAGGCGCATTCGGCGGCCAGCGCATGTAAGGAAGCGAGGGAATTGGACGGAATTGCCGAGCGCACCCACTGAATGACGTAGCCGTTATCGTCGTAGTGCGACGGTTTGATCAGAACAATACGGAAAATTTTGCGACCGAACATGATCACGCTTAAAGGCGAGTCAGAGACTAGCCGATTAATACCGATTCCCGGCTCCGTGTCAACAGAAAACATGGTCGCTGCTAATAATGTCGCTGCACTCCAGTTCGGCCCTCGGGGCGGTTCAAGGTTCAACGGTTCAAAGTTCACGTTCCGGATCAAACCCCAAAACTCCCAAAATCTCTTGACCCACTGCCACTACCTGCTCTATTTAAAGCTTAAAACAGCGAAACACTTGTTTTCCCCGACGCTTTAGCCTTGAACAGGAGAATCGGAGCGATCATGGCAGCGAAAATCGAAATCGATCAAAACAGGATGGGGCAGGTAACGCAGCGCAATAAAGGTCCGATTATTTGGCTTGACATGGACCAGAAGGAACTGGATGACGCTTACGACCAGACGGTTTACGCGCCGAACCAGCCTTTAGTCGCCGCTCGACGCAAGATCGCCAGTGAGTCGGTGTTGAAACGTCTTGGCTTGCCGGAGCGTGTCGCCTACGGTACCACGGAAGTCGAAAAGCTCGATATCTATAAGACGCGGCGGCAAAACGCGCCGGTTGTGATATACATCCACGGCGGCGCCTGGCGTAACGGCACGGCAAAGGACTTTGCGTTCCCTGCTGAAATGTTCACCAATGCCGGCGCGCATTTCGTCGTGCCCGACTTCGTGCAAGTGCAGGACGCCGGCGGCAGTCTGTTGCCGATGATCGAACAGGTGCGGCGCGCGGTCACGTGGGTTTACAAAAACGCGGCCTCCTTTGGCGGCGATGCCAAACGCATTTTTATTTCCGGCCATTCTTCCGGCGCCCATCTCGCGGGCGTGACCCTTGTCACCGACTGGGTTAACGATTACGGCCTGCCGCCGGATGTAATCAAAGGCGGGCTACTCGTCAGCGGCATGTACGATTTGAAACCGGTCAGGCTATCGAAGCGGAGCGAGTATGTGAAGTTTACCGACGAGATCGAAGAAAAGCTGAGCAGCCAGCGCCATCTCGAAAAACTCAACGCGCCCGTTATTATTGCCTACGGCACCCAGGAGACACCGGAGTTCCAACGCCAGTCGCGCGAATTCGCCGCCGCCGTGAAAGCCGCCGGCAAGCCGGTGAAACTGATCGTCGGCGAAGGCTTCAATCACTTCGAGATGCAGGAAACCTTCGGCAACCCCTACGGCATCGCCGGCCGCGCGGCGCTAGCCTTGATGGAACTGAGAGTTGGGGGAGTTTAGCAAGGCTTGCCGCACGCAGTACTTACTAATGAATTCGTTATTTAGAGACTATGTCGCTAGTGTGCGACCGAGAGGCGAGCCCTTCCGATCGCGGTCAATGGTTCTCTGCCTTGCCGGCCACCACCCCGTCCTCTCCATAGGTGGAAATGCCCCCCGGCAGGGCCTGAAAACAACCTTTGCGCTCCTGTGCCCGCGCTCTCCAGGTCTCACCCCTCGGTCGCTGTTTGGTTACTCAATTGTGGACTCCTTTTAATAAGTCAAGATCTGATTTGAAGATCGGCGTGGAAGATTTCCGCACGTTTTCCACTGGGACGTTAAAGTAGTTCCGGAGAAATCCTCGGCGCGTATAGAGTGTTATGCGTGACCGCATTGTTCCCCTACAGCGCGATTTTCACCCACACAATCGCGCAATTGACTACTCGCCGGTTCGGCGATATGGCTCCCGTCAGAGAAAAAGGGTGTCTAAATTACCTACCCATAACCAACCGGAGGTGGCGCGCTCACCGAAACCCGCGGAGACTGAAGCTTGGAAAGCGGGCAACAGTTCCGAGGGTTGGCAGCGCTCCGCACAGCCTGCGGCGCCTCCCCTTGGCTTGAGCCAAGCGGCCCACGGGGTTCCAAATCTTTCAGATGTGCTGCGCCAACTCACGTCCTCGCGAGCGCGGCATCGCGTGGTGCTGCAGATGCAGCGTTCCTTCGGGAACAGCTACACGCGCCGGGCAATCGAACGATCCCGCGCGACGGACCTCAACTCTCTAGCACGTTCTCCTCACCATAAGGGGAGGCGCCTGGAGCAATCGCCGGTTGCCCGTGCCGCCGCCCAGGAATTGGCTTCGGTCGATCCCGTAGAGAGCGAATCGCCCGCGCAATCGCTGGAGATCACTCCGCCGTTTGGAGATCCACCCGATACTCCCGACTCAAACACATCGAACAAGCAGGCGCCGCATGGTTCGCGGAGCCTGGCGCTGACGGGCGCCGGCGATGCAGCTCCGAACCTCGGCGCAATTCAGCGAGCCATTGGACCGAGACTTGGGAGCGACGTCAGAAATACGCCTGGCCGGACAATCCGGCGTACCCAGGTTCATCCGCGCGAATCAACCGCCAGTGCGAGACCGGTCGTGCAGCGCGATTTGCTGGATGATTTTACCGATACGGTTTCAGATGTAGCGAGCAGCGCCGCCGACAAGGTCTCGGATGTCGCCAGCGACGCCGTCGATGCGGTTTCCGATGTGGCGAGCGATGCGGCGGATGCCGTATCCGGGGTGATCGACAGCGTGATCGGCGAGTTGCGCAAGGCGTTCGATGCCATCGTCGGACAGATTACCGAGGTGTGGGACACCGTCAAATCCGGTGTAACGAATGCCGTCGACGCAGTGATTCGGCAAGCGACCGGGCTTCTGGGCGGAATCGGCGCTTTCTTCGGGGCCATCGGGACAGCGCTCATCTCGCTCAATGTCGATTCGCTGCGCGCGGCCTGGGCAGGGATTATCGGCGCCGCCGACGCGGCTCTGGCGGGCGTGCAGGGACTTGTTGCGCAAATCACCGCGACGGTCGATGGCTTCTGGTCGGGACTCAAGCGGCTGGCCGATGGGCTCATCGGCGGATTGCGCAACCAGGCGGAAGGATTGATCGGTCGCTTACCAGGCCCAGTACAGGGAACAGCGCGCTCACTTTGGAAGACGATCGAAGAGAAGCTGACCAGCACCTGGCAAACTATCGAGTCGGGTTGGACCTCCTTGCGCGAATCGGCCCTGAAGCGTGTCGACGAGGTGGTCGCCAAGGTCGCGGGAGTGGTGACGAGTATCAAGAATTCGGTGATCAGCACCATCATCGAGACGCTCGACCAGGTCAAGGGACTCTTCAACTTCATCAAGCAAGTGATTGCCAATCCCGACTCGCTGATCGAGCCGATCGTTCAGGAGATCACTGGGCGACTGCAAGGATTGCCGGATAAGGCAAAAGGCGAGGCCCAGACCAAGACGCAGGAGCAAGCGGCCCAAGGTCCCGGCGCCGAGGTCCCGGCGCCAGCACGTGCCCAAGCTACGCCGGTGGTACCCATCCAACGCGTCATTCAGCGCGATGCTGCAGCGGCTGGCGCGCCGCGCTCGACACTCGGTGTCGGCGAGGTTATTTCCGGGTGTTGGGATTTCATCACCGATAAGCTCGCGACGATTTGGGGCAACCTCTGGGGGACCGTCAAGGAGATGGTGATCGGGGTGCTCGATCCCCGGGCGATCTGGAAAGGGTTAAAGGAAGACTGGGCGAACATGACCAAAGAGCTCTCGACGCGGGCCGGTCGTTTCGAGAGTATTCGCACGGACAGCTGGGACGGCTTCTGGGAAGACCTGCGGCGCTTTCTTAGCAACCTGATCGATTTCCCGCTCATCATCTGGCGAACGGCCAACGCCATGCTGGGGCGTCTGTCGGTCTATATCGGGTTGGCGATCATTCTCGGCGGCGCCGTTGCCGGGGCAATCGCCGGAGCCACGGGCGGAGCGATCTTCGGCAGTGTCGTTCCCGCGGCCGGGACTGCCGCCGGTGGCGGCGTGGGCATCCTCGGGGGAGCATGGGCCGGAGCCCAAGCCGGCTATGCCCTGGCCGAAACAATCGGACTGGTGCTGCTGGTTTCGTTTGTTGCCGGGGAGCAGGTCTCAATCATCAAAGCCCTGAACGATCTGCTGTGGGTACCGCAAAGCGCGGACGAGCAGAACGAGGATTTCAACCAGGCGACCGACAGCACCATTGCCGTTGTTACCGCCGGGCTTTTGATGCTGATCGCCTTCATCGGGGTGGCCATTGCCAAGCGGGTCTGGGCTTTCGTCAAAAGCATTCCGGGACGCTTCAAGCCCAAGCCCAAGGCCGTCGAGCCAACAGAGGTTAAACCGCCGCAGGACCGGCCGTCGGAAACAAAGCCACCTGAAGAACTCGGCGTGGAAGGCGGGAAAAAAGTGTTGGCTGAAGAGCCGACGGCCGACGGAAAACATAAGATCAAAATTACGGAGGACGGTACCTGCCTTTATTGCACGGAGTGCGGCAGGTTGACTAAAGAGTATGCGGTCGAACTGAATGACCCGGCAAATGCCGACATCCTGACGAAGCTCGACAACGCAGACAAGATGAGCAATCCGAAGCTGAAAGCCAGACGGATGGCCGAAATCGAGGCGGAGCTGCAGAAGATACGCAATAATAACCCTAATCCCATTGACCCCAGAGCAGCGCGCGCCGCGCGAATTCAGTTGCTAGCCAGAGATCCGGCTCATGGCGGCAAGGTTACCCCAGGTTCGTTGCGGGAAGCCGAAGTGGCCGTGTCTCTGGAGGAAAGCGGCAAGGTCTCCGGTCCGATTCAGCGCGACCCCACCGGAGCCGCAGATTTCCTCGACGGAAGCGCCAAGCCGTGGGACGTGAAGGGACCTAATTCGCACCAACCCCCAGCCAACGGCGGTTTCGATCTGGCTACCGACGCGGGCAAGATTGACGCTTCACTCGCTCTGGGTGAGAATGTTATGGTGGACACCGGCCAGATGACGGCGGCGGATATCGCTACGTTGAAAGCGGAGGGAGTCACGCGCGGGTGGGGAGCCAAGGTGCAATTTTTCCCGTAAGTTCGTGGGGAGAAGCGCGCTTAAGCTGACGCTTCGATAGATCATGAAGCCAATACCTAAAGATCTGCTGGAAAAATTCGCGGTCCATGCAGAATGGTTACGGACGCTCGGAAGCGCAGGACAACAGCTCGTGCTTGAGGATGTCGATCTGAGCGGTATGGACTTGTCGGAACGAGACTTGACGGAAGCCGTTCTTCCCCGAGTCCGTTTCGATCAGGCCGTTCTCCGAGGCTGCATTTTCGGCGGAGCCAACCTGGCCTCGGCCTCCTTTGTAGAAGCCGATCTTGCCGGAGCGGATTTGACCAAGGCAAACCTGGATTACGCCACTTTCCGACACGCCTCCTTACGCGGCGCGCGCGGCTTCCGCGCCAGTTTCGCTCAGGCGGATTTTCGCTATGCGGACCTGACCGATGCTAATCTTTTCAAAGCGTTCTTGCAGGATGTCAGGCTGGATAACGCCATCCTGGAAGGGGCGAACCTGGAACGGGCCGTATTGACGGGAGCCTGGCTTGAAGGTGTGCGTCTGCGCGGCGCGCAAGGCGTTACTTCCGTCATAGCCAGCCGAATCTATACGGGAGCGGAGGAGAGTTCGAAACTTGAAGGGGAAGCGGCGCTTCAGTGGTTGGTTCAAGGCCAATCGCGGGTGGAAAAAAGTTAAGGGGTCGCCCATGCGAAGTCGGTGATCACGAGGCAAGACCTTTTCGGCAAGAACAAATCTCTTTATTCGCTTTTATTTAACTCGCGTGAACCGTGGTCTCTAATAAAGCGTCCCCGTTTTCAATCAGTTGGTCTCGACTTTGGTCGCACCAGTCTCAGCCGAAGGCTGATCGGCCTGTGGCTCAACCATCATCAGGATCAAAGCATTGGGAGATTTCTCAAAGAGAATTCTTCCCCCTGGCTAGGTTACTTACCCCAGAAAACTGTCGGTACCACGCCGTATCCAAGGTTATTGGATTCACCAATCCACTGGCTCGCCGTTCTCGAGGAACAGAGAGGGCGTCAAATCTTTTGTTGACAAGCGGTAGGCGTCGTTGAAAGTTCGACAAAGTGAATTTCGTCGGGGCAAGACGCGTGAGGGGATGTTCTAGCAAAAGCCAATAACGCGCAACAAAAGATTTGACCCCACATTCGCGGGGCGAACGCGGGCTTCTATCGCGCTTACGGGCGACGGTAGTTGAACTGCTCGATCATTTACCAGTTCACGGGTATCGAAGCCTAAAGGACCTCATCATGTATGGCAAAACCATGCGCATCGGCGGCATTAATCCTTCGCGGATTAACGAGACGATGATTTATCAGTTTTATAGTATTCTACCTCCTGGTGCGGGAGTTACCTGGGCGACGATTACGCTTGGAATCGAAGCCTTGACGTTGGCCGAGCTCGACCGGATGCGCAGCCGCATCGTCGAGGCGGCAAAAGCATTGGCCGATACCGAAGTCGACATTATCGTTCAGTCCGGCGTGCCGGTGGTCACTTCGCGGGGGCCGGAATATGAACAAGAACTGACACGGGCCATTACCGAGGCCACGGGGTTACCCGCGGTGACCGACATCGGTTCCACGGTGCGTGCATTACGGTATATCGGAGCGCGCCGCGTGGTGGTTGCCACGCCGTTTGCGGACGCTTTGAACCAACTGATCCGCGGCTACCTCGAGCGTAGCGGATTTACGGTGGAACTCATCCGAGGAATTTCCGGCTTGGCCAGCGAGCGGCCGCTCGCCCTGGCCACCGCCCAATTGCCGCTCTCCACCACTTATCAGTTTGCCAAAGAAACAGCTTGCCAGGCTCCCGCCGCTGAAGCTCTCTATGTCGCGGGAGCGCCGATGCCGTTTGTCGAAAACATCGATGCCCTTGAGAAGGAACTGGGCAAACCGGTCATCGGCTCGCTACCGGCGATGATTTGGAACTGTTTCAATAACCTTCAGCGGCGCATCGAAATCAATCGTTGCGGCGCGCTGCTGCGCTCTCTAGCTTGAACAACAGGGCTGCCATGATGATTTGCGGTGACATATCTTGACCACGGAGGAGTTGAAGTGGGTTTGTTTATTTCCGAAAAAGACGTCGAACGATTGGTCTCCGTGGCCGATGCGATGCCGGCGATATCAAAGAAGCAAAGCCTGACACCGGTTTCTCTGGGCTTTTCACCGCCATCCTTACCAGCGGCATGATCGCCGTGGTAAGCCGCAAAGTTCCGGTGGGTAATTCAACGCATTGACGCGGCGGTTTGATGACCTCGTCCGCGCCGCTCAGACGGAACACCTCGGCGATCGCCGCGCGCTCCCGTGGCGAAGTCGAGCCCATATCTTCGTCACACGTTTGCGCAGCTCACTGTCGCTTTGTATCTGCTTGTTCGGTCGCTTTATCGCCCACGATACCGCGCTCAAACCCCGCTTTATGAAATGTAGAGTCTCCGGTCGAAATGGATTGAACCATGGTGCCACTTTCGCATGAATCAAGTACGATGAGCAAAGAACCAAAGCCTGACATCAGCTTCCCGCCCCCCGGTGATGAAAAGGCTTGAGAAAGTTAGAGTCCATGTCTTGCCTGAAAAGGGTCACAAGGTATGTGTCACTTTACACTTCCGCGACGGTACGTGCCGGGCGATGGAGGTTTCCCGGCCGCAGCCGCTGGCGACAGCGGATGCACCAGAGAAATTTCTCAACTGCGCGCGACGCGTCGTCACCGAGGAAACGGCTTACTCAGTGATAGAGATGGTGGAGACTTTGGAACAGCGAACCGAGCTGGGGCCGCTTTTCGAATTCATTCAAGGTAGTCTTCCGACAAACCCAACATAGGAAGTCACGAACGATACAGCAGGCTTGACCAGCGGATGATCGGTGAGAGGTTTGGAGGTTTGGACGAAGGGTTGGTGAGCCGCGATCGCAGAGCGATCCGTGAGAATATCGAGACTGAACAAAAGATCCGAAGTGGTTTCAGGATCTCCCGACGGTAAGTCCTTAAGTCAAGATCGGCAGCGTGAAGATCATCGGCGCTATCGAGGATCCGCCGGTGATTGCCAGGATCCTTACTCATCTCGTCCTACCCGCCCGCGCCCCGCCTCGCTCCCCGGCGCGGCGAGTCGATCTATTCCAAACAGCTTGAGAGCCGAAACCGGTTGCCAACGTAAGCCGACGACGGCGCTCGGTCTCGCGTTTGAACAAGCGCCCCGACGGGGAACAAATAAAGCGCTGCCGACCGCTGAGTCGCCCGCACCTACGAAGCAAAACCGCCATTGTCACTATACACTCGTGCGCTTGACGACTCGTCGGTCCGGCGCTATAGCTCCCGTCAATGAAAAACGGTGTTTAAATTTTCTATACAAGGTGATTTTGCCGCGCAAATGAGCGTGGTGCCTCCGCATTGCGACTAAGGCTTCGCGAGAAGGGATCTGCTCCTATGGAACAGGTGACGAATAATCTCACTGAAGCATCCCTACCGGTAAATCCGCCTCCTCCGGTCCGCGATAGGATTTTTGGCGTTGCGATCGTATGTCTAGGGTTGCTGTTATGGGAAATTATCGCGCGGCCCGTCAGATTCGCATCGCCGCCGAGCGAATTCCTAACTTTGCTATTTCAGTCTTTGCTATTCGGTGGAGAGATGAGGGCGCACTTTTGGGCGACCCTCCAGCGCTTCATGATCGGTATGCTGCTTGGCGCCGTGCCCGGAATCCTTGTCGGCCGAGCCATCAGCCGGAGTGAATCCCGCGGTCATCGTTGGGGACCGCTTATGACCGCCTTAGGATTGATTCCCGTGTTTGGACTCTTGCCTGCATTCGTCATTTGGTTTGGTATTGGGGAACTCAACAAGTCGATCGTGGCGAGCTGGGCGATGTTCTTTCCGGCTTTCTTTTCAACCAGCACAGCTTTGCGTTCGCAGTCATATCGGCGAAATAACCGCGATCGCGAAAGCTCGCGTGAGCGGCTTCGCGACAGCCCGTGCACTTTTGTCGCACTCAAACAGAGCAGCATCGTCGGAATGTTGGCTGTATTGGGAGCCGAATTATGGGCGGCCCGGGTAGGGATCGGTGTTGTCGTCGCCGCGGCCGGAACGAAGTTCGACGTGCCGAAATTTCATGTCGCCATGGCCGCCGCTACGCTAATCATGTACCTATCCTGGCTCGCTCTTTCGGTCGCCGAAGCGCGCGCCAATCGCCGGTGTCTGCAGAAACTCCGTGACCTTGAGGCCGAGACCAGGAACGATGCCCTCGACGGCCTTCGATGAGAAACTAAACGAAACCCAGCCGTCATACTTAGGCGAAAATCTCCTGGAAGAGACTCGAGGACGCTGTTTCCTAGCAAGACAAAGTGTTTCGTTGAAGCGTCGAAGCCCTGCACACAACGGAGCTTACAGTGCTCTTAGGCCCTTAACCACCGGCCGATCGTCATTCTACGACCATATATGAAAGCCATTTTTTCCGCTCCCCCTCTCCTCCCACAAATTTACACACAGAGTGATACATCACCGGCGTCAACGCTTAAGTTGACATAGCGCTATCGCATCCGATAG
The DNA here is from genome assembly GCA_036555515.1 of Binatia bacterium. Classification (GTDB taxonomy): domain Bacteria; phylum Desulfobacterota; class Binatia; order UBA9968; family UBA9968; genus DATACQ01. The sequence goes on from DATBLC010000367.1 coordinate 48,400, forward strand.
TCTCCATTCCGAAAACAGGGCAGCTCAGATGCCAGCGCATCTTTTTCGCATGGTCAAGCGTCCTGAACGTGGCCCTTGCATTTGGTCTTGCGTGAACGAGGTTCTGCGTGGCCGCATTTTTAAAAACCCGCGATCACTCACCCTTCAGAGCGGCGCAGAATTCAGAACCCTGGCAATAACTCATAACGAAGGAGGAGATGACAATGAAACGCTTCTCTGTCGCCACCATGAGTCTGCTTGTTATCGGATTGACCGCTTTTGGGTGTTCATCCCAGCTGTCTGATCAAAGGGACGCGGGGTGGGTCACGCTTCTTGATGGCTCCAACCCCAAGACCCTGGACAACTGGAACCGGATCGGCGATGCCAACTGGCGAGCCGAGGACGGCGCCATCGTGGCCGACAAGGGCAAGGGCGGCCATCTCGTGTCGAAGAACTCGTACAAGGACTTCCAAATCCGAGCCGAGTTCTGGGCGGACCACACTACGAACAGCGGCATTTTCATTCGCATTTCCGATCCCAAGAACATCGGCTCCAAGAGCGCCTACGAGGTGAATATCTACGACCAGCGGGCCGGCCCGGAGTACGGCACGGGGGCCATCGTCAATGTTGCCCCGATATCACCTATGCCCAAGGCAGGCGGCAAATGGAACACGTATGAAATCACGGCTAAGGGCTCGCAGCTGACCGTCGTGTTCAATGGTGTCAAGACCGCCGATATCCAGCACAGCCAGTTCGCGCAGGGACCAGTCTCCCTCCAGTATGGCAGCGGCCCCAAGGAAAAACCCGGCGGCGCAATCAAGTGGCGCAAGATACAAATCAAGCCGCTATAGCCCGCGCCATCCAAGCGAGACGGCAAATGTGAATTAAATAGGCCGGCCGTCTTTCAGGATAACCGGGCAGGATCAAATCTTGGCTTCTCCTGAAACGTGGAGCGGCATCGGTAGGAACGAGTGCTGGTGATGGAGCCATTGCATCGATACAACGGGCTTAAGCAGCGGATGATCGGCGCGCGGTTGGGTGGTTTGCACGAGGGGTTAGTGAGCCGCGATCGCAAAGCGTTCCGGGAAAACATCGAGACTGAACCGAAGATTCGAAGGTGGTTTCAGGATGTCACGAGGCTAAGTGGTTAAGTCATGATTTGACTCCAACTCACACCAGCTTTATGTTTCACGTGCACGATGAAATCCGGGAGCAATCCCATTGCCTACTTGCGCCGCCAGAAGGCGATTTTGCTCAAGAAGCCCAGATTGCCGAGGTCGGCCAGATCTACGTTGGCCTCCCCCGAGCCTCGCCTGCCGGGGTTTGCCTCTACCATGCGGGCGGCGCCCCGCTCCACACCTGCTTCCTTGAGCGCAGCCATGACCAGAGGAAGCGCGCCACGACGGTCCCTCCAGACCTGTATGAGCTGCACGCCCGCGAGCTGGTACAGGAGCGCGCCCGGAATCGTGGTCGCCTGGATCTCGACTGGGATAATGTGCTTCTTGGCTTGTACGGCGATGTCGATCTCGCGGCGAACGTTGTCCGATCGCGCCGAGTTGGGCGAGAGCAGCAAGATGACAGCATGCGCCTCTTCTATCGCGCGCACGATCGTCGCCATCCATTGCTGGCCACCGCGGATGCCCGCCCGGTCGATCCAGACCCGGTAACCGAACTTCTCGAGATGCGCGACCCAGTCGTCTGCTTGCTGTGCATCGCCCCGTGAGTAGCTCAAGAAGATGGTCATGTCACCCTCGCCGCACCGATAGCTACTGCAATGGTTCCCTGCGGCCCAGCTGCCTCACGCGCCTAGTGCGCGCTTTTGCTCCTCGAAAAGCCGCAGCATGGACTGCGCGGCCTTCAGATTGCTCCGGTCAGCCAGGATCGCCATGTAGACATGCTCCTTGGTGAAGAAGGCGCAGCCCGATTTCGTGAAGCGGTAGTAGAACCGGGTTACCAGGGGGATCAGATAGATGCCGGCTGCGAAGACGATTAAGCCGATTATAAACAAGACCAAGCCGCCAGGTGTCATACCCAGCATCACACCACCAGCAAGAAAGCCGCAGCCGATCGAGGCGACGATCAGTAGATAAAAGATGATGGTCACCCATAGGCCAACCCTGGAGGGTTGGTGAAAATGGGCGACATCGACCGCCTTGAGGAAGCAGAAGGTGAAGTCGACCCGGCCTGACGCATTTACCACCATGCCGCAGATCCGGGCATTGGTGATGCACCAGAAGCTGTGCTCGGGAAAAATCAATCCGAGGGCGCCAAGGTAGCCGGCATTGATCACGGTCTCATTGCGTCCGAGAAAGCCCATGAAGAGCTGCCGCACGGCCTCGGGATCGTTCAACTTGGCGCGCTGGTAAACATCGCCCAACTCAACGCTTCCAGACCCGGAGGGTACCACCGGGCTGATCTCGGGCGCGCCCCGACTCACTTGTGGGACTCCCGCGCGCGGCCGGTCGAGAGCACCGGGCAAGACAACGAGACTCAGCCGGTAGCATCCTATGCGCACGGATTGCCCCGGCTCCCAGCGCGATTGGACGACCTGCTTGCCGTCGAGGATAGTCCCGTTAGTGCTGCCCGCGTCCTTGATGATGACGCCGCCATCCTCCATGTAGACCTCGGCGTGCAGCCTCGACACACTTATGTCCTTCAGCTGTATGTCGACGCCGGTCTCCCTGCCGACCGTGGCGCTCTCTCCGTCGCTCAGATAGGCACTGCCCCAACTTGAGGGATCGGATGAACCGTCTTTGAACCATTGCATCTGGACACGCATGGACGTTCTCCCTGGGCGTACTTGGCCAATAGATGGGTGAGCATACGTTGTGATCGTTGCGCCGAACCCGACGTATCCTTACGCACAAGTGGAATGCGCAGCGAGGGAGGTGCAAGCATTACGTCGAGCATGGCGGCACGCGCCGAGACCGGCCGCCACTACAACGCGGTGGGCGAGTTCGGCGACGAACTCGGGTGTGCTTCCCCGCGCTTGCGACACATTCGCATCGTCGAGGAGAGCATTGACCGGTTTGCCAACGCCCTGCCAAGGCTCGCCATCGCGCGGGAGCGGTGGGTGATTATGATTTTGGCCGACACCGTCGATTTACTGTCCGAGTTTTGGATGCGATGAACAGAAAACTAAACAGCTTTTTAATTGACGGGACTATAGCGGCTCACCGGCGACTCGTCAAGTGCACGAGTACCTCCTAACCAGATGCTCGCGATCGCAGGGCGATCCGGGACAAGATCGAGACTGAATCGAAGAACCGAAAAAAGTTTCAGGATCTTGCGACGGTGAGTACCTTTTAACCCACCGCAAACTGCCATTGTTAGCAGTGTCAGTCCCAAATCTCAGCTTCGCCAGTAAAATTACACATGTTCATAGCAGAATCAGATGGAGGGGGGATTAAAGGGGACGCAAACCTTTCCTGACTCGATCGAGTCGATCGATGTAGCGTTGGCGATGCCCCGAAGAGCAGGCGCGGATCGAAGGCGTCTTTGCGAAACCATTGGTCCTTGCGGGTCGCAAGATTTTGAATGTGCTTGGGTAATCGGAGATACGCCTTCTCAAAATCCGGCGTAACGTGAACGGTCGATATCGGACGGGGCATCCGGCTACCGGCCCAGTTCGGCGAGAGAGGAAAGGGTTTTCGTTCGTCCTTGCCGGTAGGCAGCGTCGCCACGCGATATTTTCTCCAGCGCGTCGCTCACTTCGGCGAGACGGCGCTTTAGAGCGGCATACTCGGCAGCATCGACAAGCACCACCTTTTTTCCAGCGAGTTTTTTCGGGACACGGATCGAGACCAAACCTTCCGCGGTTGAAACAGCGTGCTTACGCATGATAGCCCTCCAAAGTTCTTCTAGGATACTTAAGTAGAGCAGGCTTTTCCACTCAGAGCCAGCCCCAGTGATTCTGCGAAAATCAGGAGCTGAGGTGAGAGCTTTCACGTTTCTGGAACTCCGGAATAATGAAAAGTGTGTGCTGGTGCCAGGGGCTTTGATTTTCACGTGAGGCGCGGCGAGATACTGTGTTTCTCCTCAACTGCGTGCAAAGGCGAAAGGGGTCAAGTACGCTTTTAGCTGTTAGCAAACATCGGGTTCGAATTATGTCACAGCCAGCCCAGCACCTTCGCATCTAAACGCAATCTTTTGGTATCGAATCAATACGTTGCACCCAGTGAAGTCTCGGGAAAAGTTGATTTCTCCCGGGAGGCAAGATAGGTTTCGCTCGAACGGGGATGCTGATGAGGCAAGGGTCCCTATTCGTGAGAATGATCGGCAGTGGGTCATAGTCCTGGAAAACGGTGAAGCCCAAAAAGACAACCGCCGCGGTCCAAGCTATCCGTTGGCTCCCGAGAATTTTTTCGTTGGCGCTGTTCTTACTGACGGCGGCTTCTCACGGCGAAATTGAAGCGGCCTGGCAAGAAGAATGGCAGGCGACCGTCCAGGCTGCAAAACGGGAAGGCCAGCTTACGGTCTACGTCAGCGGTTACGGCGCAGCTCTCGATGCCGGTCATTTCCAAAAAGACTTTCCTGAGATCAAGCTCGTCACGGTTATAGGGCAATCCGGCCAACTAGGCCCGCGCATTTTAAGCGAGCGGAGAGCGGGTAAATATCTCGCTGACGTCTCGAGCGGGGGCGCGAACCCCAACTACCAGCTTTTTTATACGTCCAAGATCCTGGAGCCGATTTCGTCCGCGTTGATTCTCCCCGAGGTCAGCGATCCATCGAAATGGTGGGGCGAAAAACACTGGTACATAGATCCCGAACGGCAATACGTCTTTGCCTACGTGGGCAACGTGACCGGGACCGGGGCCTACGCGGTGAATGCTTTGAACCCTGCCGAATTCAAATCCTACTGGGATTTTCTCAATCCAAAATGGAAGGGAAAAATCGTCGCGCGCGACATCAGGATCGCGGGCCCGGGCGGCGATAATATGCGGTTCTTTTACCATCATCCGGGACTCGGCCCGAAGTTCATCCACCGCCTCTTTAGCGAATTGGATTTGACGTTGACGCGGGATTTCCGCCAGGGAATCGACTGGCTGGCGCAGGGAAAGTTTCCTCTGGCGATTTTTTTCTCGGGCTCGGACGTCAAAATGGCCGCGCGCCAGGGACTGCCCGTGGACGTTATCGACAACAGCCCTTTCAAAGAAGGCGTGCCCCTGGGAGTCGGTTTCGGAACCCTGAGCCTTTTCAAGAACGCGCCGCACCCCAACGCCGCCAAAGTTTTCATCAACTGGTATCTCTCCCGAAAGGCGCAGACCGGTCTGCAGAAGGACATGGCCAAGGCCGCCGACAGCCCGGACTCTCTCAGGATCGACATCCCGAAAGACGACGTCGCTCCCAACAACCGAAGGGTCGAAGGGGTGAATTATACGATCGTGTTTCGCTCCGAATGGACGGACATGAAGCCCATTTACGCGGTCGTTAACGAAGCCTTAGCTGAAGCCGAGAAGAAAAAGAGCGGCAAGTGAAGTCGCCAGCTACACTAACATAGAGACAAAAGGCGGTTCCAATCGTTCCAAACGTTCCACCGCGTTGCTCCGTTTCAGTCGTTCACCTCAAAAACGAAGGCTGTTCCAAACGTCCTTTGGCCTGTCGCTGCTCATCAAGAAACAATTGGAACTATTGGAACGGCTGGAACGATTGGAATCAGGTTTATTATTAAAGTCGCCAGAAATCTTGACGGAGGAGTCCTCCCGTTGTCTAGTCTAATGAGTATTTGAGTACCGGCAAGAATTGGTTCGACTGGAGCTCGCGGGTGGAGGTGACCAGGTATGTTCACGGACTGGATTACACCACTGCCGCCACGCGGGCGGTATTCGATGCATTGCATCACAGCAGCTTGGGATTTCAGCGCTAGTGGGCAAGACCGCCGACGATAATGCGGGTGGATGTAACCATCGGCGGTCCCAAGCCCGGGGCAGTGGATCGCGGAGTCGAGGTGCGCTCTAAAGTCTCGCAGCTATCTTTCTTGATTTTCGCCGAAAAAGTTTCAAAGCTTAGATCAGCCGGTGAGCCAGTGTGACCAGTGGCATGGCATGGCAGGTCCCAATGAAATCAGATGTCGAAAGAATCATCGAAGCCAGAGTTATCGCCGCTTTCGATGATATCCTTCCCGACACCAGAAGTAGCGCGAGGGATGAAATTCTGCGGGGCGCTCAGGCCGTGGTCAAAGCTGTATGGATGAATAAGATTTATTCCGCCTTGCCGAAGGACAAAACCACGATTCCCGAGTACTTTCTCGACGCAGAACTCGAGCAATTTTTAAATGAAGCGATTGAAGAATGCCATGCGAGGATATGCTCAATAGCAGAGCGGGCTAAAGAGATACTATAGCGAGTACAGATGACTCCCGCCGTCGTGATTCCAACTGGCACCAACGTCCCCTCTAAACCTCATCTCCTTTTTTAGTTCGCCAGCCGATTCGCAGTGGACGCGAACCAGTCTTTAACTACAGCGTGTTGTGAAATCAGCGCAACAAATCTCAAGCCTCGCGCAAGGGCGAACTGAGAATAGCCATCAGCGTCCCGATATCTGCCACCGTCTCTAGCCCCAGAACCAGGCCTACGCTGCGTTCTATGTCGTCCGGGCGGAGCTGCCTGCGCCCACACTCCCGGTACTTGGTCAGAAGCTCGTCGTCGGTCAGCGGCAGGGCTGGGTCGCCCCGCGGTATGTCCACCCGCGCGCTGTAGCTTCGCCCATCTGTCGTCCGGATAGTCACCGGATTACCTACGAACTCGGTATCCGGGCCGACGTCCGCCAGGCCAGGCCAGATGGGCACATCGGGAAAGGAAAGGTGAACTTTTTTTCTGGCCGCGACGATGTTGCGATCTTCGAACTTGTGATCTGTAAAAGTTTCGAGCGTCACCTGATGGTCCACCACCGCGGCGGCAATGCAGTGCGGCATGCTAAACTTGCCCTGGTAGGGCGTGGCCGGCTCGGAGAAGGCGAGCACGCGCATGGCTCGCTCCGAGGTGCCCACATCGACTGCGGCGATGTCCTTGTCGCTCAAGCGGTGCTCTCCAAGCAATTGGAACACTCCGTCCAGAGCGCGATGGGTGTGGTAGCAGCTTGGGTACATCTTTAGCCCGATGCCCGGAGACTCGATGTAGAAGGGGTCGCCCAGGCCCTCCGCCATGCGCTCGGCGTCGTAGTGGCCTGGGCCCACCAGCGTGTCGTAGAAACCGTTCTTCGCCTCAATGACGTCGGGGTTGGCCGTGACTCCCTCCTGGGCCATGAGAGCGGCAATCACGCCGTTGTGGCAGGTGTTACCCGCCGCCATAGCACCAGCCATGCTGCCGTGGTTAGCCGACAGGCCACAGGCAAAGTTTCCCGCGATGCCCAATGCCATTCTGGTCTTGGCTACGTCCAGCCGGAGAAGTTTAGCGCAGGCGGCAGCCGCACCGATGGAACCATACCAAGTCTGGTGGTTCAGGCGGGCCTGCATGAGCTTGAAGTCGGCGTGGAGCGCCAGCTTGCCCTCGACCTCCAGTCCCAGAAGGTAGGCAGTGAGTAAATCCTGGCCCGAGGCGCCCAGATGCTCGCCTAGGCTCAGCACGGCGGGCAGAACCAAGACACTGGGATGGCCGATCTTCACGCCACAGTCATCGTAGTCCAGGGCGTGGGCAATGACGCCGTTGGCCAGCGCAGCATCTGGAGCCGAAACTTTGAGACCCTGGCCAATTACGGATGCCTGGGGCGGCCCGCCGAGCTTCGCTATGTAACCTATGATGGTTTGGCTCACCGGCTCGGCAACGCCAGCCAGGGTGGCTCCCAGGCAGTCCAGAGCCGTGCGCTTGGCCTTCTCCACAGCGTCCCCCGGTATATCCTGGTAACTCGTGTTTACTACGAACCGCGCAATATTCTCAGTGGCGCCCATTATTCACCTCTTTGTCCAGTGAACCTTGAAGGTTAGGTCCTGACAGGCTGTTGAAAAAGGCTCACCTGCTTCGTTGCACTCAATCGCCTCGCTCCCATGGTAGGACCACGGCGAATTCCCGTTGAGTTGCGCATCCAGCCAGGCACGCGCGCTTTTGTATTGTCGGAAGGAGCTGACTTGGGCACAGGCGAGAAGGTTCGCGTCTATGAGAATCATCTAAACGATTCGCCTTCGGCGATTGCAAGGACATCGGCAATATTGTCTACGTTTGCCGCCCGGCATGGGCCAAGGTCGACCGAACGGGTACGAAACACGCGGCGCTTTTTTAGCGGTGCAATCATGCACTTTAAGCCCTCTCGAAGGACTTGGTTTATTAGCGCTTTGAATTTTACGCCGCGCCGTTTTTCCAAACGCTTCAGCGACGCCGCAACGTTATCTTCCGGCGTGATTGTGGTACGCGCGCATCAAGCATAATGAATTTGGATGCATTGGTGCAACCGCGATCAGCGACACCGTGCACTGTGACCGAGGCAAGGCACCGGATCCCGCTCAGCTGCAGAAATGACTACAAGTCTGCTTTCCCAGTCCGATCGCTTTTTCCGCCCGACGCCTAAGACTCAATAATCTTCATTGTCTCAGTTCGCTGTCCGAGCAGCCCGCGCCGAAACTGGACGATTGAGTTGAAAATACTCCTTCGCGTTATGATAGGCGATTTTCTCCTTGGTCTTCTGCGAAAGCTCCGGATGATTCCACAGGTATTTAAGGTTTTTCGGAAATTCTCCGTCCCAGTGCGGAATGTCGGAAGCGTAGAGAAAGTGGTCGTCGCCGACATACTCGATGGTCTGCGGCAGGAGCCGCTCCTCGGCCTCGAGGCTAAAATAGACCCGGGACTCACGCACCACTTCGCTGGGCTTTTTCTTTAGATGAGGCGCCTCGAACTCACCGCGCAATTCCCAATGCTCGTCCATGCGGTCCAGCCAGTACGGGAGCCAACTGGCGCCGATTTCAAGAAAGGACAGGCGCAGCTTTGGGAAGCGCACCGGCACGCCCTGAAAAACCATGCTGGTGAAGTGCAGAAAAATGCCGACCGGGAATGTATAGGTGTGCACCTCGGCGAAGGTTCTGAGTGCGCCCGCGCCGACCTCGGCCGAAGAGCTGCGATTGCCGTGGATGGACAGCGGCACGTCGAGCCGCTGCGCCTCTTCATAGAGCGGGTCGTACATCGGATCGCCGAGCGCCGTCGGCAATCCCATGGAAAGGAGCTCGAAACTCACCAGGCCCAATTCAGTCACGCCCCGGCGCAGCTCCTTGGCCGCCTCATGGGGCCACTTGAGCGGCAGCACGCCCACGCAGTGGATCCGGTCGGACAGCGCGTTGTATTCCTTGGCGAAGTGATCGTTGGCGGCGCGGCAAGCGGCGACGCAAAACTCGGGCTCGCGCAACTTCGGGATGTTGCCGGAGCCGGTCGGGAAAAGCACCGCCTCTTCGATGTTGTATTCGTCCATGATCTTGAGCCACGTCTCGACCTGCTGGGCGGGACTCATGCCGCGATCATAGCCACGGTACCCGAGGGTATCGAAGAGATCCGTGTCGAACGGCTGATCGGACGGCCAGAGGCCCGTGTTGCGGCGGTTCCACGGCGGTTCCAAATATTTGCGGATGTCGCTTTGACGTTCCAACACATGCCCATCGGCATCTATTACTGGCGGCCAGTCAGCCATGTTACTCCTCCTTATACTTGTCGTTTGCGTTCACGGTGCCGCATCGTACCACCACGCCAGGATGTGTCAACCGTTTAGGCCCGGCTAGTTGATCGCCACTCGGGATAGGTTGTTCTAGCGAGCTAGGTAAGCTACGCGTGCGCCGCGGTGGTGATCAGATCCGGGAACTTTTCCAGCATGGCCTCATTTGGCATTGCCTTGAGCCTTACGCCTAGCTCCTGCGACAACATGATCGCGTTTGCCGGGGCGTTCCCGCGGGAATGATTGTTGTAAAATGCAAACGCCTTTTGGACGCCCGGCGTGCGGACGGCAGTTTTGATTTGCTCCGCATGCTTTTTGATTTCCTCGCGAGAGTACAAGTAGTCATAGCGTTGCCACGATTCTTGCGGATGCCACCACGCTTTGGCGTTTCGGCCGTGGGCACGGAAGTAAAAGATGTCACCGATTGCTTTCGGTTCTTGCCGGATCGAAGTGGCGAACTTGGGTTCGTCAATCAGCACCCCGCTTGCGCGATTTTCCACAAGCAATACTGCCATCGCAGCGCTATTTTCGGTCCAGCTTTTGTGGCGGAGTTCGACGACTTTAGGGTAGTCATAAAAGCGTCGCAAAGTCGCTTGGACCCGTTCGATGTTCTCTGGGGTGCATTTAAATGACGCCGGATACTGCAGGAGCAGCGCCCCTAGTTTCCCCGCCTCAGCCAAAGGCAATATGCCTGAGCGAAACTCATCGAAATCCTTTTGCGAGGGAGGCTCCCATAGCTCTTCGGGCTTCTGTCGTGAAATCTTCTTCGGGTGCGTGAACTTCTGCCAGAGCTTGATGGCGAAACTAAAATCGTCCGGTGTCTTGGTTGCCCATGACTTCGTGAACGCCGGCGCAGGCGGCCGATAAAACGTGCTATTGATCTCGCAGGTATTAAATATTTGAGAATAGTACTTGAGTTCGTCGAACCCCTTCGGCTTCTGATCGGGATAGAAAGCACCACGCCATCCCTTCGGGGGAGGGGAGGGGTAGGAATAGCCTGATGTGCCGATCAGTATCGGCACCTTTTGTGCCATAACGTGTTTCTCTCGGTCGCCCGCAGAATCACGCTGAGTCTAGCGCTTGTACAGCACCCCGGCAAATACCACGCAGCAATGAGGTCAGAGCCCCTCACTGGGTTTCTGAGCAGACATCGAGCAGCGGTGCTTCGACGAAACGTTAAAGCTCGTAACAACGAAGTGCGAAAATGCAAAATGACTTTGAAATTTTACAGTTGGACGCCTTCGCTACTCCAGGGTCGCTTGCCGTCTCCTCAGTCTAACTGCGGAATCCTGGGTTCAATTGCTCTTTCGGGCCTCCTCGACAATCTCCTGCGCCTCTTCGCGCTCTTCGGCATCGGGGGGTTCGGGCTCCTGCTGAGCAACCTCAGCATCGGGCTCGTAACTCAGGTGGACGAAAACAGGCAGGTGATCCGAACCGAACTGCGGTAAGACTTTCATGTCGACGAGCCGAAAGTGGTCCGAGTGAAACACATGGTCCAGCGGCCAGCGAAAAAACGGCAGTTTGGCGTGAAAGGTGCCGTAGAAACCACGCCCGATGCGGGGATCGAGCATACGGCTTATCTTGCGGAAGCGCACAGTGCTATTGGACCACGCCACGTCGTTTAAATCTCCGGCGACAATCACCGGCAGTTTGCTCTTCTCGCACTCTCGACCGATCAGAATCAATTCCGCGTCTCTTTCCGTTGAGCGGTCATGCTCCTGGGGAGTCGGAGGCCTGGGATGAACTCCATAAAATTGCACTTGGCAGCGCTTGTTGAGTTTAACTTTAGTGCGTATTGAGGGAATATCGTCCTGGACTAAAAATCTAATCTCCGTGTCCGTCAGCTGGAATTTGGAATGAAGCGAAATACCATAGGCGTTTTCCAGCGGATAGGAAACCTTGTACGGAAACCGCGCGTCCAACGACTTTAATTGATCAGCCCACCATTCACTGGTTTCGAGCACCAACAGCATGTCCGGATCATGCTGCGTAACGTAATCTGCCAGCCGCGAATATTGCCGGTTGGTAAGTAGAACATTGGCGATCATCAAACTAATCTCTGCGGCGCTGTGCCTCTTGTTCTGCACCTCCGGCGCGACCAGCATAGTATAAGGATAAATCCAGTAAGCCTGTATGATGACGCTGGCCACGAGCGCAAATATCAGAATCCAAGTCGCGACGGTGAGGGGCGATGCCACCAGCGGTAAAAGCAGCGCCGCGAGCGCGGCGGCGACTGCCACATGGGCCCGCGGAAAGTCAAACATCCTGATCCACCACCATCTGAACCGCAACAACGGCATAATTGTCGACGCGACCGTAAACCATCCTAGATAGGTGACTACGGACTTCACTTGAATTTCCCGCCAGCTCGCAATTTTCGGGCTAATCGATGCTGAACTCGCATGTCGCGCCTAAGGCGTGGCCGTGGCGCTAATTTCACGATTCGAACCCTCAGAACGCGCCGTGCGCCGCGCCGCGGAAATCCGGCTCCGGCAGTCCCTTTTTTCGCGCAGTTTCCCGGGCTTTCTGATGATTCATATCGGCCGGAATGAAGCGCACTTTTTTGCTCGAGCGGCGTGCTGCAATCAATTCATCGCGAGCGATTTCCCCGCCTCCAATCCCGATGACGACGTCGCTGTTTTCGATCATCGCTTCAGAGGTAGCCGATAGTCGCTCCGTCCCATTCAGAAATCCCCCCCATTCCGCGTCGTCGACGTAGAACACGTAATCAACGTAGGGCGACAATTGGACGTTATGACGCTTGGCCTGCGACGAGACGATTCCCGTCGTAACAAACCCCTTGCGTTTGGCCAACTCATAGATGCCACCGATGCCCTCCGGCGTGGCCCCGATATTCACAATCGTCTTCTGCGGATCGAACTCACTAAGAATATGCTCCGCCTGTTTGAGCATTGCGGCTTGATCCTCATATCCGGCGCCGGAATACCCCACAAAGGTCACGACGGTTTTCTTCGAGCTTTGAAAGAAGCTCCTAACCTCTTGCCGCGAGGCGCTCCTCACCGTCGCGGTCGGCCCGAGGCCGCTGCAGGCAAAGAGCCCTAGAAGCAGCACGGTCAGCAGTTTTCTGGAAAGGCCGGCGCGTGTAAATCCCTTGAGAATCGACAGAGGCCACGATCTTTCTCGATTATTGAGAGTAGTGCTTACGACATCCACGAATCCTCCGTTTTCTGCTTCGCAGTCTGAGACAAGGTGGCCTGTTCGACCGGGAGAGAAAAGCCGCAGCGCAGGCGGGGGCCGTCGCTTTGCCACCTATGGGGCTCAGGTTTACGCCCTGTTGTTTCGCTCGGCCGGCGCGCCATTGACGACGATGGCTCTGGCGCGCACCGGTTCGCTTTTGCCCTTAAGTTCAATGTCGCGCGGCGGAAGGTCGGGAAAGCCTCCTGCGACCTGCCTGTAGGTTTCTTCGCTCATCAGTATCTCGCCGGCCGCGGCGGCGCCCTGCAGACGCGCGGCCACGTTGACGGTATCGCCGAGCACCGTATAATCCGTCACCGCGCCCGCCCCGACGTTGCCGACAAAGGCTTCGCCCGTGGCGATGCCGGCGCCGACCTGCAGTCCGTCCGCCGAGACGAATGCGTTGATGCTCTTCAGGATTCGCACAGCGACCTGCACGGCCCTGGCGGGATGGTCCTCAGCGTAGAGCGGCGCGCCGAAAAAAGCCATGACCTGATCGCCGACGAGCTTGTCCAAGGTGCCGTCGTATTCAAAAATGGCTTTGGAGGCGAGAGCGTAGAAGCGATTGAGACGCTTTGCCACTTCCGCCGGCGACAGCCGCTCCGCCAGTGAAGTAAAGCCGCGCACGTCAACGAACAGCACCGAGATATCGCAGAGCTCCCCGCCCGGAGGAGCCAGCTCATATCAAAGAGTGCACAGGTTGGGGTTTTTGCGCGAGGGCCTGATGTGCACCAGGTTGAATGGGATGGAGAACAGTCCGAGGAAAGGCACGAGACATTCTTTGCAACGCTTGGTGGACGGCAGCCGGCGATATAACCTGCGCGTAACCTTGATCGTGCCCAACATCTGACGCAATCGGATCAAGAGTTTTCTCACGGAATATCTCCTATTGGCTTTCCCCGCCGCGTGAACTTTTAGCCACGCGGCAAAAACGCGGCCAAAAACTTGTTATCCAACGCTGCACCGGCATTAGCCGTTGGCCCCGCCGCGACCCCAGCGTAGGACACCTCACCCAAACACGGCACAGCAGTAAGAGCAAAGAGCGCTTCGCGGTTGGTCTCCACTGCCAGTGACGGCACCCGCTCCGCCTCATTCAATACATAACCCAGGACCCTAAGACCCTTGCAACTGGCGTGCTCCAAAGTCAGCAGCAGGTGATTGAGGACACCAAGCTTGTTCGCCGCCACGACGATCACCGGCAATTTCAATACATTCGCAAAATCGGCATAGGTGTAGCTTGGCAGCAGCGGCACCATCAATCCGCCGGCACCCTCGACCAGAGTAATGTCGTGCGCGGCACTGATCTCGCGGTAAACATTCATCAGCCGGTCAACGTCGATCCGGCGCCCTTCACGCTCGGCGGCGACGCTTGGAGCCAACGGATCGCGAAATTGATAGGGACAGATCTGTTCCAGAGGCACTTCGCAGGCGGCCGCCGCTTTCAACGCCAGCGCGTCCTGAGGCGCTAGTTCGCCTCGGTTGGAATCACAGCCGGTTTCCGCCGGCTTCATGACGCCGACGCGATAACCGGATTCGCGCAACTGCGCGGCGAGAGCGCAGGCGACAAAGGTCTTGCCGACCCCGGTATCCGTGCCGGTGATGAAAATTCCTTGCCCCATACAAAAGCCACAGTCCTCCCAACCTACTAGCGTTTGTCATCCTGAGGAGCCGAGGGCGACGAAGGATCTGCATTGAGATTCTTCGGCTTGAGGCCTCAGAATGACACCTACGCATGCGCCAAAAGTACGGTTAAGCCTCGGTAACATTGCGAATACAGTCGCAAACCACATCCAAGAGTGTCGTCAGTTCCTCGTCGGCAATGGTCAAAGGCGGCATGAGTATGATCACGTCCCCAAGGGGGCGAATCATCACGCCATGCTTGCGCGCTTCGAGAATCACTTTGCGGCCGATCCGGCGCTCCGGCGCGTAATTCTTTCGACTTGCCTTTTCCTCGACCAATTCGATGCCGACCATGTAGCCCCATTGGCGCACGTCACCCACGTGTGACAGCGGCAAAATATCTCCACTCAGCCGTTTCCGGAGATAGGATATTCTCGGCTGCATCTTCTCGATAATACTCTCCCTTTCGAACAGCTCGAGACTGGCCAGCGCCGCGGCGCAGCCGAGCGGATTGCCGGTATAGGTGTGACCATGGAAGAAAGTTTTGAACTCTTTATATTCGCCGAGAAAGGCCGAATAGATTTCCTCCGTCGTAAGCGTCGCCGCAAGCGGCAGATAGCCGCCGCTTATACCCTTGGCGAAACATATAATATCAGGCGTAACCCGGGCGTGTTCGGCGGCGAACATCTTGCCGGTGCGGCCGAAGCCGGTGGCGACTTCGTCGAGGACGAAAAGGATTCCGTTGCGCCGGCAAAGCTCCGCGATCGCCTTGACGTATTCCACCGGCTGCGACCACATGCCCGCGGCGCCTTGCATGAGCGGTTCCATAACCAACGCCGCCAGATTGTCTTTGTTTTGCGAAAGTTTTTGATCCGCTTCTTTGATTGCGGCATTGAGCGCGGCAGCCGCGCTCACACACTGGTAATAGCGGAAAACATGCGGCGGCGTCATACGCAGCACCGGGAACACCAGGCTTTTGTGAAATCGGTGAAAAGTCTCAGAATAGCCCATGCTCATAGAGCCTACGGTGTCGCCGTGGTACGATTCCGCGAGCGAAGCGATCAGCGTGCGCTTGGTTTCACCTTTGAGGTGCCAGTATTGCACCGCCATTTTGAGCGCGATCTCGACCGCAGTCGCGCCGCTGTCGGAGTAGAAAACCCGCTGAAGCCCTCTGGGCGCGATCTCAATAAGCTTTTCCGCCAGTTGAATGCCGGGCACATGGCTCAAACCGAGAAAGGTCGAATGGGCGATGCGGTCGAGCTGTGCCTTGACCGCGTCGTCAATTTCTTTCTTGCGATGGCCGTGAACGTTGCACCACAGCGACGAGACGCCGTCCAGGTACTTTTTACCGTTGACGTCGATCAAATAGTGTCCGGCGCCCTGACTAATGATGCAGGGCTCCTCTGTCATCCATTCCTGCATCTGCGTAAAGGGGTGCCAGAGATACTTCCGGTCCAATTGCTTGAGAGCTTCGTAATCCATCGTCTTACTTCGGTCCGTCGATCTTCTATCCTCGATTCCCAATCGTCAAATCTCTCTAATATCGTGTCCAGGCGCTGGGAAAAACATTCGGTGACTTTCCATCGTCATTCCCGCGAAGGCGGGCATCCAGAACCATTTCAGTGTCCTCGATTGCTGTTCGGTGTGCTAGATTCCCGCTTTCGCGGGAATGACGGATGAGGCGTGTTCATTTATTCACGAGCGTCCCGATGCAACTCACTCGCCTCTTCAAAAGTCTTCAATGCCCGACGTAGGTGCTCTCGCGTATGCGTCGCCATCAGCGTGATGCGCAGGCGTGAGGTTCCCGGCGGCACCGTGGGCGGGCGAATGCCCTGGGCAAAAATGCCTCGCGACAGTAAATAGCCCGACAACTTCATGCACGCGCCGGCGTCGCCGACGATGAGCGGCAGGATCTGGCTGGCGCTGTCACCGAGCTTGTAATCGAGCGCCCGCAGGCCATTTCGCAACGTTTCACAGTTTTGCCGCAAAGTTTGGCGCCGCTCCGGTTCCTTTTGAACCAACTCGATGGCGGCAATGGCCATCGCCATAACCGCCGGCGGCAGTGAGGTCGTGAAGATGAAACTGCGACAGCGATTGATCAAAAGTTCTCTTAGCGCCCTGCTCCCCGCAACATAAGCGCCGAAACCGCCCAGCGCTTTACCCAGGGTGCCCATCTGCACCAGCACGCGTTCGCCAAGGCCGAGCTTGGCGATCAAACCCGCGCCGTTCGGTTCGTAGACGCCGGTGGCATGGGCCTCATCGACCATCACTATTGCGCCATATTGTTCCGCGAGAGTGACGATGTCCTTCAGGGGCGCTTCGTCGCCGTCCATGCTGAACAGTGATTCGGTGACAATCAGCTTGCGGCCATCCCTTGGCGCATCTTTCAGACTTCGTTGCAACTGACGGACTTCGCAGTGCTCGTAAACGACGATTTTGGCCCGTGACAGCCGGCAACCGTCGATGATGCTCGCGTGATTCAACGCGTCGCTGAAAACCACGTCGTCCGGGCCGACCAGCGCCGGGATGATTCCGGTATTTGCCTGAAAACCGGAGTTGAAAACCAAGGCCGCTTCGGTTCTCTTGAATTCGGCGATTTTCGCTTCCAGCTCTTCATGGAGTACCATGTTTCCCGAGATGAGGCGCGAAGCGCCAGAGCCGCAACCGTAACGGTCGATGGCGGCCTTGGCGGCATCGCGCAGCGCCGGATGATTGGCGATACCGAGATAATTATTAGATGAGAAGTTAATCACTTCCTGGCCGTCCAAAAGCAGTGTCGATCCCTGGTCGCCGTCCACACGGCGCAGCGTACGATAGAGTTCGGCCTCCCGAAGCTGAAGCAGTTCCTTTTCGACAAAATCTTGCGGCATGTCTGCGCCGATTATTGCACCTACCGAGCAATTATCAACCCGGCGATTTTTACCCTTTTGTCAATTTTCCTGTTATAAAAGAGGCCGGAAGCGAACATTGAATCGATTCTTCTGCTGCTCTTGTGAATATCAAGTCCATTGACAAAAGCGATCCAGAGTATCCGAACTCTTGGACTCGCCATCTGGCAAACGATGCTCCCGGCTCTGTTACGGCGATGGGGAACCTTACAATTCTCAAGCAACCAAAGTTGGCGGTCTTCTGCTCAGCTAAATGTCCTACCGAAATCATCTCGCAAACTCGTGATCTCATCGAAAAACTTGGGGATGCCAGGCTAGCCGTTATCGGCGGCTTTCATTCTCCGGTCGAGCGGGAGTGTCTGAACATTCTTCTGCGCGGAGCTCAACCAATTATCGTTTTTCCAGCCCGGAGCCTTGTCAAGTTGCGCATTCGGCGCGAGCACAAAGAACCTCTCGAGGAAGGGCGGTTGCTGTATCTTTCTTGTTTTCGCAGCCACCGTCATCGTTCCGACGTTGAAATGGCATTCCGCCGCAATCGCTTCGTCGCGGCGATCGCAGACAATGTCTTGATCGTACACGCTGCTCCGTCCAGCAAAACGGAACAATTGTGCCGCGACGTTTTCATTTGGCGCAAAGCTGTCTATACCATAGATAACGAGGCCAACGAGAACCTCGTCAGTTTAGGAGCCCACCTGGTAACAGGGGATGCCGTCAGCAAGTTATTGCCAGGCTGATTCGGGAAAGTACGAAGAGTTCATTCATTGGTTCGACATGCGTTGAAAATAAACCGGAAACGGATACATCCGAGATACACGTTGAAGAAAACCGCGAGGAGTCAGAGAGCACGATGAAGATTGATATAGACAAGCTCAGCGAAGCAGAACTCATCGACCTGAACCACCGAATCGTGGAGCGGCTACGTTTTTTGAGCCAGATGCGCAGGCACTCGCAAATGCTAGACTTCAAAATCGGCGAACGGGTGACTTTTCACCCCGACGGGCACCCGCGGTTGTTCGGGATCGTCACCCGCTACAATCGAAAAACGGTTACCGTCATCACCGATACAGGACAGCATTGGAACGTAGCGCCAGGGCTGCTGGGCAAATCGCCTTCGGCTGAACGGACGGACACCGGGAACCCAAAGGTCGTTCCACTTAAAAGAGACTGAACGGCGAACGCCGGGCACAGAATTCCGTATAACTAAACCATGGCTAAACCCAAAATTATCTTCGCCTGCCAGAGCTGCGGCTATCAGTCGCCCAAGTGGCTGGGCAGGTGCCCCGACTGCAACCAGTGGAACACCTTCGCCGAGGAAAAATTTGAAAAAGCCACGACGCCGCGGGGCGAGCTCAGCCTCGGCTCCAGGGAAGATCCCGCGCCCATCCACGAGATCAGCATCGCCGACGAAAACCGCACGCTTTCCGGCATCGGCGAGTTCGACCGCGTCCTCGGCGGCGGCCTGGTGCGGGGCTCGGTTATTCTCATCGGCGGCGACCCCGGCATCGGCAAATCGACGTTGCTCTTGCAAGCTTTCGCCGCGATTAGCCAAAAAGGCGTCACCTGCCTCTATGTTTCCGGCGAAGAGTCGCAGCGCCAGATCAAAATGCGCGCTGAGCGGCTCGGTGTCGAAGCACCGAAACTCCTCGTCTTGAGCGAAACCTCCCTGGAGCGGATTCTCGACCACGTCAAGAAAATCAAACCGGGCCTGCTGGTGATCGATTCGGTGCAAACGATCTTTTCTTCGGCGATCCCTTCTGCGCCCGGCAGCATCGCGCAAGTGCGAGAGGCCTCCGGCTCGATCATCGTGCTGGCGAAGAAGACCGGGCTGACGACCTTTCTAATCGGCCATGTGACTAAAGACGGCGCCATCGCTGGGCCGCGACTGCTCGAACATATGGTGGATACGGTGCTCTATTTTGAAGGCGAGCGCGGCCACAGCTTTCGCATTCTGCGCGCGGTCAAAAACCGTTTCGGCTCGACCAATGAAATCGGCGTTTTTGAAATGAAAGAGGCCGGGCTCAAAGAAGTGTCGAACCCGTCGGAGATTTTCTTGATGGAACGCCCACTAAAAGTGGCCGGCTCCGCCGTGGTTTGCAGCATGGAAGGAACCAGGCCGATACTGGTCGAACTGCAGGCGTTGGTGAGCCGTTCCTTCTTGGCCGTGCCGCGGCGCACCACCATCGGCGTCGATCACAACCGCGTCGCTCTCCTGGTCGCAGTCCTGGAAAAAAAGCTCGGCGCCAAACTGTTCGATCAGGATATTTTCGTCAACGTTGCCGGCGGCGTGCACGTCGACGAGCCTGCGGTCGATCTTGGCATCGTCGCCGCCATCGCGTCCAGCGCCCGTGATGTCGCGCTGGATCCGAAGACAGTCCTTTTTGGCGAGGTCGGTCTGGCCGGGGAAATTCGCGGCATTGCGCAAGCCGAAGCAAGGATCAAAGAAGCCGGCAAGCTCGGCTTCGAGCGCTGCATCCTGCCCACCAGTAACGGCTCGCAATTGAAGCACGTCGAACACCCCAGGCTCGTCGGCGTGAGCTCGCTGGCGGAATGTTGGAAGCTGTTATTCTAGAACTTTTTTTGTCACGGGCGATTAAGGGCCGGAATACGTTGAACCTTGAACTTTGAGCCACCGCGCAGCGCGCGCAACTTTAACGTTCATTGATCGTCCAAGCTTCAATAGTTATCCTTAAAAAGTGGCAGTCTTGAAACGCAGGATCGTCAAGGCAGCGGCGATCGTTTCGGCCATTCTTCTGGTCGCCTACATTTCCCTTTTGTTGACTGTTAGTTCAACGATATTTCAAGAGTGGATCAGGGCGGAGATCGCCCTTCGGACGGGCTACGACATCTCAGCCCGCGATATCCGGCTTGACCCGCTGCTTCGTCTAACACTCACGGATATGACGGCGTCGAGAGCGGAGCGACTGACGCTTCAGGCGCAACGCGTTCTCATCGTCCCGAGTTTCACAACTTTGTTTTCCCGGAGCATCCATCGGCTGGAATTGGAAAGACCCGTTCTCAGCTTCGATCTCTACGAATTTTTCACTTCCACGAAGAAAGATGCCTCAGACGTGAGCATTCGTCATCTGATTGTCGAAGACGGCACGCTGATCTTAACCTCCGGCGCAGGGCGCAAAATGGATTTTCGCTCCGTCACCATGAGCATAGATAACTTCAACCTCGGAGCAGGTATCGGTCTTCGTCTGCGCGCGGCTATTCCCTCGCTGGGAGGCGTTGCGGCGGTAACGATGCAGGGTAGCGGCGACGAAACCGAAGCCGTCGTCCGTCTCGAGCAAAGCGGTGATACCCCGGGAGACCTTGTTCAGGCCAAAAACCGCCAAACCTTCGAGACCAAAATCAAAATGACCTGGCGGGATAACGGCGCGATTCAAGTGAGCGCCGAGGGAAAGCTGGATGCCATGCGCGTCGCCGACAGCAGCTTCAGCGGCGGCCTGAGCATGTCAGCTGAAATCGACCCGAGTGAAAAAGAAGCCGGATTAACCGCCAGCGCCAGGCTCTCCGGTCTGGACCTTCTGCTCCGGCGTCCCAAGCAAATAGAGCTTTCGGCCAAGGCGATTCGCGGCGGCGGCAAGCTCGAATGGAAGCAAGACGAGCCTGTGAAAGTCTCCGGCGCGATGCAGGTTGAACAGGGGGCCTTCGCGTCGGCCGACGGAACGAAAATCGGCGAAAAGCTATCTCTCGAGGCTCGCCTCGACTCAATTCGCATCGACAACGGCATTTCCCTTGCCGGCAAAGTTGACGCCCATCAAGGCGAAGTCCTGTGGAAAAAATTCTACGGCGATCTAAAGGCGCATCGCCCGACGCTGGAACTCGACGCCGAGTATAACGGAAACGACGACCTTTTGCGCCTCCGCCGGGCAGATCTCGCCCTTGCCTCGGTGGGAAAAGTCGCCCTTCACGGCGAGTTTGCGAATGTCTCAAAGGATCCCATCGCGCAGGTCAAAGTCACGAGCGACGCCATCCAGAGCGCGGGAATTTTCGAGTTCTTCATTCGCGATACATTGAATCGAAGCTATCCGGTTCTGAATCGGCTAACAGTAGCGGGGCGAATAAACTTATCCGCCGAAGCGAGCGGTCCTCTTTACAAACCGTCCATCGCGGGCACCATCGCGTTGCAGGCAGGCGAGATTGGAGCCCGATCAAATGATTGGCGCGTCAGCGGTATCGACATTGCTCTGCCTTTCCGCGTTGGTTACCCTGTGGCGCTCGCGAAAACGCCGGCAGACACCCCCGCAACCGGCAAGTTGACCATTGGATCGGCCAAGTTCGGCGCCGAAATCATGCCTCCGATCACTACCACGATCTCATTATGGAACAACGTGTTGCGCCTTCACCAACCGATTCGCCTGCCGATATATGGCGGCTCGCTGGTGATCTCTGACCTCGCGTGGAAAGACGTCATTGCAACCCCTCAAGCGGCCTCGCTTGCGCTCGAAGCAACAAACCTGCAGCTGCAGAGGCTCACCGAGGCGCTCGGCTGGTATCGTTTCGGCGGGTCCCTATCGGGATCGATTCCGAAAATCGAATGGACCGGAGAATCGCTTCGCAGTAAAGGCCAGATCGATATCGCCGTCTTCGGCGGTCGCCTGCTTATCAGCCCGCTGGAAATCGAAAACCCCTTCTCTCCCGTACCGTCCATCAAACTGGACGCGCGCTTCGAAAATATTCAGCTGGAGCAAGCCTCCGAAACCTTCGCATTCGGCCGAATCTCGGGCGTTTTAGCGGGAACCGTAAACAACCTAGCCGTGACCGCCGGTCAACCGTCGACCTTCATAGCGGACGTACACAGCGTCGAACAATCCGGTGTCAGCCAGCGCATCAGCGTTGAATCGTTGAACAAGATTACCGTCTTGAGCTCGGGCCGAGACGCTGGCGCTCTCTACAGCGGCATCGCCGGCTTTTTCGATAGCTTTCGCTACAGCAAGCTCGGCTTTAAGGCCACCCTCAAAAATGACAAGCTGACCTTGCGCGGGATAGAATCCCGTGGCGGACAGGAATATCTGGTTGTCGGAAGCTTTATACCGCCGACGGTCAATGTCATCAGCCACACCCAAGAAATCGCATTTCTCGAGCTTCTCCGGAGGCTCGAGCGGATTCAAAAAACCGATAGCCCGCAGAAATCGTCCAGCTAAGGAGGAAACAATGTTGCGAAAAGTTCTACTCATGTCTGCTCTGGTCGCTAACGCCTGCGTAACGGTGAACATTTATTTTCCCGCCGCCGCGGTGGAGCGCGCAGCGGATCAAATCGTCAAAGAAACCTGGGGCGATCCGGCGGAAAAAGCGAAAAAGGAGCAGCCGCAAAGCAGGTTCGTTAACCCTGAAGCCGTGCGTGTAACGTTCGCTCTGGTGAGCGAAGCCCACGCCCAGGACGCGGATATCAACGTTTCGAACCCGGCAATTCGCGCGCTGCGAGATTCCATCACGAACCGCAGCGCATCGATCAAACCTTTCATGGACCGGGGCAATGTCGGAATTTCGCGCGACGGTTTGCTCACGGTTCGCGGGACCGACGGCCTTAACCTCAAAGAGCGAGCGGAGGTGCAGCAACTTGTAGCAGCAGAGAACCGAGACCGCGAAGCACTTTATCTCGAAATCGCCAAGGCTAATAACATCGCGCATGAATCAGTGCCCAAAATCAAAGCGATCTTCGCGAGAAGCTGGATCGAGCAGGCCCGGCCCGGCTGGTGGGTTCAGGATGCGCAGGGCAACTGGAATAAGAAATAATTCGGGAGAGCGGGGCGTGAGCACGACGGTTATATCCTCACTTTCACACGTTCAAGGCGCGCAAAAAAGTGAAATTGCATCTCAAGGGAAAATCTTCGAGCCAGGGCCGTCGCAACGAATCGAACGATTGTAAGGTATTCAACGGCTGGAACGATTTGAACGAACGAAGCGTTCAAATCGATAAGATGACAGTCCTACGCTTGCGCATGAGCACAACGAGCTTTTGACGAGGACCGGAGAAAGCACCCCGATGGGATTAGCATCAGAAATCCCTCAGTCTTTTTCCATGCCGTGTCCGTCGCTGGGGACTTGTTATCGGAGGTTTGAGAAACACAAGAGCTCCAGCGTCGATTTTAATATCAATGGCATTCGACAAAAGCGGATGGGCGCTCCTCTCTTCAGGCCATGGCTTGTCATCAATGTGAACCGGAGAGCTCTTCCACTCAACCTGTAAGTGGCGCCCTTGGTGAACGGTAAGGTTCACGGGCGAGCGCTTGTGCTTTAGGCGGTCAGAAATGCATTGCCTCAACTTAGCTTGCTCGCCCTTGGCCACAAAAACAACGTCCAGAAGCCCGTCGTTAATTCGCGCGCGCGGGACGAGATCGAGATTAGGCCCAATGTAACGAATATTCATTGCTTCCAGCATGTAATAATCACCGGACAAATCCTGTCCGTCAAGCCGAATTGTCAAGTCCTTCGACGCATAGCTCGACAGTTGTCTGTCTAATACTTTCAGAGCTGCGTTAATCTCCTCTTCAGGATCTTCTGAACGCGCCACATGAGAGTGTTGGCCGTTTTCGATCCCAAACATCATCTCGGCAAATAATCCTATGCCGAAACCTTCAATGAAGTACTTTGTTCCCCACGGACCTCTGGCTACGCCGGCGTCAAAGTTTGCACAGTGCGCGGCATTCCACCCTGCTACGAGATCCTGAAATGTTCCGCCCGCCACGCCGATTGTCTTGGCAAGGTTATTGGCGGTTCCCATCGGCAACACTGCGATAGGAATGCGGCTGTCGATCAGACGTCGCGCCACCCTACCGACGGTCCCATCGCCTCCCGCCACTGCAACGATATCGCAAGGTTTTTTAAGCGCCCTTTTCCATTTTTTATCTTTCGCCGAAAAATACTTTGCATTGTGTCCCGCCTTACGAATTACCCGCACTATTTGATCGCCTGAAGTCCACTCATCATCACCGGCGTCAGGATTATGTATTAGGGTCACTTTCACGGCTCTTCCTACGCTATATCCCCGCGGCAGCAGAAAACCTATGCTCGGCTTGCAGGATTTCATAATAATAATCTTGAAATCGGAGCACAGGCAGGTCTTTCTTCCGACTTCTGACGTAGTTACCATTGGGCTCCATCCACCACCCTTTTGCCGTGTCGGCTAACTGAAGTTCCAGAAATTCTTTCAGGTTCGCTTGTAAGCGCGGGTCGATGGTCAAGCTCATGATGTGGCCGCGCAAAGTGTGTGCCAGCGAAGAGCGCAGAGCTGTCGGCGCAATTAGCGGTCTTTGTCTGTCATTCACCTACAAACCCCAGCCAACCGTAAGCCAATGGTGTATACATTCAAGACGCGCGACGATTAGCGCATACGCGCAGAGGGCCGAAGGAGATGCTCGTGCGTGATTCCATACCGAGCACAACGGCACAAAATTTGCTCTTTTGGTAAGAAATCAAAGGGCGGTCAGCAGATGCGTGCAGAAAAGGTATCAGAACGGGATATTAAGCTAATGGATCAAGTACTTCGGGAGGCGTATACGGCGCTTGCCTACGGCGGAGCCGGCGTCGCAGCATTGCTCGCCTCGCCGGATCAGATCATAGCGGTTGCGCATAATACCATTCAGGAAACAGGCGATCTTACCAACCATGCCGAAATGGTTTTGCTCCATGGGGTCGGGCGAGACCTTCAAAAAATGGATGAACCAGCTCGGAATTCGCTGACTCTCTATGTCACCTTAGAGCCGTGCTTGATGTGCAGTGCCGCACTCTCTTTCGTGGGGCTTAAACGCATTGTCTATGCAGCGCTCGCCGAAGATGCCAATAGCGAACAAATGATTGTGCGCAATCTCACGCTGCCCAAGATCAATACGCAACTCGTCCGCGGGCCATTTACGTTGGTGCCGGGCTTGCGCCGCACGGAAGGCCAAGACTTGTTACGCCGGATGAACAAAGGAGCAGAGGCGCCGGCCGATCTTAAGACGTGAAACTGCCTCACTATCAGCCAAAGCAGACAGCATCCGCCGTCGACTTCCTACCGAAGCGTCGCTCGCTCGGGAGCTTGCGCACCGCCGCCCGTTGCTGCAAAGGATGCGACCTGTACAAGAATGCGAGCCAAACGGTTTTCGGCGAAGGTCCGAAAAATGCACAGGTAGTGCTTGTCGGTGAACAGCCAGGCGACGTAGAGGATCGCCAAGGTCGTCCGTTTGTGGGACCGGCAGGCCGCATGCTCGACAAAGCGCTCGCCGAGGCTCGCCTATACCGTGAAGAAGTCTACGTCACGAATGCCGTGAAACATTTTAAATTTATTCAGCGAGGCAAGCGCCGCATGCACCAAAAGCCGCTAATAAGGCAAGTAATCTCATGCCACCCATGGCTGCAAGCGGAACTCGCAATCATTCGTCCAAAGATGGTCGTGTGCTTGGGTGCAACTGCTGCACAATCGATCTTGAAGCGATTGATCCGTGTTACTAAAGAACGAGGAAAATTCTTCGACGGGTACTCTGGAGCCACCGTCTTCATCACCATCCATCCATCAGCCATCTACCGGCGACGCGGCGAAGATGAGCGACGAGAGCAATATCGGCAGTTTGTGGCTGACCTGAAACTAGTATACCGGAGGCTGCATAGCACAGAAGAACATTCTTCCCGACGTTCGCTCCCTTTGTGACTCCGGTCGAGAATGGACGATCATGCCTAGGAGAGGAGGATGGCTTTGATGCGCATTTTGATTGCCAACGATGATGGGATCTATAGCCCGGGAATTGCGACTCTAGCCGAGGTCGCGACAAAATTCGGCGACGTGCGGGTCGTGGCTCCGGATGTGGAGCAATCTTCCGCAGGGCATGCCATTACGGCGTTGCGCCCGCTCTCCTATAAGCGTACCGCCATCGGAAATTTTGAGGCTTTTCGGGTGAACGGAACGCCTGCAGACTGCGTTGCCCTTGGCGCCTATAACTGGGAGAATGTTGACGTTGTCCTTTCAGGCATTAATCTGGGTAGCAATCTAGGGAATGCAATGTGGCATTCGGGTACCTTGGCCGCCGCCAAGCAGGCAGCCCTAATGGGATTGCGTGGCATAGCCTTAAGCGCTGCTGTGATCCGGGACGAGCCAAACTTAGAGATTTTGAAACCGTCGCTAGAAGCGGTTTTGGCGTTGCTGTTAGGGGACCGTGACTTGACCCTCGTCAATGTAAACTTTCCTGATCGTAAGCCAAAAGGTCTCCGCTGGACGCGCCAATCGGTGCGCCACTATGACGGCAGGGTCGTGCCGGGCGAAGACCCACTGGGCCGGAAACTTTTTTGGTTCACTGTAATTCCCATTGAGGGGACGGACGAGGGCACTGACCGGTGGGCTGTTGAGCATGGTTACGTCTCAATGACCCCGCTGCGTCTCGACCTCACGAACGAAAAAGAATTGTCTAGCGCTCAATTGAGACATCCTGTCGATTAAATCGTTGTTGCAAGCGAGCGGGAAGGGCGAGGGCCGTGGCTCAGTACTTTTGCTCACCTCGAGTTGACCCGCTGCCATTGTCGTTTCATTCAGCTTTGCGATGAGCCGTGCCTTTGGCCGACTCCAACTTTTGGCCTAATTCTTCGAGTTGGCTCTCGTCGAAAACCTCGCGGACTCTTGGAAACATCACTCCTTCTTCTTCCTGGACATGGTGTTCCACGGCTTCCATTAAGTCTTCAAGTTTAGAGCCAAAGTCATCGCTCTCCGTGCCTGAGTATTCTAATTCTTCCAGCATCGACTTAGCCTCTTGATGTTCTTCGAGAGCTTCCGCTACCATGTCAGTCAGCTCGTCATGGCGCTCTAGAAACGGATAAAAAATCGTCTCTTCGATATGGGTGTGAATTTCTAATTCAGTATCGATTTTATCGAAGAGTTCCTTGCGCCTGTTTAAATCGCCATCCTTGTTAACCTCTTGAAACAAATCTCTTACCTTTTGATGATCTTGTTCAAGAACTGCCAAAGCATTCATTGATTTTCCTCCTATTCATTTATGATTGAGCGCCTGGCTTGGCGCTAATTTCACTCTTTTCCGCCGGATTTACTTCCTTTTGTTTTGCTCCATGCCATAGAATCACGTGGTTTTTGCTGTGTGGAGCGCGTGATTACAATTGCCGCATGAAAGCCACCAAATCCTTTTTCTCCTGTTCGTTTAGCTTCAGCGCAAGAATAAGGTTGAAAAACTCGACCGTATCCTCCAACGTCAACAATCGCCCGTCATGCAAGTAAGGCGGGCTATCCTTGATGCCGCGAAGCGTAAATGTCTTGATCGGGCCGTCAGGTGGTTCGTTGACGAACCGCTCGACTTTGAGATCGTGCATTTTATTATCCAGGTAAAACGGCGGCACGTGGCAGGTGGCGCACTGGGCTTTACCAAAAAACAACTTCTCGCCGCGTAACTCGGTTTGCGTGGCCTTGGCCGGGTCAAGCCTGCCTAGCGCGTCGAGCTTTGGCGCGGGCGGAAAATCAAAAATATTTTGCATCTGCGCCATATGGCTCACTTCGATCCGATCGAGGATGTTCATTCCCTTCTTCATCGCGCGAATGGGATCGCCGTTGAAATAGGCTGTCCGCTGTTCGAATTCAGTGAAGTCTTCGACGGACCGAAGGCTCCGCTTTGAGCCATGGATCTGCTGATTGAACATCCCGCGGAGACTCACTGTGTCGAGGCGAAAACGGCGGTGTTGCGGCCGATCATCCGGGTTGAGGTGAAACTGCGCCGTCGTATGGCCGTTGACATGGCAGTCTAAGCAGGACACTCCGAGGCTTGGCTGCAGCGTTTTACGGTCGTCTGTGGCGTTGAACTCCTCTTGCGGGAAAGGTGTAACCAGCAAGCGCAAACCGTCAAGCTGAACGGGAGTTAACAGTTCCTTAAACAGTCTATGAAAATTATTGATAGATACGACTTCGCCCCGGGATACGTCTCCCAGTTCCGGCCGGTTTTGCAAAAATATAGCTGGAGGAAACTCCGGCAAAAATGCGTCGGGAATATCGAACTCAACGTCAAATCGTTCAAGACGCGGAAACATCGCGATTTGCATGCCAGGAAAGACCTGACCACCCGAGACATGTTTAGGATGCGGCAGAGACGGATAAGGAAATTGGCCTCTCTCGCGGATCTCTTCAGGCTGCATCTGGGCCAAGTTCTGCCAGGTTACTCCCTGCAGTCGTGCGGTGGGACCAACGGCCAGAGGCTTCCCACGCGACATCTTGACGGACGCATCAAGCCTCGGAGTGAGATCGTAGCGCCGCTCCAAAAGTTGCTGCTGAGCAGAGGTAACTTTGGGCTTATCGGCAATGTCGTTTTTTATGATCTCTTCGACGGACTGCATGGGCTGCTTGGCATTGAGCGGATCTCGGGCGAAGTCGAAGCCAAGCATTTTCCCCTGGTCGGGCTGGGTTTCGAACGCGGGTGATGAAGACGGCGCGTTTATGCCGCTGAAGATATCAGACATATCGTGGGCCGTCTGCTGCTGCTCGGGACGTACAACCTGGACTTTACGCGGCGTCTGAGCATCTTGCACTGCGTCAGACGAGGATGGGGTCTGCTGTTGGCCAATTCCACTTGTAGAATAAAGCATTACGTTAAGTCCGATTAAGCCAACTAATGCCGGGACATATCGTCGATACAATGCCGTGTCCTCCTGCCGATGAGAGCATCCTCATGGAACTCTGATGCAGTGTGCAAGTTTGATGCCCTGGAACAAACGGCGTGTACTGCGTCGACTAAATAAAGAGAACGATGGAAAATTCCGCGGCCCATTCTGAATTCTCGAGTATGAGCAGGGCAGCTCCATGAGTATCTGTAAGAAATGTCTTGAATGATTGTATGTGATTCCTGAACACTTAAAATGCTTTGGTCCTTATGCCGTGTCGAAGACCGATGCCTTGAGAACTGTAACGCTTCAAGTGTCGCAGAACCGGCGCCCGGAGATTTCGCAGGCCACACGGCGCCATGGTGGGCTCGGAATATTGAGAAGCTGCGCGTGCCCCTAATGACAGACTGAAGAGTATGTGGCCAGTCGTTAGAGGCACGCGCGAGATTATGACTAATTCTTTTTTTGCGTGCAGCTGTTCAGCCCGCCAACCAAAATTGATTTAGTCCCAGAAAAAAATATGGGCATTGAGCGATCAGCAGCACGAGGCTTTCATGAGCAGGTGTAATGGAGACCGTTCGTAGCAAGTTTATGAACCGCGAGACGCCGGCGATCAAGCTCGATCGAGGTGGTGGGATATCGAAGATCTGCGACTCACTGGCGCGCCGTTGGACGGCTCTTGAAAGATGCAGAAAAGGCGGGCAAAGTAGGTTCTCTGCACAGTCACTACAGTAAGCGAAAAACGGCGCCGAAGAAAAAGCCAAGTGACTGATTTTACTGAAGTGCCGGAGTGGTGGAACGGCAGACGCGCCGGACTCAAAATCCGGTGGGGGCAACCCCGTGAGGGTTCAAGTCCCTCCTCCGGCACCAGTTATTGTTCCGAGTCGCTCAACAGCGACCGGAACAGTTTTCTCGCCCGCTTGCATCGGCCTTGCAAAAGGCGCCAGCTTCTTTCAGAATCGCCAGCCGCACCCCGGCAAGACGGTCAGAAGAGGATCCTGCTAAACACAGACAACCGGCACCATCTGGCGTTTCAACCGGCTCCTTACCCGAAACTCTGTGTGAGCGCAGTTAATTAACTCCAGAAAGCTGCGCCGCCCGCGCTTTTATCCCCGGTAGCGCAGCGCATCGACCAACAGGGAAAACGCTGGTGAGGAGTGGCGGCGGCTCGGGTAATAGAGATGGTAGCCTGAACAGGGCGGGCACCACTCTTCAAGCACCCGAATGAGACGACCGCTCGCGAGATAGGGCTGGGCCAGGTCCTCCGGCACGAAGGCGAGCCCGAAGCCAGCCACCGCGGCATCGAGAACCCGAAAGATGCTGTTGAAGATGAGCTGGCCTTCGACTCGCACTTTCACTTCGCGGCCGTCTTGTTCGAGTTCCCATGCATACAGCCCGCCATAGGTGGGAAGGCGCTGATTGATGCAAGTGTGGGCGAGCAGATCCTGCGGCGTCTTTGGCGATGACCTCTGCGCGAAGTAGGACTTCGCGCCGACCACCCCAAAGCGGACGTCCGGCCCGATGCGCACCGCGATCATGTCCTTGGCTACCTGCTCGCCGAGACGCACGCCCGCATCATAGCGCTCGGCCACGATATCGGTGAGGGTGTTGTCGATGGTAATCTCGACCTTAATACCCGGATAGTTCGGTAGGAACTTAGCTATTTTTGGCCAGAGAATGGTGTGGACCGGATGATCGCCGGCCGTGATCCGGATCATCCCGGCGGGCTTCTCCCGAAGCTCAGTCAATACCTCAAGCTCGGCCTCGATCTCCTCCAGCCTCGGCCCCACCTTCTTGAGCAGGCGTTCGCCGGCTTCGTTGGGCGAGACGCTGCGGGTCGTACGCGTCAGCAGCCGAATGCTCAGTCTCTCCTCCAGCCCGCTAATGGTATGACTCAACGCCGATTGCGAAACGCCTAGTTTCGCGGCCGCCCTGGTGAAGCTTCGCTCTCGCACAACAGCAAGAAAAGCGAGGATATCGTTAAAATTTTCGCGCTGCATTTATGAATGGACCTCATAGGTTCATGCGGAATTTACTCTCTAATCAAAGGCCGCTGCAACCATTACATTGTTTTCATCAGCCACGAAGAGATATGCGACAGCTTCAA
Organism: Binatia bacterium; assembly: GCA_036555515.1. GTDB lineage: Bacteria > Desulfobacterota > Binatia > UBA9968 > UBA9968 > DATACQ01. Next base: position 79,387 of record DATBLC010000367.1, read on the forward strand.
ACTATCCGTATACGGAGGTAAAGAGATGAACGAGAAACATGAACCTGTAAAGCTAGAAAACGAATCCAACCTCGACGTTGGCCGGCGCAACTTTCTCAAGCTGACCGGCGCAGCCGTCGCAGCGCTTGGCTTGATGTCAGTCGCCAACATGCCCTTCGCTGTGGCTCAAGATATGTCCCATGGAGCTAATAACTTTTACGTTAGCGACAAGGTGACAATGCGGAAAGTCACCTTCAAAAACCAATATCAGATGAACGTCGCAGGGAATCTTTTCATGCCCGATAGCGTCAATCCGAACACGAAAAGTCCGGCGATCATCGTCGGGCACCCGATGGGCGCGGTAAAGGAGCAAAGTGCCAATCTGTATGCCACAAAAATGGCTGAACAGGCTTTGTCGCCATGTCCATAGATTTACCGTTCTGGGGCGAGAGTGATGGCCAGCCCCGCAACGCGGTTTCGCCGGACATCTATGCGGAGGCTTTCAGTGCTGGGGTTGATTTTCTCGGCACCCAACCGTTCGTCGACCGAAATCGGATCGGTGCGATTGGAATCTGCGGCAGCGGGAGCTTTGTCATCAGTGCGGCGAAGATCGACCCGCGCATGAAAGCCATTGCGACGGTCAGCATGCACGACATGGGCGCTGCCAACCGTAACGGACTCAGGCACTCGCAGACTGTCGAGCAGCGAAAGCAAATCATCGCAGCGGCAGCGGAGCAACGCGATGTGGAGTTCACAGGCGGTGAAACCAAATACACCAGTGGAACTGTACATGCAAGCTCTACGCCGATTGAGCGTGAGTTTTACGATTTCTACCGAACTCCACGAGGGGAGTACACGCCGAAAGGTCAGTCGCCTCAGCTTACGACTCACCCGACACTGACCAGTAACGTCAAGTTCATGAACTTCTATCCACTCACAGACATAGAGACGATTTCCCCTCGTCCTATGCTTTTCATTACTGGCGACAGTGCTCACTCCTGCGAGTTCAGCGAAGATGCGTACAGGCTAGCGGCAGAGCCGAAAGAGCTTCACATTGTCCCAGGCGCTGGACACGTCGACTTGTACGATCGGGTCAACCTGATCCCGTTCGACAAGCTCGTGTCGTTCTTCAGCAGACATCTCGCGCAGGTTCGCGTCGCGCGACCTGATCTGGTGCCCGCCCGGTGAGAAGCACTGGGATGCGGCGACACGGACCACGGCCATGACCCATATCGCGATCCAGAAAGCGTTGAACGGCTCGTTGTGGACGGAGAAGGTCACCGACGAGAAATATCTGAAAGGAGCAGGCAATGAGAGCAACTGTCATGCACAACGCAGGCGATGTTCGGATCGAGAACGTCCCTGATTCATCGATCCAGCAGCCGACCGACGCCATCATCCGGGTGACGCGGGCGTGCATCTGCGGCAGCGATCTGTGGCCTTATAACCTGGGGCCGGCGCCTGGCGGCCAGCGCATGGGACATGAGGCGATCGGCGTCGTTGAAGCAGTCGGTAGCGAGGTGCAGACCTTGAAGCGAGGGCAAGTCGTGATCATGCCCTTCGCTTCGTCCGACGGCACCTGCATGTTCTGCAAAGAGGGGTTGCCGACCGCCTGCGTTCACATCGGCTTCTTCGGCAATGGTGGCGCCATGGAAGGCGCTCAGGCCGAGGCGCTGCGCATTCCCCAGGCGGATGGAACCCTTTTCGCGTTGCCGGTTGCCGAGGATGACGTGCTAATGCCGTCGCTCCTTACACTCTCCGACGTGATGGGCACCGGTCATCATGCGGCCGTCACTGCAAGGGTTGCCCGCGGTCACAGCGTGGCCGTCGTCGGCGACGGGGCGGTTGGCCTGTGCGGCGCATTGCTGCCAAGCGACTCGGCGCCGAGCAGATCATCATCATGGGCCGGCATGCCGACCGAATTGCACTCGCCAGGGAACTTTGGCGCGACCGACGTCGTGAGGGGGCGCGGCGAAGAGGCCGTCGAACGAGTGCGCGAGCTGACCGGCGGCTTCGGCGTTCATTCCGTGCTGGAGTGCGTCGGGACCGAGCAGGCCATCGCGACCTCGATGGCGATCGCTCGGCCCGGGGGTGCTGTGGGCCGCGTCGGCGTGCCTCACTATCAGACCGTTCCCGCCGCCGAGCAGATGTTCTTCAAGAACGTGAATGTGGCCGGTGGGCCCGCTCCCACCCGCGCATACATCTCGGAGCTGTTGCCGGATGTGATGGAAGGTCGAATCGAGCCGGGACGCGTGTTCGACCGTACTGTCGGCCTCGAAGGCGTCTCAGACGGCTATCGCGCCATGAACGAGCGTAAGGCGCTCAAGGTCATGATCGAACCGTGAGCAGATGTTTCTCATGCGGGCCACGCTGGTATCAGCTACATGCTGCACGACTTGGGAGGGACACCATGAGCGCATGGACTAAGGACGAGCTGGCAAAGATCGGAGCCGCGGACGAACTCCAAATCGCGTCACTGCGGCGCGACGGCACGCTCAGCAATCCAGTAACGATCTGGGTTGTCCGACTCGGCGACGATCTCTATGTCCGCTCCTATAAGGGCAGTGGCGGCTCCTGGTTCCGCGCCGCCCAGGCGGGGCACGAAGGTCGGGTCCGGGCAGGCGGAGTCGAGAAAGACGTCACGTTTGTGGAGGAAAACGATCCCGGCATCAACGATAAGGTCGACGCGGCGTACCGCACCAAGTACGGCCGCTACAGCGCACAGTACATCGACCCAATGGTGGCCGCTGAGGCGCGAGAAACGACGATCAAGCTAGTGCCGCGCTGAACAACTCATGCAACAGGCCGGATGGTCATGGCTGCATGGTCGCAAGATGAACTCCGCAAGATCGGCGAGGCTGATGATCTGCACATCTCGCCGTTCCGAGAGGACGGGTGACACACAGCACTCCGACATGGATCTGGTCCGTCGTGGTCGACGCTGGTCTCTATATTCGCGCTTACAACGGCCAGGACTCTCGTTGGTACCAGGCGGCGATGCGGCGAATGCAGGGCGGATCACTGCCGCCGGCCTCACGAAGGAATTCAACTTCGAGCCGGTCGATGGGTCGATCAACGACCACATCGATGAGGCGTATCAGCGAAATACCGAGACAGCCCGTACCTCAGCCCGATGATCGGCGCGAGGTCTCCGGCCGCTTTGGATGACAAGCGAACTACTCGATCAGCGACCCACCCGGGATCATTCTTTTGGCTGCAGATCCCTCCTCCGGCACCAACTGATCCTTAGGACTCGATTGATTAAACCGACTGGAAAAAATTTTCCTCATCCCCCTTTCCGTCTGCGCTATCAAAACGTAATCGAATAACAAACTGGCTCAACGGCCTCTGCCGACCACACGAGCGCAGGACAACGGCGAGACAGGGCGGACGGTGATATGAAATTACCAGCTTTTTGTTTTCCGCCGACACTCTCCCGAGAATTACTGATTTTTCACCTTAATTAAATTGGGCTTTTGGACCTTCGGATAAGCGTGACTCATGGTGATCGCTAACTTACGCAAGGCTGGCGTAAGTGAAGAGTTCTTGCGCCATACTAGACCAATGGTCCGAACCGCCTCGGTGTCAGCGAAACGGCGCACACGCAGGTTATTAGTTTGTACCTCCCTGCGCACCGCTAGCGTCGGCAACAGGGTCAAGCCCACACCCCCCGCCACCATGCTGATGATGGTGGCGAGACTCGTTGCTCGGAACTGATGGTCTTGCGCTTTGGCACGAAAGCAAAACTCCAAAGCCTGTTTGCCAAAGCAATGTTCGTCGTCCAGTATCATCACGCTTGCTCCGCGCAATTCGGCAGCCTTGGCGGGTGTGCTTTTAGCCACGAGTGGATCTTCCGCCGGGGCCACCAAAACAAATGGGTCCTTCGCAATCACCTCGCGCTCGACATCGCCGATTTCCGCTTCCAGCGCCAGCAGAGCCGCGTCGATCGTATCTGATTGAAGGGCGTGGACGAGCGTATGGGTCTTATCTTCCAACCAGATCACCTTAAGCTGCGGATAGGCTTTCTGCAGGGCGGGCGTCAATTCAGGTAACCAATAAGGCGAAATGGTCGGAAGGACGCCGATGCGTAGCGTGCCAGAAAGCGGATCGATGCAACGCCGGGCCGTTTCCCTTAGTGCGTCGGTCGCGCGCAATACCACACGGGCGCTCTCGACGAAATCCCTCCCCGCCGCGGTCAAAGCAACACGATGCGGATCACGCTGAAATATTTTGATGTTCAATACACGCTCGAGTTCAGCAATTTGTAGGCTCAGCGAGGGTTGAGACACATGACACTCATCAGCGGCGCGATGGAACCTCAGTAAATCGGCAACCGCGACGATGTATTGGAGCTGCCGAAGGGAAAACGCATGAGGACTGAAATTCATGATAGGCAGAGCCTATCACAAAGATTTAAAAGATGTATTGGTAAACACTTCCGCAGGTGTTATATAGGCTACGTATCAGGTGTTATATACGTATCGAGGCAGTAATGAGCGGCAAGATAGTGCTTGCCGTCTGCCATTAGTTGAAAAGAAAAAGCCAGAAAGGAGAAAGATCGACATGTCTAAAAGCGAAAGCGAAAACCCAGCAATTCCCTCCCCGACTCCCAAGCGAACTCGGCCCAGGACGAACAAGGACTGGTGGCCGGATCAGCTCGACCTCTCGATTCTCCACGCGCACTCTCCCGTCGCCGATCCGATGGGCAAGGATTTCAAATACGCGGAGGAGTTCAAGAAGCTTGACGTCGAAGCGCTGAAGCAGGACCTCATCAAGTTAATGACGACATCACAGGACTGGTGGCCGGCCGACTACAGCCACTACGGGCCGCTCTTCATCCGTATGGCGTGGCATGCCGCGGGCACGTACCGCATCGCCGACGGCCGGGGCGGAGGCGGCAGCGGCATGCAGCGCTTTGCTCCCCTCAACAGCTGGCCGGACAACGCGAACCTCGACAAGGCGCGGCGGTTGCTCTGGCCGGTCAAGCAAAAATACGGCAACAAGATCTCCTGGGCCGACCTGATCGTCTTCGCCGGCAACGTGGCCTATGAGTCGATGGGCTTCAAGACGTTCGGCTTCGGCTTCGGGCGCGAGGACCGCTGGGAGCCCGACGAGATCTTCTGGGGCCCAGAAAGCAGCTGGTTCAGCGGCGGCGGGACGGGCGATGAGCGCCACGTCGGCGAGGGTGACATCAAGGGGCCCTTCGGTGCCGACCATATGGGCCTGATCTACGTGAACCCGGAGGGGCCGGGCGGTGTTCCGGACTCGATCTTGGCAGCAAAGTTCATTCGAGAGACGTTCCGCCGCATGGCGATGAATGACGAGGAGACGGCTGCCCTCATCATCGGCGGCCATTCGGTCGGCAAAGCCCACGGTGCCGCCCCTGCTCCCCAGTACGTCGGTCCCGAACCGGAGGGCGCCACTCTGGAGGAGCAAGGCCTCGGCTGGAAAAACAGATTCGGCAGGGGCAAAGGGGCCGACACTATTACCAGCGGGATCGAGGGCGCCTGGACCAATAACCCGACGAAGTGGGACAACGGGTTTCTCGACAACCTCTACAAATACGACTGGCATTTGAAAAAGAGTCCCGCCGGCGCGAATCAGTGGGCTCCCACGGATGCCGCGGCCGAGGGCACCGTGCCGGATGCTCATGATCCGTCGAAGCGGCACGCTCCCATGATGCTCACGACGGACCTTGCGCTCAAACAGTCGCCGATCTATGCGGAGATCTCAAAGCGCTTCCGTGAGCATCCCGAACAGCTCGAAGAGGCGTTCGCCAAGGCCTGGTACAAGCTGTTGCATCGCGACATGGGACCCCTCTCGCGCTACCTCGGCCCGTGGGTTGCGGCGCCGCAGCTGTGGCAGGACCCTGTCCCCGCGGTTGATCATGAACTGATCGGGGAGCAAGACGTCACTGCCCTCAAGGGCAAGATCCTCGCATCAGGACTGTCCGTCTCGCAGCTGGTCTCCACCGCCTGGGCGTCTGCGGCGAGCTTCCGCGGCACCGACAAGCGTGGGGGCGCCAACGGGGCCCGTATCCGTCTCGCGCCACAGAAGGACTGGAAAGTGAACAACCCGGCCGAACTGGCCAAGGCGCTGCAGGCTCTCGAGAAGGTCCAGCAGGACTTCAACCGCTCACAGTCCGGCGGGAAGAAGAAGGTTTCACTCGCCGACCTGATCGTCCTGGGCGGGTGCGCGGCCGTCGAGCAGGCGGCCAAGAACGCCGGGGTTGACATCAAGGTCCCGTTCGCGCCGGGGCGAACCGACGCTTCGCAGGAGCAAACCGACGTGGAGTCGTTCGCGGTGCTCGAACCCACCTTCGACGGGTTCCGCAACTACGCCCAACCTGTAGAGGGGATGTCGCCGGAGACGCTGTTGGTGGAGCGGGCGTTCATGCTGAATTTGACCGCTCCAGAGATGACGGTGCTAGTCGCTGGCATGCGCGCCCTGGATGCCAACTCCGGGCAGTCCAAACACGGTGTCTTCACCAAACGGCCCGGGACGTTGACCAATGACTTCTTCGTGAACCTACTCGATATGAGCACGGAGTGGAAAGCATCCGGTTCGGATAAGAACGTCTACGAGGGGCGCGACCGCGCCACCGGCGCGGTGAAGTGGACCGGCACCGCCGTCGACCTGGTCTTCGGCTACAACTCCCAGCTCCGAGCCCTCGCGGAGGTTTACGCACAAGAGGACTCGAAGGAGAAGTTCGTGCGTGACTTTGTGGCTGCATGGGACAAGGTCATGAACAACGATCGCTTTGACCTTGGGCGGAACGGCGCGGGGACGCGAGGGGCCAGGGCCCGCGCCTAGGTTCGTCGCCAACTACCGTTGCAGCAAAGCGCGGGCTTACCTCTGCGGTTCGCCCGCGCTTTGCTGTTGACGGGGTGTGTGCCGAGTCACCAGGCTACGAGCACATTGTGATGGAGAGGCGCCGGCTTGGCCCGGGCTGAGGCAAAGCTTGCACCGGAAGCCAGGCGGTCCCTTCGGAAGTTCTCGAGGCGTAGGACGTCCCATGGAGAAAAGCACCGGCAGAAAGACCAGGCAGCTTGAAGTTGTGTGGCACGAGGTTGCCGGCGACAACTCGCATCCCACGGCCGACCAGATCTACCAAAGGGTACGCAGGCATATCCCCAACATCAGTCTCGGTACGGTCTATCGTGATCTGCAGAAACTGGTGGCTGAAGGGAAACTCCAGGTGCTGATCCTGGGTCGGACGCAGCACTTCGATCCGCTGCTGGACTCGCACCAGCACTTCATTTGCGAGACCTGTGGACGAGTGTATGACATCTTAGTCGGTAAGGGCGAAGAGATCCTGCCCGCCTCCCTGCTCCAGGGTGGTTTCACCGTGACCTCCCATCGGTTGGCATTCTTTGGCGAGTGCAAGTCCTGTTCCCGCTAAAAGAAGGTGCAGGTATAGGGTCACCCATTAGCAGGCAGGTCAAGAAGCACAGACGTTCCGATAGGAATTCTTCTTGTTCCCTTTTTTCAACTCCGTGATCCGTGATCTCTGAGAACGCGCCCCTGTTTTCAATCTATCGGTGTCGGCCCAGTTGGTGCGCACCAGTCACCCATCAGGATCAAGGCTGTGGAGTGATCCCAATAAGGAAATCCTCTCCCGCCCCTGGCAAGTCTACTTGCCCCAGAAAACTGTCGGTACCACGCCGCCTCCAAGGTTTGTGGATTCACAGATCGTGTGGCTCTCCCTGTTCGGGGGCCAACCCTCAACTGGCTCACGGCGTGGGCGTACCCTCTGATCAAATCATCACCGAGTTGTCTATTTAAGGGACGGGACAGCGGCCAATCAGGCCTCGTGGTTCTGAGCCAACCCCAAAGCAGGCTCACTGCCCCATCCCAACCGTATAAACTTATTTCTGTCCGAAGGCTTTGGTCACATCAAAAGCGACCCGATCCCTCATGATATAGTAACAGGCCCGGCACAGCTTGTGCGCCACCGCCTTGAGCGCCACAATCCCCTTCGTCTTCGACTTCTTTCTGTGGTAGAAGCTGTTGACCTTGGGACTAAACCGGATCGCGAAGTTGGCCGCTTCCACAAATGCCCAGCTCAGATACTTGTTGCCGTTCTTGGTGTTGCCCTTGCCTTTTTTCTTGTCGTTGCTGATCTTCTGACTCCCTACACACCGGCAGTACGAGGCAAAGTTCCCCACAGTGGCAAATCT
>DATBLC010000368.1:0-4230 GCA_036555515.1 Binatia bacterium
CTTTTCACAGATGACATCATGGCCGGACTCTTGGACAAGAGCCTGGAAACCGCAAAAATCGATGAAAGGGGGTGGCGTGACGTCGGCAAGGGACCGGGCTCGGTGCACGGGCACTTCATCAAGTGGCACACCATCGCCAAGCTGGAGCAAAGCGTGGTGGAGGATGTGAAACGCATCCGCAGCCATCCCCTCGTTCCTCGTCGCATTCCGATCTATGGCTATATCTACGATGTGCGGAGCGGGCGTCTGGAGGAAGTAAAAGATGCGATGGCAGCAGGCGAACCGGCGTGATACTTGAAGGCCCAGTTGCCGCCACTGGACCTCATCAAAGAAAATGCCCCCACGAGGGGGCAAGTCTAGGGAGGTAGATGATCGGGATGGCCCCTGCTTTCGTAAATGCAGGCTTGAAGACGAGGCGCGCGATTCGCAATTCGTAAATAAAAGGTTAACAAGGATTGCGATACGCCGTGGCGCCACCTCGCAGGGGCGCCAAACAGAGCTAAACGCGCCTTTTTCAACTTCAAAGGGCTGTTTCACGTGGAACATACCCAGAACATACCGTTGGAAGGCCCTAGGAAGCCCGCACAGGGCGGTTTGCGTGGCAGAGTCGGGCACAGTGCCGACAGACGAGAAACGGCCGTCCTAGGTCAATTCTGGGAAATCCGTTGACTCGCTTGATGTGTCGCGTCGTGGCATTAATGCCTATAACTGCAGCGCGGGCACTGACAATTGATCCGCTTGAGCAGTGCAGGAGAAAATCAGCCATGCCCAAACGTTGGCTTGGCATTGTCGTAAGCAGCAACGGTGTTACTGCTGTTGATGCCGAAGTTCCCCCCACCGGGCCTATAACGATTCAGGCTGACCACTCTTGGCGGCTGCAAACAGGCGATCGCGGCGAGGCCTATGCGGTGATGCATCGACAAATAAAGGAGTATGTCTCGGAAAGCAAAATTGATCGCGTGGTGGTGAAGGAAAGCGCCGTAAGCCTGGCGGGCACGACAAAGGCCCACCTTCACTCGGCGGAACTCCGCGGTGTTGTACTTTGCGCAAGCGCGGCAGTCACAAACACTAAGGTAATCTCGAAAGCAAACATCAGTCGAAATTTCGGGAATCGAAAAGTCGACGAATACTTAGGTGATGATGGATTTTGGGCAAAAAAGACTACGGGGAAGCTCCGCAGCGGCAGCCGAGAGGCGGCTATGATGTTATTGGCGGCAAGGAAGGCGGAATGAAAACGAACCTGGCGCTAGGCGCCAGAATCGGAGCTGGATATTTCGGCGCTGTACATCTTGCTACTGATCCAGTTCACGATCAGGTCGCTGTAAAAGTAATACGGCAAGACCCTCAAGAAACTGCAGCAGCGTGGACTTCAAGGAAAGCCAACCTTCTTGCAGAGGGTCAGCGCCTTAGACAAGCCGAGCATGAGAATGTCGTCAGAGTCCACTATATTGCGGAAGCTGACACCGATGATGCAATTTTCTTGGTAATGGAATATTGCACAGGCGGCTCGCTCCAAACCGACTACGAGACTGGTCCATTACTACTTGATGAGATACGCAAGATAGCGACTGACGTGACGCTCGGGCTTCGCGCATTGCATGCAAGGGGGTTCCTGCACCGCGATATCAAGCCGGGCAATCTTCTGAAGGATGCGCGCGGGGCGATTAAGCTTGGCGACTTTGGACTCGTCACTGACAATCTTATTTGGGGATATGGGTCTCAACAGGGCTACCTGGATCACGTTGCTTTTGAGGTCTGGCGCGGGGATGGCACCAGTGTGAGATCCGATATATGGGCCCTAGGCATGTCGCTTTATCGTTTAATCCACGGCGAACGATGGTGCGAAAAATCTCCGGCACCACGAGACCTTATAAGGCAGGGAGGGTTTGCACGTTCGCTAGCCTGGCTTCCGCACGTTCCAAATGAATGGCGAAGGCTTCTAAGAGCGATGATGCACGATGACCCGCAATCACGGGTTCAAAGCACCGATGCGCTCCTTGCAGCCATAGCGAAGTTGCCGTCACCCCCCAACTGGAAGTGTAAAGTGTCAGCAAATCGAATTCAGTGGCGCAGACAATCCAAGGGTCGACGAATAACGGTCACCTTAAATCAGCTTTCTGCTCGAAAATTCGAATGGCTCGCCGTGAGTAAGTCGATCGGCAAGGGCCGGAGTCGAACATTAGGCCGATCCAATGGCCAAATAAGCAAATCTCAGGCCCTACGAGAGCTGGAAGCATTTTTGGCACCTAGGAGCTAGGAGGAAAATCGCTGCTCCGTGTACGAGCAGCTATGTAAGGTCCATCAAAGTCGCTAGGTGTTAAGCGCCGCAGGCCCAGAGCTTTCTTAGCCAACCGTTTTCGCGTTTTCCTACACCTTGGACAATACGCTAATGCCGCCACAACCCCCATTCTCGGCCTCCAGGGCCGCTGGCAGTGCCTGCATCTGGGAGTTTTACTCATGGCCTCCTCCCATTAGCTTCCTCAATCGATGGAACATAAGGTGAACAAATGAGTCCGTCAATCACAAAATTCCTCACACCGCGGATGCGGCCGCTTCCAACCATGCGCAATGACTTGGTCGAGGGGCCCGCATGTTGCCTTCACATCGGTCAGACGCTTTTCATTTTCTGCCGGATCAGGATGCAGCCAAACGCAAATGACCTTGCCCTCGCCTGTCCGCTTCTCCAGGGCAGTCACCCGCCTCTCAAGTGAATTACCCATCTGAGCGTCGCATCCAACCTATGACGTGGATTCTATCATTTGGACCGCGTTGGCTCTCCGCCTCCGCCAGCCGCTTCTGATAGACCCCGTCATCCTCATCTCGCCATACGATGATCGCGGGCCCGGGCCTGCCGCGTTTCTGCTTCGAGGTTCCAGTTGGCTACGCTCAGCAGGCGAGAACTGCCATCATGACGGATCATAAGGGTCAAGCCGGCTTCGGCAATGACACTGAGCAGCTGCTCATCGGTGACTTGGTCGGTCGCTTTGGGTTGAATATCGGAGTCGAATTGAAGCGGCTGCGGCGAACAGCGATCAAATTCCCGCCACAGACCATCAACCGTCTTACTTTCCACGTGCCGGCATTTCGAGCCATCGCTGTTTGGTTTTCCCGTAACGAACACCAGGGGTAGAAGTGATCGCTCGCTACCTAATTGCTCGATCAGTTCTTTTGCATCGGCCTCGGTCGAGCAGAACCAGGCCATGCAAATATCCGGGCTGAGGTGTTGCTCAAGCCGGTCCAGCCGGCGATCGAGAGCGCTCAAGACATCCCCCTGATCAAGGGGGGTCCGTACTTCTGCCGAAACTGTTTTAACAGTGCATCTACAGCCGCGGTGTCCCCCTGTTCGTTGGCCCCGAGCAGCATTCTCCGTTCAGCTATGTCCATTGCCCCGTAGTTGAAGCCGTAGGTTTCGGAAAGCCGCTCCTGAAGCCAGGCAAGTCTGGTTCTCAGTTCGGAATCGGTCATTTGCTCAACTGGAGACGGTGCACGCCGCTCCAGTTTGTCGACTCGCGTGTGCAGATTGTAGCTCATTTACTCTGCGCCCTTTCCAGCTTACTGATGCGCTCTTCCAACTCTGCTGTTTCAATCGTGCGACGATGGACGTCCAACAGCGTAGAGACGTCCCTGCCCTCATCCAGGCTCATCTCACCGCTGGAAACAGCTCGCAGGATATCGGCATGAATCTTGGCAAGCGCCGCGGGCGTACCGATGTCCTCCGGCAACGCGAAGCTCACCATGCGGCCTTCCGACTGGGGTTTGGAGTGAAGGTACGGAGCGGCTATGCGGGCGGCATGAAGCCTCAGCTCCTGAGACTTGGTTTCATCATTCATGATGCTCAGAGCAAAAGCCACGGGAGTCTTGCCGTCCTCCACGAGCGCAAGGGTCTCTAGCGTCAGTTTATTGCGGCTGCCAGGAGGTCTGCCTTTGCCGGTGTTGCCCGTCATAGACTAAATTTCTCTAGTTTATTGGCGATCAGCCTCATGCCGCCGTCCTCTCCTGTGTGAGTGCCGTAGCCACTTTCGAGGGCTGCTCCTCTTCAAAAAACTCTGCCCAGTAGAAACGCAAGGTTCTGGATAGCTTTTTGAGTCTCATTGGGAACGCGCGACCCTGGGTGAAATGCCCAATGGTTGGAGGATTGGCGGATTGCAGCAGACTTAGTTCGAAATGCTGCTCGCCATGTGGTTTAGGCTTTGAGGGTTCACGGAACATGCATGGCACATGGGTAAAACC
>DATBLC010000369.1:0-23678 GCA_036555515.1 Binatia bacterium
TGAAAACAACCTTTGCGCTCCTGTGCCCGCGCTCTCCAGGTCTCACCCCTCGGTCGCTGTTTGGTTACTCAATTGTGGACTCCTTAAATAACTGCTTACGATCGTAAACTTCGAACAACCTCCCCATAGGTAGCATCAAAACCCCGGCCACGACCAGCGCCGCAGCAACCTACAACGCCGCCTTGGCTTGGTCGAAGATTGCCTGAAACATCGGCTGAGTGAGTTTGCCGGTGAAAGTGTTTTGCTGGCTCGGATGATACGAGCAGATCAATCTCAAGCCGCCGGGCAAATCGATCTTGACACCATGGCCGAACTTCGGCCTCGGCTTCGAAAACGCGCCGCCGTTGAGATAATAAGCGGCCAGAAACGAATCGAAGGCGATCTTGCCGAGGACGATTACAACGCGCAAATTCTTGAACAACCTTAGCTCTTCAACCAGATAAGGGCGACAGCGAGAGAACTCGGCCCGGCTGGGCTTGTTGTCCGGCGGCGCGCAGCGCACCGCCGCCGAAATGTAGCAATCCCGCAGTTGGAGACCATCGCCGCGATGCTCCGAATTCGGCTGGTTTGCAAAATCCGCGGCGTAGAGCGCGCCGTAAAGCCAATCGCCGCTGCGGTCGCCTGTAAATATCCTGCCGGTTCGATTCCCGCCATGCGCGGCCGGCGCCAAACCGATGATTAACAGCCGCGCATTCGGGTCACCGAAGCCCGGGAGCGGCCTGGCCCAATAGTTTTGCCCAACGTAACGCCGCGGCGGCCTTTGCGCGCAGGCTTGGCGCCAACGGACTAGGCGCGGGCATTTGCGACATTCGACTATAGACTTGTTAAGCCGATTGAGTGATTGCACGAGAATATCAGAGGTCAGGTTCAAACTTGGTTTTGGCCTTTAATGGTACTCCACCTTCTGCCAGGCGTAACACTATCATCGTCTCAAGTGCCTTCCAATCAAAAACCAAGAAGTAACATTTCAGGTGGTTTCCTTGACCCCCATATAGCCATTTGTTATAAGTCCGAAACACAATAGAAAAACGGAGTTCAGATGCCAGAATTCGACGTCGTCGTCATTGGTGGAGGAGTTTCAGGACTGAGAGCGGCCATTGCCGCAAAACGCGCGGGCGCCTCGGTGGCGCTGATTGCAAAAACCCATCCGCTGAGATCCAACTCAGCGCTTGCGCAGGGAGGGATTAACGCCCCTCTGGGGAAGGACGACTCCGCGGAGACTTTCGCGGAGGACACGCTCGCCGCCGGTGATGGGTTGTGCGAGCGCGCCGTAGTTCAGAGCTTCGCGCAAGAGGCGGCGAAGGAAGTCATCTGGCTCGAACGGATGGGTGTTCCTTTCAATCGTGACAATGAAGGACGGCTTGATCGTCGCCCATTCGGCTCCAATAGCCGGAGCCGCAGCTGCTTCGCCGATGATCGCACGGGCCACATCGTCCTTCAGGTTTTGTACGAGCAGTTCCAGCGCGAGGGAATTGCGCGCTTTGAAGAATGGTTTGCCACTTCGCTGGCCATTGACGGCGGGGCTTGCCTCGGAGCCGTCGCCCTCGGTCTGAGATCGGGCAAGCTCGATTCCTTCGCCGCGCGGGCCGTGATTCTCGCCACCGGTGGTTTCACGCGCATGTATTTCCCCTCCACCGTCTCAGTCGGCACAACCGGCGACGGTCAAGCGCTTGCCTACCAGTGCGGCGCGACTTTGATGGATATGGAAATGGTCCAGTTCCACCCCACGGTGTTTCCCAAGGGCCAAGGCCTGCTGATCACCGAGGCGGCTTTGAGCGGCGGGGCACAGATCGTTAACCAGCAGGGAGCGGCGATTCAGATAACCAAGGGCACGCCGAGGGATAAGCTTTGCCTGGCGATCCTCAGGGCCGGGCAAAACGGTGATGGCACTACCTGCCTCGACCTGAAACCGATGGGCAAGGAGAAAATTCTTTCATTCTTCCCCCAGACTCACGAGCTGCTCCGCTTGGTTGCCGGCCTTGACAGCACCAAAGATTTGATTCCGATTCATCCCGTCGCCCATCGTCCGATGGGTGGCATCGAGACCAATGCTGCGGGTGAAACATCGCTGGCCGGCCTGTTCGCGGTCGGCGAATGCGCTTGCAACGGCCTCAATGGCGCCGGCCGTCTGGCGGGCAACACTCTGGCCGAAGCGGTCGTATTCGGTAGAAGGGCCGGCGAGGCGGCCGCCGCCTATGTAAAATCCGGCGCCAAAAAAACCTTTCCCGCCGCCCAACTCGCGGACGAAGAAAAAAAGCTTGCCGCCCTCGGCTCAGCGGGCGCCACCGGCGACTCCTTGGGGAGCGTGCAAGCCGAACTCGGGCGCTTGATGAACGAGAAAGTCGGATTGACGCGCGACGCGGGGGGATTACAGGCGGCGCTCGACGGCATTAAAAAATTGCAGGAGCGACATCGCAAACTCGGTGTGAGGAACCCGTCGAAAATTTACAACTATGAGCTAACCACCCATTTGGAACTCGGGGCGATGCTTACCCTGGCGGAAACGGTGGCGCTCTCGGCACAGACCCGCAAGGAAAGCCGCGGCGCGCATAATCGCAAAGATTTCCCCGCCGCCGACGACACGAATTGGAAAAACCATATCGTTGTGAGACTTTCACAGGGCGCGGCGCAAATCGAAAAAAGGCCGGTCGCAAACTAAAATCGGAGACCGTGGGAGGCGATAGTCATGCAAGTAACCTTCAAAGTATACCGCAAGGATCCAGAAAAGGACGGCAAGCCGGGCCGTTCCAATTATACCGTAGACATGGCCGACGGCGCGACGGTTCTCGAAGCGCTGTTCAAGATTCGCGATGAAATGGACAGTAGCCTCGCCTTCCGCTGTTCGTGTTTGCGGGGTCACTGCGGCGACTGCATGGTGCGTGTAAATGGCAGCAGCCGTTTGACGTGCACGGCCAAAATCTCTGCCTATACTCAAAAGGGGCCGGAGATCTCCCTCGATCCGCTGCGCAACGTGCCGGTCATCAAGGATCTGGTTTTTGACTGGGATGCTTTCATGTGGAACAAAATCCGCGCCACTAAACCCTGGCTCGATGCCAGCGAGACGGCGGCCGACGGAGAAAATATCATCCCGGACGCGCCGCTGAAGGATTTGAGAAAAGTCATGAGCTGTTATCAATGTGGCATGTGCGATGAGGGATGCTCGGTCTTGCCGGTGGATTTCAACTTCCTCGGGCCCGCCGCGCTGACCAAAGCTTACCGTTTTGTCTTCGACCCCAGGGAGAAAAACCACAAGGAGCGCATGAAAATCCTCGAAGGGCCGAAAGGAGTTTGGGACTGCGTTCACTGTTATGAGGCCGACGAACACTGCCCCAGAGGAATTGAGCCCACCAAGCGCATCATCGCCATACGCGACGAAGCCTTCCGAACAGGCATCACCAACGAAAAGGTCTCGCGCCATCATCAAAGTTTTGCCGCCTCGGTCAAGGAGAGCGGCTGGTTGGACGAGGGGAGGCTCGCGGTGGAGTCGGAAGGACTTACCAATATTTCAGGTCTCATGAAGCTTTTGCCCACTGCCGCTAAAGCTATGGTAAGGGGAAAGGCGCCCATCCCTTACGTCCATTCCAAGAGACCGGGGGCTGAACAAATTAAAAGGATCTTCGAGAAAGGAGAGGCGGAAAACAAATGAAGTACGCGTTTTATCCAGGATGCGTTTCCAAAGGCGGTTGTCCCGAACTTTATCCATCGTCAGTCAAGGTAGCGGACAAACTCAATATCGAGCTGGAAGAGATGAAGGATGTGGCCTGCACCGGCGCTGGGGTCCTGCCACAGTATCTTTCCGACCCGATCAACGCGCGCACGCTAGCAAAGGCCGAGAAGCTGGGTCTGCCGATGATGACCATCTGCAGCACCTGCCAAGGAGTTTTGGCGCAGGCCAACTACCGGCTCACCAGCGACGCGGATTACCGGGCAAAAATAAATCGCGAGTATCTTGCCGAAGAAGGGCTAGAATACAAGGGAACCACGGAGGTGAAACACCTCTTGTGGGTACTGTTCGAAGACTACGGCATCGATAATCTCAAGCCGTTGATCACAAAACCGTTGAAGGGGCTCAAGGTGTCGCCTTTCTACGGTTGTTTTCTCCGCCGTCCTCCCGAGGCCATCACTCCCACCAAGGAGTCAAATAGAAGAAAGTCTTATCTCGATGAGATCATAGGAATCATGGGAGCCGAGCTCGCCGACATTAGCGGCAAGGGAAAATGCTGCGGCTTCCCGATCCTTTCCGCCGCCGAGGAGAACTCTCTGGCGATGGTGGCAAAGCATACCGGCGAGTCCAAGGACAAGGGCGCCGACTGTATGGTCACCCCGTGCCCGCTATGTCACTTGAATCTGGACGGCAATCAGGCCAAGGCCGGAGCGCAAGCAGGGAAAGAGATCGACCTGCCGATTCTTCACCTGCCGCAGTTCGTTGGCATGGCGCTGGGCTTTTCGCCGGACGAGATGAATGTAAAGCGCCATATAGTATCGACTCGCGAAGTGGAAAAGAAGGTCGACATGCTCACCTAGGAGAACGGCGCATGGGAGTGATGGAATAAGGCGTAAGCGGAAACCACATTCCTCTTACCCAAACACTCCAACACTCCCTTACTCCAGTCTTCACCACCGTATGTCCATCGCGGAGCCACAGACCAATTTCCTTGCACTGGCGCAGGAGATTCTCAAATTCCGTAAGGAAAAACATCCTTATGGCTACAATTACGCGGTAAAGCTCCGCATGGGCCACGCCGAGATTCACGACCTCACTGCCATCGCCGACATTGTCTCCGCCATTCAAGAGCTTGGATACCAGATTGTAAAGAAGCCAAAATAGGCGGCGACACGTACTCAACGTTTGGCGGATGCGTCAAAGCAGCCGACAAGCGCCGCCCATGACTAATTTCGGCGCGCCGGTTCATTCGCCATGTCTCTGCGAACTTAGCAAACCGGTCAGTCACGGAATCAGGCCGATTTTGCCGGGAAAGAGATCGCTACAGTTTCGCTGGCTACCTTGACAGTAATTTGACCGTCAGGTAGGAGAATTGTTGACCTTCCAAAATCTCTTGACAGAGGAAAAAACGTGAACGGGAAAAGCGCCGGCTTAGAACAATTTCGCACATTGAGAACGGACTCATGGTGGCTCGAACCGCTGCTCGTGGTTGTAGTGCTCGGCGGTTTTGTGGTCTACGCCACCTGGGCGGCCCTGCAAAACGCGCACTATTACGTCGCCCCTTACCTATCGCCCTTCTACTCGCCATGCATCTCAGCGAATTGCGTCCATGTGACGGTTCCCTTGATCGGTTCGTGGTGGAATCTATCGCCGGCGTTCTTGATTCTCTGGGTGCCCGGCGGATTTCGCGCCACTTGTTATTATTACCGGAAAGCCTATTACCGGTCGTTCTTTCAATCGCCGCCGGCGTGCGCCGTGCGCGACGCTTCCAAGAGCTATTGTGGCGAGATCGGTTTTCCTTTCGTATTGCAGAACGTTCATCGCTATTTCTTTTATCTTTCACTGGTCATTCTAGCGTTTCTCTGGTGGGACGTGATTCTCGCCTTTAAGTTCCCCGACGGTTTCGGCCTGGGAGTCGGCACCGTCGTTCTCGCGGTCAACGCCGCACTGCTGTCGCTGTTTAGTTTCTCCTGCAACTCCTGCCGCCACGTTTGCGGCGGCTATCTCAATTCGTTCCACAGCGCGCCGGGAAAATACAAAATCTGGAGGCTGGTGAGCAGCCTCAACGAGAAACATATGGAATATGCCTGGGTGAGCTTGATCTGGGTCGCGCTCGCGGATCTTTACGTGCGGCTGCTTTCCATGGGCGTAATTTCAGACGTGAGGTTTTTCTAATGGCAGAGCCGAAGTACGAAACCCACGAATATGACGTGATCGTCATCGGCGCCGGCGGCGCCGGCCTGCGGGCAGCTATTGAAGCCTCGGCGCAAGGTGTAAAGACCGCGCTGGTTTGCAAGTCCCTGCTCGGCAAAGCGCATACGGTGATGGCCGAAGGCGGCATCGCGGCGGCCATGGGCAATGTTTATTCGGAAGATAATTGGCGGGTGCACTTCCGCGACACGATGCGCGGCGGTAAATTGCTTAACAATTGGCGCATGGCCCAGATACACGCTCAGGAAGCTCCGGACCGCGTGCTCGAGCTCGAAGAATGGGGCGCGCTCTTCGACCGCACCAAAGACGGCCTGATTCTCCAGCGCGACTTCGGCGGGCACGCGTACGCCCGCCTAGCCCATGTTGGCGATCGGACGGGTCTGGAAATGATTCGCACCCTGCAGCAGCACGCCGTGCACAAGGGCATCGACGTTTTTATGGAGTGCAACTTACAGCGCCTGCTCGCCGAAGGCGGGCGCATCACCGGCGCCTTCGGCTATTGGCGCGAGAGTGGCAAATTCATTCTATTCAAAAGCAAAGCCGTTGTTCTCGCCACCGGCGGCGGCGGCAAAGCCTGGAAAGTCACTTCGAATTCTTGGGAATATAGCGGCGACGGCGTGACCATGGCCCTGGACGCCGGAGCCGATCTGATGGACATGGAGTTCATGCAGTTTCACCCGACGGGGATGGTGTGGCCGCCCAGCGTGCGCGGTATTCTTGTGACCGAAGGCGTGCGCGGCGACGGCGGCACCCTCAAGAACACTGAAGGTAAGCGCTTCATGTTCAATTACATACCGGATTTCTTCAAGGCGGAAACCGCCGACACGGAGAAGGAAGCGGACGCATGGTACGAAGACAAACGCAATAACCGGCGCACGCCGGACCTGCTGCCGCGCGACGAAGTCGCCCGCGCCATCAATTCTGAAGTTAAAGCCGGCCGCGGCACGGCGCATGGCGGAGTATTTCTCGACATCGCGTCGCGCCGCCCGTCAGACTACATCCAAAAGCGACTGCCCTCGATGTATCATCAGTTCAAGGAACTGGCGGATGTCGACATTACCAAGGAACCGATGGAAGTCGGCCCAACCTGCCATTACGCAATGGGCGGCGTGCGCGTCGACGCCGATTCGACAGCAACGACGGTGCCCGGGCTTTTCGCCGCAGGCGAGGTGGCCGCCGGTCTGCACGGCGCCAACCGCTTGGGTGGAAATTCACTTTCCGACCTGTTGGTGTTTGGCCGGCGCGCCGGGCTCTATGCCGCGGATTATGCGAAATCCTTCAAGGGGGCGTTGACCGTTAACGACGACCAAGTCGAAACCTATGGCCGAGAAATGCTCGCGCCGTTTGAAAGCAAGGGAAATGAAAATCCCTACACGATTCACGCGGATCTGCAACAAAGCATGCAGGACCTGGTGGGCATCATCCGCACGGAATCCGAGCTGAAACAAGCCTTAGAAAATATCGCGCGTCTGAAACAGCGCGCGCGCAACGTCAAAGTCGAGGGCAACCGTCAATTCAACACAGGATGGCATCTTGCGCTGGATTTGCACTCGCTGCTGACGTTTGCCGACGCCGCGACCCGCGCGGCCATCGAGCGCAAGGAAAGCCGGGGCGGCCATACGCGCGATGACTATCCCAACGCCGACGCCAAATTTGCCAAAGTGAATATCGTCATTCGCAAGAAAAACGGCGAAATGGCGCTGTCGCAGGAACCCCTTCCGCAAATGCCCGACGAACTCAAGGCACTTCTCGAGGAGAAAAAGTAATGGCGGAACAGCAAGTTCATATGCGGGTGTGGCGCGGTGACGCCAAGGGCGGTGAGTTCAAAGACTACAATATCGCGGTGGGCGAAGGCATGGTGGTGCTCGACGTAATTCATGCCATCCAGGCGACAAAGGCCAACGATCTGGCGGTGCGCTGGAACTGCAAGGCGGGAAAATGCGGTTCGTGTAGCGCCGAAGTGAATGGCAAGCCACGGCTCATGTGCATGACGCGCATGAACACTTTTCAGCCAGGCGAAACCATCACGGTCTCGCCGATGCGGACCTTTCCAATAATCCGTGATCTGGTCACTGACGTATCGTTCAACTTTCAAAAAGCCAAGGAAATTCCGGCATTCAAACCGAAGTCGAAAGAAGCCGACGGTACCCGCCGCATGTTTCAGGAGGACATCGACCGCGTACAGGAGTTTCACAAGTGCATCGAATGTTTCCTCTGCCAAAACGTCTGTCACGTGATCCGCGACCACGATGAAAACAAACGGGCGTTCGCCGGCCCGCGCTTCTTCGTGCGCCTGGCTTCGTTGGAAATGCACCCCCTCGACACCAACGACCGGACCGAATTGATCAAGCAAAAAGCCGGGTTGGGCTACTGCAATATCACCAAGTGCTGCACGGAAGTCTGCCCGGAGCATATCCACATTACCGACAACGCAATCATTCCCCTCAAAGAGCGGGTAGTGGACCGCTACTACGATCCGATAGCGAAACTGTTGGGATTGTTCTCGACCAAGAACAAATAGCCGTTCTGAGACAGAGCGCGCGCGTCCATCAGGCCAAGCTCTTCCAAGCGTCGTTGCTGGGCCTGTGGTTTTCGGTTCAAAGGTCAAGGTTCAATGTTCAACGTATTCAGATCCTTTCGTGAACCGCACGAGCGGATCTCCGACATTGAACCCGGATTCTGCAGTTAAACTGAGGAGACGGCAAGCGAGGTGGAACCCTTGAGTCGCGAAGGCGTCCAACTGTAAAATTTCAAGTTCATTTTGCGCTTTCGCACTTCTTTGTTACTCAGACTCAGAAACCCATCGACTTTACTACGGAAGGGTTCCGCCTCGCGCTTCCTGTCGAGCGCAACTGCGGAATCCGGGTTGAACCTTGAACCTTGAAATTTGAACCGCACACGCAGTGGATCAGGTTCTCTTGATGCGAAAGGCACTGGCCGGTTTTGCCGCGGCCTGCACGGCGTGCTTATGCAAGTGCGCCGTCTCTTCCGACACATCCGGCTCCTGGTCGTATTTCAGACCCGCGAGCTTGATTTTGAGCCTCAGGTTATTGGTGCTGTCGGCGTTGATCAACGCGTGCTCCAGGCTGATCTTTCCCTCTTTGTAAAGACCGAACAATGCCTGGTCGAAGGTCTGGCAGCCCTCCTGGACTCCTTGCTCCATGCCGTCTTTAATCGTATCCACCTCGCCGCGCTTGATCAGGTCTTTGATATACGGAGTATCCATCATTATTTCCAGCGCGGCGGTGCGCTTGCCGTCGACGGTGCGAACCAGCCGCTGGGAAACGATTGCCCGCAAATTTAGCGATAGTTGAAGATAGATCTGGCCGTGGCGTTCATGGGGGAAAAAATTCATGACGCGCTCGATGGCCTGGTTCGCATTGTTCGAATGCAACGTGCCCAGGCAAAGATGGCCGGTCTCCGCGAAGGTGATGGCCGCTTCCATAGTTTCGGTGTCGCGAATTTCTCCGACCAGAATGACATCGGGCGCCTGGCGTAACGTGTTCTTCAACGCCGCCCCAAACGAATGGGTGTCGAAGCCGACTTCGCGCTGGGTAATGATGGATTTCTTGTGCGAGTGGACGAATTCGATCGGGTCTTCGATGGTAATAATATGCCCCTGCTCACGCTTGTTGCGATAATCGACCATGGCCGCCTGGCTGGTTGATTTTCCCGAGCCGGTCGCGCCGACCACCAACACCAAGCCCCGCTTGGTCATGGCGATCTCACCCAGGATCGGGGGTAGTCCGAGATCCTCCAGCGTGGGCACCTCGGTGGTGATGCGACGGATGACCAACCCGACGGAGCCGCGCTGACGGAAGATGTTCACGCGAAATCGGCTTATCCCGGGCAGCGCCATCGCCATATTCATTTCATGTTGAGCTTCAAATTCCTTGTTCTGCCAATCGTTCATAACCGACTTGGCAAGAACATCGAGATCGGCCTGGGCGAAAGGCTCCTCACCGCGGGGGTGGATCAGCCCGTTGATCCGATACATGGGCGGCCGGGCAACGGTCAAATATAGATCCGAAGCATCAATATCCACCATCACCTGCAACATCTCTTGAATTTTGATCAATCCTTCCATCTAAGACTCCGATGTGATTGAGACTTACTACTTCGCCACGACAGCCGGCATGGCGTTGGGAGCGAGAAGATTAGGGTTCATGCTCTTGGACTGAGCTTCTTCCTTGGTCACAATACCGCGGTTAACGAGATTGACCAGCGCCATATCCATGGTCTGCATGCCGTCCTTTTGGCTTACTTGCATGGTGCCAGGTAGCTGATGGATCTTGCCTTCGCGAATCAGGTTTCTGACCGCTGTCGTACCCGTCATGATCTCCAATGCCGCGGTGCGCCCCCCCCCTTTTTTCTTAAGTAGGGTTTGCGTAATAACCGCCTCGATGGATTCGGCGAACTGGGCCCTAATTTGCGCCTGCTGGCTTGGCGGAAAAACGTCAATGACACGGTCCACGGTTTTGGGCGCGCTAGAGGTGTGCAACGTGCCAAAGACGATGTGACCGGTCTCGGCGGCCGTGAGCGCCAACTGGATGGTTTCCAGATCGCGCATTTCACCGACTAGAATCGCATCCGGGTCTTCGCGCAACGCGGCTCTCAGCGCGTTTGCAAACGAGTGGGTGTGCGGACCCAACTCGCGTTGGTTGACCAGACATTTCTTCGATTGATGAACGAACTCGACGGGATCTTCGATGGTTAGAATATGCCCTTCAAATGTATTGTTGAGGTCATCAACCATCGCCGCCAGGGTCGTCGATTTGCCAGAGCCCGTGGGACCGGTTACAAGAATCAACCCTTTTTCTCTGTCGCATAGTTGGCGGAGAATCGGCGGCATCCCCAATTCATCAAGGGTCTGGATCTTGGTCGGAATCGTACGAAACACCGCGCCTTCGCCTTTTCGCTGGAGAAAAACGTTGACACGGAAGCGCGCGATGGCGCCCAACTCGAAGGAAAAGTCGCACTCATGGGTTTCTTCAAAGGTCTTGCGCTGCGCGTCACCCATGATGTCGTAAACCAGGGCGTGGACTTCTTCCCGCGACATCGCCGGATGGTCAAGCTTTTTAAGATCGCCGTGAATCCGAATCATCGGCGGTTCACCGGCGCTCAAGTGACAGTCCGAAGCGCCCTGCTCGACGCCGAATGCTAACAGTTCAGTTACGTCCATGAATATTTGCCCTCGCCTTCCGCGCTTTTCAGCCGTTTGCTTATGGTACGGTCATTCCATCGAACATCCTCGGGTACCGGACATGGCCGCCCCGAGACAGAAGTATGCAATCCCTATAAGGCTAGCATCGGCCATTATTCCCAAGAATAAAGTCGATCTCGCGCGAGTCCGCTGGCGCAGCGGCGCCCAGCGACTCGTTGATTGCCTTTTGAGATAAAAGCGGTTACGAATTCCAAAGGGTTAACTAATGTCTTTGGAATTCCAGTTGACCGGTAAGATCGCCATCGTTACGGGTGGAGGGACGGGCATCGGCAAGGCCATCGCAGCCTCCCTCGCAAGCCGCGGCGCGCTGGTCGCCATCGTTTCGCGCAATCGAACCCATCTCGACGAGGCTGCAAACGAGCTTCGATCTAAAGGGCTTTCCGTCTTGCCCGTAACAATGAATGTCCGGTCGAAACCGGAAATAAAGCGGGCCGTGGGCGAAGTCGCGGAGCGCTGGGGAGCGATTCATATTTTGGTGAATAACGCCGGTATTTCCGGGCTGAGCAA
Organism: Binatia bacterium; assembly: GCA_036555515.1. GTDB lineage: Bacteria > Desulfobacterota > Binatia > UBA9968 > UBA9968 > DATACQ01. Next base: position 11,607 of record DATBLC010000369.1, read on the forward strand.
AATCGACGATCCGGATGACTCGCGCTGGTACGACATTCTCGACACCAACCTAAATGGCATGTACCTCACGACCAGAGAAGTGTTGCGCCATATGCCGGACCATCAGGGCGGGCGCATTATCAATATTTCCTCGGTGCTGGGAAAATTCGGCGTGCCCGGTTACACGGCTTACTGCACCACGAAGCATGGCATGATTGGTTTCACCCGCGCGTTGGCGCTAGAAGTAGTCGGCCGGGGCATCACGGCAAATGCCATCTGCCCAGGCTGGGTGGATACGGAAATGGCGGCCGTGGGTATCAAGGAGACAGCGGCGCTCCAGGGCATCACGCCAGAGCAATTCAAAGCCCAAGCCATAGCCGCCATACCGATCCAAAGGTTTCTCGATGCGGCAGAGGTCGCCGAGCTGGTTTGTTATGTCGCATCGGAACTGGCTCGAGGCATGACCGGACAGGCGATCAATATTTGCGGCGGCCAGACTATGGCCTAATAGATACCCGAAGGTTGAAAATGGCGGATTGAGAATCGCGATCCTCAATCCTCACTGTCTATCGGACCGTGCACGCTCATGCAGGCCGACACCATCGAAGTACGCAATCCAGCGACGCTGAAAACGATTACCACACTGCCGGTCGCCTCGCGCGCGGAGGTCGCTCAAGCGGTCGCCCGCGGGCGCAAGGCGCAGGCTGTTTGGCAGGCCTCCAGCTTCGCAGATCGGGCGAAACTGCTCTATCGGCTGCGCGATCTGTTGCTCGACGAGCAGGAGAAATTGGCCGATGTTTTGACCGCGGAGACGGGGCGGCCGCGTGTCGAAGCCTACGGCAACGAGCTGTTTTATCTCTGCGACGCCGTCGGCATGTGGGCCAAGAAAAGCGCGGGCTTTCTCGCTCCGAAGAAAATTCGCCCTCACTTCCCGTTGATGAAGGCGAAAAAGGTCGTTTCCATTTATGCGCCGCGCGGCGTCATCGGCATCATCAGTCCGTGGAACTTTCCCTTGACGTTGACCCTGGGCGAAGCGCTACCGGCGCTAATGGCGGGAAACGCGGTTGTTATTAAACCATCCGAACTGACGCCGCTTTCCGCAATGTTTGGCGCCGAGTTGGCGCTCCAGGCCGGCTTGCCGGCAGATCTTCTCCAAGTCGTGATCGGCCGCGGCGAGACCGCCGAGGCGGTTATCGATCATGTCGACATGGTGAGCTTTACCGGCAGCGTCGCCACCGGCAAAATAGTTATGCGCCGGGCCGCCGAGCGACTCATTCCGGTATCGTTAGAACTCGGCGGCAAAGACCCGATGATCGTGCTCAAGGATGCGGACATTGAACGCGCCGCCGGCGCTTGCGTTTGGGGCGCGCTGATGAACGCGGGTCAAGCCTGCACGTCCATCGAGCGGGTTTATGTCGAAGCCCCGGTTTATGACGATTTCGTCGGGCGCGTCCGCGACAAAGTACTGGCCATACGGCAGGGGCCCAGCGAAGATTTGGTCGACGTCGGGAGTATGACTGCCCCGGCCCAACTGGACAAAGTCGCAGCACAAGTCGACGAGGCGGTGCTGCGAGGGGCCAAAGTTTTAGCGGGCGGCAAACGAAATGCAAAATTTCCGGGGCTGTATTTCGAGCCCACGGTGTTGGTCGATGTCGATCACAACATGAGCGTCATGAAAGATGAGACCTTCGGACCGGTGATCCCGATCATGAAGGTCGCTGACGCGGCTGAAGCCATGCGCTTGGCCAACGACTCGCCCTATGGCCTGGGCGCCAGCATTTTTTCCCGCAATTCCAGCGCCGCCTCAACCATGGCTCAGCAATTTGAAAGCGGCGCGGTTTGCGTCAATGATAGCCTGGTGAACTACATAATTCCCGATACTCCGATGGGAGGAATCAAAGAGAGCGGCTTCGGTTACCGGCATGGCGCCGAAGGCATCCGAAAATATTGCCGCCAAAAATCGATTGTCACGGACCGGCTCGGCTTGAAAGCAGAGTTTCCCTGGTATCCCGCCAGTGAAAAGAAGGGCCGCCAGATACGCCATCTGCTCCGCCTGCTGTGCCGTTCGGGTTGGCGCAACAAATGGCACGCCTTAAAGGAACTCAGCAAGAGTTAAGCTCCCTTGAACTGTCCAGGCGATTCATTTAAGTAGAGAGGATAATTTTTGTTACGCGCAATAGAGGAGAACCCCATGGCTAAAGACCTGCCGAGTTTTATCGCGCAAGAAGGATCTCAACGAGAAGGCTCGGTGATCCGAGAGAAAAACTTCATCGATGCCAACAATTACGAGACGGTTGCCTATCTAAAGCATCTGGACCTGCGCAACGAGCCGAAGATGGTCTTGTTTGAAAACGTGCCTGCGCTCAACGGGCAAAAGTCCGAGTTTCCGATGTTTTACAACCCTTGGGTTGCCAGGCAGTACGTCGCCGATTCGCTCGGTATGGGCGATATCAGGTCGCCCATGGAAGTCAGTCTCGAAGTCGCCAAACTCGAGCAGCAGCCAGGCAAGGTCGAAATAATTGCGCCTGAAAAGTCCCCCGTCAAGGAAGTCGTGCTCACGGGCGACAAGGCCGATCTCAGAATTCTCCCCATGCCGATGCACCAAAAAGGTGACGCCGGTCCTTATCACACCATGACCTGCGCCATGAAGGGATTGAACCGCGATTTTTATGACATCACATTCACTAAAAATAAATACCATGATCCCCATCACATGAGTTTTTCGGCCCACAAGCACCACCACCTGGAAGCCATGGCGTGCGAGTACGAGGAACAAAAACTGCGCGCGCCGGTAATCGTAATCCTGGGGCATCATCCGGCTTTCTATCTCTCCAGCTGTTGTATGACACCCATGGGCAACAACGACTACCTGACTGCCTCCGCCTTTTTGCGCGAACCGCTGCGCTTAACGCCGTCGACGACTTGGGGCGATAAGTTCATGGTCCCGGCAGACGCCGAGGTGATTATCGAAGGCGAAATCCTTCCCGGCATGCGCCAGTCACAAAACCCCTTCGGCGAAATCCTCGGCTACGCGCAACCGCAAATGGACGTGCCGGTCATCGAGGTTACTGCGATTACTCACCGGCGCAACGGCATTGTGGAGGATTTCTGGCCCGGCCATATGGACCATTGGAATCTCGGCAGTATTCCCAAGGAAGGCAGCGTTTACAACGTCATCAAGAAAAACATCCCGGGCATAAAAGCGATTCACCTTCCCCCTTCCGGCTGCGGCCGCTGTATTTGCTATATTTCGATCAAAAAGGAATTTGAAAACGAACCCAACAAAGCGGGTATGCAGGCTTTCGTTGAAATGCCGAACTTGAAACTCGCGGTAATCGTCGACGAGGACGTCGACGTCTTCAACGAAAGAGAAGTTATGTGGGCGGTCGCCACCCGGGTGCATTGGGATAAAGACATCGAAATCATCCGCGAAGTGCAAAGTTTTCGCGGCTGGCTCGGCGACGCTGTCGCGATTATCGACGCGACCGTTCCCCTCAAAGGCGGCTGGCCGGTGCGCAACGAAATCGAACCGACGGCTTTCGAGCGCGTTGCCAAATTCTTCAAATAGACGGAAAAAAATGGCCGCAAAGATCAAATTTATTTACAAAGCGACCTGAACAACTTGCCGCAAAGCAAGAAGTTTCTTGCAAGCGAAAAAAGCCGATTTAGAGGAAAGGGAGTACGGCAAAAAGCCGCTCTCGGAAACAGAGCTGCGCGAAATTATCGGCGAAGACCCGATTGAGAAATATCTCAACACTCGGACGCCGCTTTATCGCGAGCTGCAGATGAAGCAAAAGCCGCCGTCGAAAGACGAGGCCATCAAGCTCATGACGAAGGATCCGAACTTGCTCAAGCGGCCGGTGATCATCAAGGGCAAGACCAAGCTCGCCGGATTCGACGAGGCGGCGATCACAAAAATTCTCTAACGCGGCATGTTGAACACAGGGCCAAGCCGCGCCTATGAACCAGCCGTAGCCATCCGTCACTACGATAGCCTATGATCATTGAAGCTCCCCTTTCTGGACTGCAATTGTTCCATCGCGGCAAGGTGCGCGACATCTACGATCTTGGCGATCGTCTCTTGATGGTCGCCAGCGACCGCATCTCGGCCTTCGACGTTATCCTGCCTACGCTTATTCCGGATAAGGGCAAGATCCTCACCGACCTCTCCGTGTACTGGTTCGGAATAATGCAAGATATCGTTCCTCATCATTTTATCTCAGCGAACGTGAACGATTTCCCGGCGCCATGCCAGCCGCATAAAGCGAGCCTGGTGGGCCGCAGCATGCTCGTAAAGAAAAGCCGACCCGCGCCGGTGGAATGTGTCGTGCGCGGCTACCTCGCCGGATCTGGCTGGAAGGATTACCAGATGACTGGCGCCGTGTGCGGTATCGCGTTGCCCGAAGGCATACTGGAAGCCTCCCGGCTTGACGAGCCCATCTTCACCCCTTCCACCAAGGCCGCAGTGGGCGAACATGATCTCAGCATTACGTTCGCGCAAACGATTGAACGGGTTGGACGGCGCACTGCCGAAAAAATGCGCGACGCGTCCATTGCCATCTATAACCGCGCCCGCGCAATCGCCGAGACCAAGGGCATAATCATCGCCGATACCAAATTCGAGTTCGGCATCAAGGGCGATGATATCATCCTCATCGATGAGCTGCTCACGCCGGATTCATCACGATTTTGGCCCGCCGACGGATATCAGCCGGGCAAGACGCCGGAGAGCTTTGACAAACAGTACGTGCGCGATTACTTGTTGAGCCTTCCCTGGGACATGCATTCGCCGCCTCCGGCGCTGCCGACCGAAATCGTCAAAAAGACCCAGGAAAAATATGCCGAAGCGCTTCGGCGTCTCACCGCCTAAGCCGTGCTGGAGTGCCGCGATTACTGGTTTCACCGCGACGGCCCGTCGGCTTCCACGTTCAAAAAATGCAAACTTCCAGTTGCAAAAATGCTCCCCGGACTGTTTCGGCGCTTAAATTTCTTGAACGAATTGAACCCGGATTCCGCAGTTTGACTGAGGAGACGGCAAGCGAGGTAGAACCCTCGAGTAGCGAAGGCGTCCAACTCATTTTGCGCCTTGCAGTTCGGTGTTACGACTTTAACGCAGACTGTGTGAGCCCTTCGATCCTTCGAGGGGCCTGCCCTGAGGCCCCTCGACAGCCTTTAGTCCCGAGCTTGTCGAGGTGTTAGGGCGAACGGCTAAATACTTGATTTGTGTTGTCTGACATCCGTTCGTGGTGAGCCCAGTCGACCATGAACGGAGTTTTCACACAGCAGCGCTGCTCGATGTCTGCTCACGAGGCAGAAACCCATAGACTTTGCAACGGAAGGGTTGCGCTTCGCGCTTCCTGTCGAGCGCAACTGCTGAATCCGGATTGAACCCGCCAAAGCGGATCATTAGTGGCTAGATTCCACTCACCGAGCCATGGGTTGCAACGGCAAGGTAAACCAGAATTGGCTGCCGCATTCAGGCTCGCTCTCCACTCCGATCCGTCCGCCCATCAATTCCACGAGCTGTTTGGAGACTGCCAAACCGAGTCCGATTCCGTCGTAGCTGCGGCCGCTCGAACCGTCGGCCTGCGAAAAAGGATCGAAAATGACTTCTTGCTTATCGCGCGGAATACCGATTCCCGAGTCGCGCACCGAGAAGACCAGGTATTCTCCATCGTCGCTCGACCCGAGCACTTCATCTCCCGGTTTCTCTTGGCCTGGATACAGCGGAATTGGCGCCCGGTCCACCTCCACCGCCACATCTCCGTCATCGGTGAACTTGATGGCGTTAAACAGCAGGTTTTCAATCAATTGTCGCAGCCGTTTGCGGTCGCACTGGATTTGGGATGGGACCTTAGCGCCGATCGCCATGGTCAGACACAACCCTTTTTTTTCGGCCAGCGGCTTAAACGACGCCATAGTCTCTTGCATCAAGGCTCTGAGATCAAAAGACGCATTCTCAATCGTAACCTTGCCCGCTTCGAGAGCCGCCATGTCGAGTATATCGCCCATGACGGACATTAAGGATTCGGTGCAACCCTGAATCGTGTCGAGATACGCTCGTTGTTCGTCACTCAAATCGCCTTCGGCCAAAAGATCGGTCATGCCGAGAATGACATGCAGAGGCGAACGAATTTCGTGGCTGGTGTTGGCGAGAAATTCAGATTTCGCTTGGTTTGCGACCTCCGCTTTGGCCTTGGCTCTGACGAGTTCGATCTCGGCAAGTTTGCGCGCGCTGAGGTCGATGCCATAACCCCGCACCAGATTTTCCCTGGGTACCGGAACCATTTTCCACTCATAATGGCTGTCGCCCACGTTGACTTCTATACCGTCAAGTTGGCTTTGGCTTTTCAAACAATGGGCGACCAGTCTGACGACATTCGACGGCAAAATTACGGGGCGCGCGTCAGCGCGAAATCCAAACCGTTCCACCAAGGACATCATCGCCGGATTGGCGTGAATCAAGTTCCCGTCTTCATTAAGCTCGACGATGGCGATGGGACTCTCCTCCGCGATGGACGCCAGGCGCCTGAGGTCTTTTTCCAATTCAGTCTGGCGCGTCAAGTCATGAAATGCCAGCACGGCGCCGAGCCCTCTACCCGTCGGGTAGGTAACGCAGCGGTATTCAATCTCCTTCACGCTCTCGTCACGGCAACGGATCCGCATGCGCGCAGCCGGTTCGACGGTGCCGCCGTGCAGGACCTTTTCTACGGGACACTCCTCCAGGCCGCCGGTTTGATGCTCAGACCGGCAGTCGAGAAGTTCATGCGCAAGTTGTCCCTCAAGTATGGGTGCCACCCAGCCCAGCAGCAGTTCAGCCTGCCCGTTCGCCGCTACGATTCTCCCAGCGGCGTCGGTAAGCAATGCGGCCGACGGCAGGGCATCGAGGAGCAGTTGCGCAATTGCGCGCTCGGCGGCTTCAACGCCAGATGGTACCGGGGGCGTCGTTACCGGTTCCATGCACGTCACCTTGCTAGCCCCGTAGCCAGAGTCAAATGACTCATGATATCGATGCGCTCTTTGCCGGGATCCAAGCTGCGCACGATCTGTCGGCCGATGGCAAGGGACTTCTCTTCGGCGAGGCTCAGTATCGGTCCCTTCGGTAGTGGCAGGCCATCGCGACTCAAAACCAAACGGATGGTTGGCCGCAGGGTATCGGATCGGTTCGCCGCCAAGACAATCCCGCGCTCGCCGGTGTTGAGTTCCACGAGACTGCCCACGGGATAGACCCCCAAGGAGCGGATCACTTTTTCGACCAAATCACGGCTAAAGGCGCCGGCGTTGGCGTCCAAATACAATTGGCGCAATACGTCGATGGGCCGGCGGATGATACCGTTGCGGCCGATGATCATGGCGTCGTAGGCGTCGGTGATGGAGACAATCTGGCTGAGGAGCGAGATGCTTTCGCCGCCGATTTTCTGCGGGTAGCCCGTACCATTGAGGCGCTCGTGATGTTCCATCACCATCCGCCTGGCACTAGCCGGAATGCTCTCCTCCGGCTCCAAGATCGCCGCTCCAAGAGCCGGATGCTGCTCCATTAGCCGCCGCTCTTGGTCGGTATAGCCGTCATTCTTGCGAAGCAGGTTACGGGGCAAACGCACTTGTCCTATATCGTGCAATAGCGCTCCCAGACCCAGTTCGTGAACCTCGTCGGAAAATCCTTCCAGGGTGGCCACCACCAGGGAAAGCACGCAAACATTTACCGCGTGAGTAAATAAATCGTTCTGAAAGCGGCGCATCTGGGCAAGCAGCAGGTTCGCTTCCGGAGAACGCGTTACGCTGCCGAGGAGTTCGGTAACGGTTTGCTTGGCAGCGGGACTATTGAGGCGCGATCCGCGCCCAACGCCGTCAAACACGCTCTGCGCCGTTGCCAGGGCTTCCGCGTGGATCCCATGTGCAACGGATAGCTCTTTAGTTAAGGGCTGAAGGATCCTCTCATGCTGGAGCCGGGCCTGTTTCGCGTCGGGCGATTCGGTTGGCGATCCGTTTTTGCCGACGGTGAGCTCCCGCGCCGCAACCTGTGCCGGCGCGGTAACCGAGGTCGACGTCCCGGCATCGACGCTGCGTTCGAGATCTACGACAACCTCGCCGATCCCATGCTTGGCGAGCAACTCAATGTCATCATGATTCTTAATGTGCCGACTATGGGAGAAAAATGGAGTCTTGAACCACGGTTTATCGAGCTCCACGACATACATGCCTGGCCTGAGCTGTGCCACCGGGAGGCGCTTTTTCGCGTTCGACTCTTCCAGGTTCATGAGTACTCTTCGCGGTCCGAGCCAGCCCCACATATTAGCGACGCCAACCAGTCGTTTGCCTCAGTTGGCGATTCCATCCCTCTTGCGATTCTTCCAGACATCGCCCGTTTTCCAAGCCAGCAGGAGCTTGGCGGGCTACGAGAGCGACTGACATTTAAAGTATCGGCAGCGATCCCGGGATGATAAGCGCCCGAAGATAGTTTCGACCGTTGGCCGGGACGATTGGGCGATCTACAGTAGTTAGAGAGTGAGATTTCGGAAGCTGCGGCGCTTACGGGAGGGTTACGGTCGAAAAACTCGAAGCTCCGACGGGTACAAACCCGACGGCGGGAGTAGCGAAGGCGTCCAACTGTAAAATTTCCAAGTCATTTCGCGCTTTCGCACTTCGTTGTTACGAGCTTGAACTTCAGACTGTGTAAAACTCTTTAGGAGCCCTTCGACCCTTCGAGGAGCCTCAGGACAGACCCCTCGACAGCCTTTAGTCCCGAGCTTGTCGAGGGGTCAGGGCCAACGGCTAAGTGCTTCATTTCTAATGTCTGACATCCGTTCATGGTGAGCCCAGTCGAACCATGAACGGAGTTTTCAGACAATCTGACGTTCCGTGGAGGCAGCGCTGCTCGATGTCTTGCTCAGAGCCAGAAACCCATCGACTTTGCTACGGAAGGGTTGCGCCTCGCGCTTCCTGTCTAGCGCAGCTGCGCAATCCGGGATGAACATGGATCCTGCCATCACGCTTTCAGCAAGGCCGGTTCGCGGCGTGGCGATGCGGTTCGAGAGGTTTCGCGGGCAATGGCGATTCGGCCGGTGCGGATCAGTTCCTTTATGCCCAGCGGGCGAAGCAAATTGATTAACGCCTCGACCTTGTCAACGTCGCCGGTAATTTCGATGGTATAAGTGGTCGGTGACGAGTCGACGATCTTGGCCCGGAAGATATCCGCGATGCGGATCGCTTCATCGCGATGTTCCGCTTTGGTGTGAACTTTAATGAGCGCTGTTTCCCGATCGAGAAACTGGGTTTCGGTCAAATCCACGACTTTGAGCACTTCGACGACCTTATTCAATTGTTTCATGATTTGTTCGATGATCCGGTCATCACCAACGGTGACAATCGTGATCATGGAGGTGGTCGGGTCCAGAGTCGGCGCCACGGACAAACTTTCGATGTTGTAGCCGCGCGCGCTAAACAGGCCCGCAACCCTGGCCAGTACGCCAAACTTATTTTCCACCAAAACCGAGATGATATGTTCCATTCGCTGAGCGACTTAGGCAGGAAGCACGCCCTCCCCTTCATCCACCTTCCTCTTTTGTGCACTGCCTTTTCGCGCCTGCTTAAGTTCGGGCGGGTCTTCGAGCATCATCTCGTGGTGCGCACCGCCGGCAGGAATCATGGGATAGCAGTTTTCGTAGGGGTCAGTATGAATATCCATCAGCACCGGACCCTTGTGCTTAAGCCCTTCCTTGAGCAGCGGCACCACCTCGGCCGGTTTGACCGCGCGCAAACCAAGGATGCTATAGGCATCAGCCAATTTCACAAAATCCGGCATCTTGCCGAGTAGGCTGGCCGAATAACGGCCTTCATAGAACAGATCTTGCCACTGCCGCACCATGCCGTGCACGCCGTTGTTCAGCAACACGATTTTAACCGGCAACTTTTGTTCCGCGGCTACCACGAGCTCCTGAAGATTCATCTGAAAACTGCCTTCACTGGTAATGCAAATCACCATGCGGTCGGGGAAAGCCTTCTGCGCGCCGATGGCCGCGGGAAAGCCAAATCCCATGGTGCCCAGCCCGCCGGACGTGAGCCAGGTGCGCGGCTTGTTTCCCTTGAAGTACTGCGCCGCGAACATCTGATGCTGTCCGACATCGGTCGCGACGATGGCGTCATGTTTGGTCAGTTCGTATAGGTTCTCGACCACATATTGCGGTTTTATTGTGTTGCTATCCTGTTTGTAACTCAACGGATGGGTCGTCTGCCACGTGTTGATTTGCTTCAGCCACGGACTTCTGAGCGTCTTCATTTCATCCGGGTTGCCGTCCATGGAGCGCAGCATAACGTTTAACTGGCGCAGCACCGCTTTAACGTCGCCGACGATCGGAATATGGGCATGAAAAGTTTTCTTGATCGAAGTCGGATCGATGTCGATGTGGACCACGCGGGCCTCGGGACAAAAAGCCGAGAGCTTGCCGGTGACCCGGTCATCGAAACGCGCGCCGACGGCGATTAGCAAGTCGGCGTGGTGCATCGCCATATTCGTGCAGTAGGCGCCATGCATGCCGAGCATGCCCAGTGACAACGGATGGGTGCCGGGAAAGCTCCCCAAGCCCATGAGCGTCATGGTTACGGGTATCTGGGTAATCTCCGCGAGCTCGCGCACTTCATCGGCGGCATCGGAAAATATCGCTCCGCCGCCGACGTAAATGATCGGCTTGCGCGCCTTCATTATTTCGTCCGCGGCCTGACGTATTTGGTTTTTGTTCCCCGTCACCGTCGGGTTGTAGCCGCGCAAGTTAACCTTATCGGGATACCTAAAGTCCGCCTTCGCCACGCTTACGTCTTTGGGAATGTCCACGAGCACCGGCCCCGGCCGCCCGCTGGTGGCAATATAAAAAGCCTCTTTGATAATCTGCGCCAGTTCATTCACGTCCTTGACCAGCACGTTATGTTTCGTACAGGGGCGGCTGATGCCGACATTGTCCGCTTCTTGAAACGCGTCGTTGCCAATCAAGTCGGTGGACACTTGGCCGGTAAAGGCGACCAGCGGCACGGAATCCATATAGGCGTCTGCTAGTCCGGTCACAATGTTCGTCATCCCTGGCCCCGACGTCACCAAGACGACCCCGGGTTTGCCGGTTGCTTTGGCATAACCTTCGGCCATATGCGCCGCCCCTTGTTCGTGGCGGGTCAGGACGAGTTCGATGTCTTTTTGCTGGCAGAGAACGTCGAAAATTTTAAGAACGACGCCGCCGGGTAGTCCAAAGACGGTCTTCACGCCTTCATGTCTTAGCGATTCGCAAAATATCTCAGCGCCGGTCTTTTTCATGGCTGCTCCTATTGAATATCGCCGTTCTGCCTATGCCGGCCCAGTATTTCCATGATTTTGTCTTTGCCCGCGAGCTTGAGTTTCTGAATTCTTTTCATTTCTACTTCTTCTTCAGAGGATAAATAGTGTTTGTGCTGAAAGACGGCCAGTTGCTTTTCCAACTCTTGATGCTCTTCGTAAAATTTTTTTAGTTCCGGGTCCTTGTCTAGAAGGGAGACGATCGCCTGCTCTTCTCGATTTTCCATAGGGGTCAGCCTCCTATTTCACAATTTGCGAGAGATTTTTTTGCGAGGGCCCAATGTAACGTACGAGATTTTCTTTGTCAACGTAGGTTATCGGAACAGTTTCAATGGTTTAGGCAGACTTGGGCAAACCTAATTGAGCTTCAGCCGGGCGTAGATAATGAGGCGCAATCAAACCCCGCGGCAGCGCCCCGCACGCTAAATTGGCCTCGCCCAGACGCGCAACCGCGGCTGCAACGGTCGGTGTGGTTTCATCTTGGCAGACGCGAACCTCATTTCCGAGGGACAAGGCGAGGCGCTCGCCGTAAGCGATTGTCCCGTCGCCGGTGAGCAAAATGGCATGCGGCGGATTGAATTGACGGAGAAGTTCGCCGAGCCTCTCGCATGACATCACGCCATCATCGGTGAGTCGCTCGAGCGAGCGTGGGCGCCGGCGAAAAATCGCCGCGTACACCTCTTTTTTGCGCGCGTCCAAAATGGCGCAAATGACTCCCGTAAAATCACTTATGCGCGCCGCGATCGCTTGAAGCGTAGACACGCCGACAAGGGGCG